>NZ_JAHPTU010000028.1:0-11244 GCF_025514355.1 Acinetobacter sp. WU_MDCI_Abxe161
GTAACAAAAACCTTTGTTGAACAGAGGAGGCTTCCTTGCCTCCCTGTCCAACGGGCGACATCCATGTCGCCTGTCACCATAGTGAATGTTGCAGTAATTCTTTGACCTATAAACCTTACCCTTGAGTCGCATCAATCAAAGTTGCACCCGTTAAAGCCTGTAACTCATCAAAGCTGAGACCTTCCACTTTCTCAAGCACCTTTAAACCATCTTTAGTCACATCAATCACACACAGGTCAGTGTAAATACGGTCAACACATTGCTTACCTGTTACCGGATAAGTGAGCTCAGCGACAATCTTCGGCTCACCTTGCTTGGTTGCATGGTCTGTAGTGATAAAGACTTTCTTGGCACCTACAGCCAAATCCATCGCACCACCTACCGCAGGAATCGCATCCGGTGCACCGGTGTGCCAGTTCGCCAAGTCACCATTGGCTGCAACCTGAAAGGCGCCAAGTACGGCAATATCAAGGTGACCTCCACGCATCATGGCAAATGAATCGCCATGATGAAAAAAGCTGCCGCCTTCAAGCATGGTCACAAACTCTTTACCCGCATTAATCAGTTCAGGGTCTTCCTCACCTGCCGCTGGTGGTGGGCCAAAAGCCAATAGGCCATTTTCAGAATGAAGAAAAATGTCTTTGTCATTCGGTAGGTAGCTGGCGATCTTGGTCGGTAAGCCAATACCTAAGTTTACATAGGCACCATCTGGAATATCTTGTGCCACACGCTTTGCAATCTGGTCACGGCTGAGTTTCTGGTAGCTCATGTTATTTCTCCTTATTGCTTACTGTGCGGGCTGTACTTGTACAACATGCTGTACAAAGATACCTGGGGTGATGATGTGTTCCGGGTCTAATCCACCTAGCTCAACCACCTCAGACACCTGAGCAATGGTGATATCAGCAGCCATGGCCATGATCGGGCCAAAGTTACGTGCAGATTTACGGTAAACCAGATTGCCCCAGCGATCGCCCTTGTAAGCCTTAATCAAGGCAAAGTCAGCTTTGATCGGATATTCAAGCACATAATCTTTCCCATCAATTTGGCGGGTTTCTTTGCCTTCAGCTAAAAGTGTTCCAAAACCTGTTGGGGTAAACACAGCTCCAAGTCCCATACCGGCTGCCTGAATACGGCAAGCCAGATTGCCTTGCGGAACTACTTCAAGTTCGACTTTTCCGGCGCGGTACAGTTCATCAAACACATAAGAGTCTGCTTGACGTGGGAAAGAGCAAATCACTTTTTTAACTGAACCGGCTTTAAGCAGTTTCGCCAGACCGTAATCACCGTTACCGGCATTGTTGCTGACAATAGTTAAATCTTTAACACCCAGTTCAATCAGTCCGTCAATGAGTTCAGCGGGTTGTCCTGCGGTACCAAAACCACCAATCAGAATGGTTGCACCATCCTTAATCTGCGATAGTGCCTCGCTTAGTGAGGACTTACTTTTGTCAATCATGTGAGAAACCTTAGAGCATGAGGTAACGTGATGTATTACTACCGCTAAAAATTTATTTAAAATTCCTAATGGTAGTAATAAATGGACTAAGTTTTGTGAGTCAAAAGCGAACTTTTAACTCACATATACTTTCAATTAAGCACTAGCACGACGACGTTCAACCTCAGTTGACGGTGCAGCATCAACATCTTTAACAAGTTCGATGTTAAATGTGATGTGTTTGAAAGCGTGATCTAAACCACGGCGTTGAATTTCAGCTGGGTCAGTCACATCAACTGCTGTTGCCACTAAACCATCACGAGTAGCGAAGGCAAAGTCGTCCCATAAGTACTCATCACCCTCAATGTTGAATTGAGTTGTAAGCTTGCGGTAACCCGGTGCAGAAACGAAGTAGTGAACGTGAGATGGACGGTTACCATGGCGGCCTAATTTGTTAAGAAGGGCTTGAGTTGTGCCTTCTGGCGGGCAACCATAGCCTACTGGCATCGTAGTTAATGCTACATACTTACCATCAGCATCAGTCAAAATACTACGGCGTAAGTTGAAGTCAGATTGAGACTTATCAAAGAATGAGTAGTTGCCCAAACTGTTGGCATGCCATACTTCAACTTTAGCATTTTCAATGATATTGCCATCAGTATCGGTCACAGTACCTTCAATAATTAAGGTATCGATTTTGCCTGTTTCAGTACCATCATCCATACGAGCAAAACCAACAGATTCAGGTGCACCCGCTACATAAAGTGGGCCTTCGATGGTACGAGGTGTGCCACCCGTAACACCAGCTTTTGCATCCGCTTCATCTGCACGTAAATCAAGATAGTGCTCTAGACCTAAGCCAGCTGCTAAAAGTCCAAGTTCGTTTGCTTGACCAGCATCGGTAAAATATTCCAAACCTTTCCATACTTCTGAAGGTTGGATGTCTAAGTCTTCGATGGCTTGAAATAAATCCCCGAGAAGGCGCACTACAATTTGTTGAACACGTGCATCGACTTCGCCTTTTGCAGTGTCGACATTCATTTGTTTTACAAGCGCATCAATTTGTTGACGGTTCATACTAAAGCTCCTTAAGTATGCAATACGGTTTTGGGTGGCAGAGCTGCGGGCATTTTGTTTTGCTAGCAAATAGTGTCTACCACGTTCCTTGTTACCTTTTGAATCAGTGTATTTAGTTTTTGAGTGTGCTTCAGACCACACACTCAAACTATTTTCTTAGATTACGAATCATCATCACGAACAGAAGAAGGGTGGCGATTAAGCGCCATCACTTCGATGTTCATGTAAGGATAAAGTGGTAATCCCTGTAAAATGTTATGCAACTCTTCATTGCTCTCAACATCAAAAATACTGATGTTTGAGTATTGGCCTGTAATACGCCAGATGTGGCGCCATTTACCTTGACGCTGTAAGTCTTGCGAATAGGCTTTTTCAACAGCCTTAATTTCATTCGCTTTGTCGGCCGGCATATCAAGTGGAATATGCACATCCATACGTACATGAAATAACATGGGAAACTCCTTATCCTGTTGCCTTAACGACGTAACTTTTCAAGTTTATTTTCATCAATTTCAATGCCTAAGCCTGGAGCTGTTGGCAAGTGCAATTCAAAGTTTTCGTAGCGTAGTGGTTCTTTCAAAATTTCTTCGGTAAGTAATAATGGACCAAATAATTCTGTGCCAAACGCTAGTGTTTCAAAGGTTGCAAACGCATGAGCAGAAGCCATGCTACCTACAGGGCCTTCAAGCATCGTACCGCCATAAAGGTCGATTCCAGCCAAACCTGCAATCTTGGCAACTTCACATGCTTCGATCAGACCACCTGATTGTTCAATCTTCACCGCAAATACATCTGCACCATGACTTTTTGCAATACGGTATGCGCTGTCAGGGCCAGTTAAAGCTTCATCTACCATGATTGCAACATCAAAACGACGCGTTAAACGAGCAAGTGCTTCAGTATTTTGAATGGCGCAAGGCTGCTCAATTAAATCAATTCCGCCATCTTGTAGCTGTTGAATACCTTGAATACATTCCAGTTCTGACCATGCACGATTTACGTCAACACGTACACTAATATCTGCACCTAATGCTTTTTTAATTGCAATCACATGATCAACATCGTGTTGCAAAGGACGTGAGCCGATTTTGAGTTTGAACGTGTTATGACGTTTTAGCTCAATCATTTTGCGAGCTTCAGCAATATCTTTTTCTGTGTCACCAGACGCGAGCGTCCAAAGTACAGGTAAACTATCACGCAAACGGCCACCTAAAACTTCACTTAACGGTACGCCTAGTCGTTTTGCTTGAATATCAAGTAGGGCAGTCTGAATGGCACATTTCGCAAAACGGTTACCATTAATATTCTTACGAATCAGTTTTAGTGTTTGAGCCACATTTAAATCTTTAACTGATGCGAGTAATGGTGCAAAGTAAGTATCAATATTGGCTTTGACACTTTCAGGACTTTCTTCACCATAGTTCAGTCCACCAATGGTGGTCGCTTCACCCCAACCGACAATACCATCCGTGGTCGTAATTTTAACGAGCACCAAAGTCTGGGTACGCATTGTAGTCACAGACAGCTGGTGAGGACGGATAGTTGGAATATCCACAAGTATGGTTTCTATGGTTCTATACATGAAGTTTCAACTATTACGAACTTGTTTACATACCATAGAAGAATGTAATAGCCTAAAATAGATATAGAACGGTATTTTAAGATACTAAAAAGGTATATTAATGGAATTAAGACATCTACGTTATTTTGTTACCGTTGTGGAAGAACAAAGTCTCACAAAAGCGGCTGAGAAGCTTTTTATTGCCCAGCCACCACTCACGCGACAAATTAAAAAACTAGAAGAAGAATTAGGTATTGATTTGTTTGTGAAAGGCTCACGTCCATTAAAAGTGACAGAGGCAGGGCTGTTTTTTTACCAACATGCTGTTCAGATTCTAACGCATACGGCTCAAGCTGCTTCAATGGCTAAAAAAATGAAGCTGGTCGAGAATGTCGTTAAAGTTGGCTATGTGAGTTCGCTTCTTTATGGGCGATTACCGCAGGTCATTTATCTATTTAGACAAAAAAATCCTGACATTCATGTCGAGCTTATTGAATGTGGTACACGAGATCAGGTCGAGGCTCTAAAGTTAGGTAAAATTGATTTAGGTTTTGGTCGATTGCCGATTAGTGATCCTGCCATTAAGAGACTTTTACTTCGAAAAGAAAAATTAAAACTGGCGATTCATAAAAAACATCCTTTAAGTGAGTTCCAAGAATCAGGAATTTATTTATCTCAAATTATCAATGAGACAATTTTTTCTTATCCAACCACACCTAAGCCGAATTTTTCGACCACGATTCAAGCTTTGTTTACCAAATTAGGTCTTGTTCCTGCCAAACTGACTGAAGTCCGCGAAATTCATATGGCACTTGGCTTAGTGGCATCTGGAGAGGGTATTTGTATTATTCCCGAAAGTGCCTGTGATATTGGGATGAAGAATTTAACTTATTTAAATATCTTGGACTTAGAAGCTTATAGTCCTATTTCTCTATCTATGCGTAACATGGACCAAAGTTCTTATATTCCTAAAATCTTAGACTGCATTGAAGAGATCTATAGCCAAGAAGAAGTGTCTAGAAATTTAAATTTATAACTTTTTAATACGTTTTAAATTGAATTATCATGTTATTTTTAAACTTTAAGATTATAGGTAATATTTAAAAGGAATTATTGAATGAGAAAAATTTTGGGTGTTGCTTCTCTCATTATATCTACCGGTGTGGTACATGCTGAACAATTAAATGAACAAGAAAAAATTTCTCCATACAGTGCTAATGTCACCTTCGCAAGTCAATATATATCACGTGGTTTTCAACAAACTTGGGGCAAACCAGCATTACAAATAGGTCTCGATTATACCAATCCAAATGGATTATTTGTGGGAACTTGGGCATCGAATGTAAGTTCTAACTATTTACGAGATGCTTCAGTTGAGTGGGATTTTTATACAGGTTATATCAAAACTTTCGATAAGTTTTCGGCCGGAATGACGGTTTTTTATTACTACTATCCGGGAGCTGAAAGCACGCCTGAAACGGGGAGTACCAGTTATAACTATGGCGAAATTGTACCTCAAATTGGTTATGGACCTTTGACTCTTAAATATTATATTACCTATACCCCAGATTATGCAGGCTATAACTCCGATACGATGGGTGGCCCAGCAGGTAAACGTTCAAGAGGAACAACTTATTTAGATCTAACTTTTACTCAGCCTATTAATGAGTCTTGGACTTTTGGTGCTCATTATGGCTATGAAAAAATTAAAAATTTCTCGGAAGCTAATTTTCAGGATATGAAAGTCGAGCTGATTAAAGATTTAGGTGATGGCTGGACTACTGGCTTAGCCTATACCAAAGCTTGGGATAAAGATGGGTTCTATAAGAAGTATAGTAATGGTGAACCCGATGCACCAATTTCAAACCCGATTGATTCGACATTTACTGTCTCAGTTAAAAAAGTGTTCTAACTAATTTATAAATAAAAAAGCCTGATGACTTAATTTTGAGCATCAGGCTTTAAATAATAAATATATAAAAATTATTTTTTAATTAAATCGTAAGCCATTTTGGTGTCGTCCAGCTGAACAAGTGAAGCATGGCGAGCAGAGAGCGGATCTTTATTTTCAATTGCGGTTAAAATCGCTTTATGTCTAGGTAATGAATGGCCTTGTAAATTTGGGCGTAGACTGGTGACTTGAATTGATTGTTGTAAAGGTAAAACCAGCATTTTCGACATATAAGCCAGCAAGTCATTATGCGTTGCTTTAGCAATTGCTAAGTGAAATTGAATATCTGGCTCTATAAATTCTTCAACTGTTGTCGCTTTTTCCATCCCATCATAGGCATGTTTAATGCGTTCAATATCTTCTTCGTTTGCGGTACTTGCCGCAATATAAGCAAGCTCAGGTTCCAAAACGCGTCGTACGGTAGAAAGGGTTTTAAAAAACTCATGTTCAGGCGTCGTTTGAATCAACCAAAACAATACATCCGGATCGAGCAAATGCCATTCTTCTTTAGGCCTTACTACAGTTCCGATTTTTGGTCTTGAGTAAGTTAAGCCTTTCGCGTTTAAAACACGGATTGCTTCGCGAAAGACAGGACGGCTGACTTTATATTCCTCACATAAATCAACTTCACTCGGGAGCTTTTCATTTTCTGAGATTTCACCAGAAACAATTTTTAATCCCAATTGTTGAACAATTAATGCATGTTGGCTTTTGCTTGGAATAGGATTTTTATAGTCAGCTTTACTCATATTTCACTATTACGACATGTTGAATATCCTATGGTATAGATGACCTTGTGTTTTAACAAGATCATCTTTTTCAAGAATAAATATTAATGGGAATGACGTGGAACTTCTGAGCCTCGACAACCGACCAAGAAATCAAAATCACAACCTTCATCTGCTTGTAGAACATGTTCTACATAGAGTTTGCGGTAGCCGCCAATAAAACTTGGCGGTGCTGGAGGTGCCAAATTCTCAAGACGTTGCTTAAGTTCTTCATCACTCACTTCCAGATGAAGTTTCCCTTCATAGGCATCAAGCTCAATGAAGTCACCATTTTGAACTACGGCTAAAGGCCCGCCAGCCATAGCTTCAGGGGCAACATGTAAAACCACGGTGCCATACGCTGTACCGCTCATCCGTGCATCGGAAATACGAACCATGTCGGTAATGCCTTTGGCTAAAATCTTTGGGGGTAACCCCATATTGCCCACTTCCGCCATG
Source organism: Acinetobacter sp. WU_MDCI_Abxe161 (assembly GCF_025514355.1). Classification (NCBI taxonomy): domain Bacteria; kingdom Pseudomonadati; phylum Pseudomonadota; class Gammaproteobacteria; order Moraxellales; family Moraxellaceae; genus Acinetobacter; species Acinetobacter sp. WU_MDCI_Abxe161. Next base: position 7,254 of record NZ_JAHPTU010000028.1, read on the forward strand.
CCCGGGTAGCCTTTAGGGCCAGCATTTTTCATGACTAGAATACAAGTTTCATCGACATCAAGGTGTGGATCATTAATGCGGGTTTTATAATCATCAAAGTTTTCAAATACGACTGCACGACCACGATGTTTCATCAGTTCAGGTGTTGCAGCAGAAGGTTTAAGCACCGCACCTTTAGGCGCTAAATTACCGCGTAAAATACACATGCCGCCATCTTGTCGAATTGGATTATCTATTTTCCGAATCACTTCATCGTTATAAATAGGTGACTGCTGGCAATTTTCCCAGATGCCCTGACCATTTACGGTTAAAGCTTGTGGATGTGGTAAGAGATTGGCTTCGCCCATACGACGAATTACGGCCGGTAAACCACCGCTATAATAGAACTCTTCCATGAGAAAACGACCAGAAGGCTGCAAGTCAACAATCGTTGGCATGCCTCGGCCGACACGGTTCCAGTCATCGAGTTGTAAATCAACCCCAATACGTCCAGCAATTGCCTTTAAGTGAATCACCGCATTAGTTGAACCACCAATAGCTGCATTAACTTTAATGGCATTTTCGAAAGCTTCTTTGGTTAAGATTTTAGAAAGACGTAAATCTTCATGAACCATGTCAACAATACGCATGCCAGAAAGATGAGCTAGCACATAACGACGAGAATCTACCGCTGGAATGGCTGCATTGTGTGGTAAAGAAGTGCCTAAGGCTTCGGCCATACACGCCATGGTAGAAGCAGTGCCCATGGTATTACATGTACCCGCTGAGCGTGACATACCAGATTCGGCAGATAGAAATTCATTTAAATCGATTTTGCCTGCTTTTAACTCTTCATGCATTTGCCAAACGATAGTACCAGCACCAATATCTTTACCTTTGTGCTTACCATTCAGCATTGGCCCACCAGTTACTACAATGGCAGGAATATCACAGCTCGCGGCACCCATTAATAATGCAGGTGTAGTTTTGTCACAACCTGTTAGTAACACCACACCGTCAATAGGGTTACCACGAATAGCTTCCTCAACATCCATGCTGGCTAAGTTACGTGTAAACATGGCAGTAGGACGTAAATTCGACTCACCATTTGAAAACACAGGAAACTCAACAGGGTAGCCGCCAGCTTCTAAAATCCCTTTTTTTACATGTTCTGCAATTTTTCGAAAATGGGCATTGCATGGTGTGAGTTCAGACCACGTATTACAAATCCCAATAATCGGTTTGCCTTGAAACTCATGATCTGGAATTCCTTGGTTCTTCATCCAACTACGATACATAAAGCCATTTTTATCCGTTGTACCAAACCAGGCAGCCGAACGAAGAACTTGTTTGTTATTCATACAAATTTCCCTATATAGTATTACTATTAGAACTAATTAAATTAAAAATACACCATAAATTTTATTTTTAAAAGGTTTGAAATTTAAATAGTATTACTATATTTTAAATTGAAAGGATAATTTACGAGCAAGATGCTCTATAAGTAAATAATAGGAAATGGAGTCGAACATGGATTTCGAAAAGGATGTAATACGGACGGTCACGTTTAAGCTGATACCTGCATTAGTCATACTATATCTGGTGGCCTACATTGATCGTGCCGCTGTTGGGTTCGCTCATTTGCATATGGGTGCCGACGTCGGAATTGGTGATGCAGCCTATGGTCTAGGAGCAGGCTTATTTTTTATTGGATATTTTCTTTTTGAAGTTCCAAGTAATTTGCTTTTAGACAAATTTGGTGCCCGTAAATGGTTTACCCGCATTTTATTGACATGGGGTTTAATCACCATGGCTATGGCGCTCATTGAAGGGCCGAAAAGCTTTTATCTCTTACGGTTTTTACTTGGTGTAGCGGAGGCAGGCTTTTTCCCGGGTGTTTTATACCTCATCACTCAGTGGTATCCCGTGCGTCATCGCGGAAAAATTATGGGAATGTTTGTGCTTTCACAACCCATTGCCATGATGATTGCTGGGCCTTTAGCTGGTCTATTACTTGGAATGGATGGCATTGCAAACTTACATGGTTGGCAATGGTTATTCATTGCAGTCGGCTTACCTGCGGTTTTATTGGCTCTACCAACATTCCTGTGGTTACCAGATAATATTGATAAAGTGAAATGGTTAAGCATTGAACAAAAACAATGGCTTAAAAATGAACTTGTTAAAGATGAAGCCGAATATGATCAAACCCGACATGCCAATCCTCTACATGCTTTAAAAGACAAACGCGTACTTTTATTAGCATTGTATTACCTACCAGTGACTTTAAGTATTTACGGTTTAAATCTCTGGTTGCCTTCTATTATCAAGCAATTTGGAGGCGGTACTGATCTTCAAATTGGCTTCTTATCTAGCATTCCCTACGTTTTTGGAATTATTGGATTATTAATTATTCCACGTAGTACCGATCGTCTAAATGATCGCTATGGACATTTAAGTTTTCTCTACGCACTAGGCGCTTGCGCAATGTTTTTAAGTGCTTGGCTAAATTCTCCAGTCATGCAGTTGGCTGCTTTGGCTGTGGTTGCGTTCTGCCTATTTTCATCAACTGCTGTGTTTTGGACATTACCGGGCCGTTTCTTAACAGGGGCAAGTGCAGCGGCTGGCATTGCCTTAATCAATTCTGTTGGAAATTTAGGTGGCTACGTTGGGCCATTTGGCATCGGACTTTTAAAAGAATACACAGGAAATATGGCTGCAGGCTTGTATTTCTTATCTATCGTCATGCTTTTTGGTCTGATTTTGACATACATCGTCTATGCCAAGCTCGAACGTCAAAAAACTCAAACAGTGAATATTCAAAAGCCTTTGTAAGGAATAAAACATGCAAATTATTCAATTTGAAAATCGTGCAAATCAACGTGCCGTTGCCAAAGTAGAAGGTAACATGGCATATCCGGTTAAAAATATTCAATCGGTTCGTGATTTAGCACTTTTGGCAATCCGCAATAAAGTTTCACTTGAGCAACAAGTTGAGACATTAGGGTTTGAATCAGAGACCTATGATTATTCATCTTTATTAGCAGATTTAAAGGTACTGCCGCCTTTAGACCATCCAGATCCAACGCACTGTTTAGTTTCCGGTACAGGTTTAACTCATTTAGGTTCTGCATCAGCACGCGACAAAATGCATCAGCAAAATTTAAGCGATGACAGCTCAGTGACCGACACCATGCGCATATTTCAATGGGGGCTACAAAAGGGCCGTCCACCAGAAGGTCAAGTCGGTGCACAGCCAGAATGGTTTTATAAAGGCGATGGTTCAATTGTGGTGAGACCGGGAGCGGAGTTGCCTTTACCTCCATTTGCTGAAGACGGTGGCGAAGAACCTGAAATCGCAGGCCTATATGTGATTGGAGAAGACTTAAAGCCTTACCGAATTGGGTTTGCGCTAGGTAATGAATATTCTGACCATGTAATGGAGCGCCGTAATTATCTATATCTGGCCCATTCAAAATTACGTTTTTGTAGTTTTGGTCCAGCTTTACGAACAGGCGAATTACCGAAACATTTAGTGGGAACCAGCCGCTTGCGCCGTGATGGACAAATCATTTGGGAAAAAGAGTTTTTGTCGGGTGAGGACAATATGTGCCATAGCTTGGCAAATCTGGAATATCACCACTTTAAGTATCAACAATTCTTAAAAGCAGGGGATGTTCATATTCACTACTTCGGTACAGCCACTTTATCTTTTGCCGATGGTATTCAGGCACAAGTCAACGATGAGTTTGAAATTGAAATGAAAGAATTCGGTCTTCCCCTTAAAAACAAACTTGCTCATACACAAGCAGAGCTACCGATCGGTTCAGTTATAACACTTTAAGGAATTTAAAATGGTCATTGGACACAACTTTATTGGCGGTTCGCGTAGCGCACAAAGTACAACTTTATTGAAAAGTGTGAATGCAACAACTGGTGAAACTTTGCCTTATGAGTTTCACCATGCAACCGAACAGGAAATTAATCAGGCCTGTGAAGCGGCAAGCCAAGC
>NZ_JAHPTU010000029.1:0-5535 GCF_025514355.1 Acinetobacter sp. WU_MDCI_Abxe161
GAATAATGAGCTGGCGATGACTTACTCTCACATGGGTAACCCCACACTACCATCAGCGCTAAGAGGTTTCACTTCTGAGTTCGGGAAGGGATCAGGTGGTTCACTCTTGCTATGGTCGCCAGCACAACTGTTTATGGATACTTGCTTCGTTTTATTCACATGGTGATACGTTGCGTTTTCCAAATCTTTACAGACGGGCTGATTGAATCTTACTTTATCTGTTCATTTTAGCTAAGCGTTTAACTAAATCAAGTTGCTTTGCATGTTTATGAATCGATTGATGCTTCATATACAACTGCTTGGGTGTTGTATAGTCAAGCCTCACGAGCAATTAGTATTGGTCAGCTTCACATATCACTATGCTTCCACATCCAACCTATCAACGTCCTAGTCTCGAACGGCTCTTTAGAGGAATAAATTCCTAGGGAAATCTTATCTTGAGGTAGGCTTCCCGCTTAGATGCTTTCAGCGGTTATCCCTTCCGAACATAGCTACCCGGCGATGCGACTGGCGTCACAACCGGTACACCAGAGGTTCGTCCACTCTGGTCCTCTCGTACTAGGAGCAGATCCTCTCAAATTTCCAGCGCCCACGGTAGATAGGGACCGAACTGTCTCACGACGTTCTAAACCCAGCTCGCGTACCTCTTTAAATGGCGAACAGCCATACCCTTGGGACCTGCTTCAGCCCCAGGATGAGATGAGCCGACATCGAGGTGCCAAACACCGCCGTCGATATGAACTCTTGGGCGGTATCAGCCTGTTATCCCCAGAGTACCTTTTATCCGTTGAGCGATGGCCCTTCCATACAGAACCACCGGATCACTAAGACCTACTTTCGTACCTGCTCGACTTGTGGGTCTCGCAGTTAAGCGCGCTTTTGCCTTTATACTCTACGCGTGATTTCCGACCACGCTGAGCGCACCTTCGTACTCCTCCGTTACTCTTTAGGAGGAGACCGCCCCAGTCAAACTACCCACCAGACACGGTCCTCGTCCCGGATAACGGGACAGAGTTAGAACCTCAACATTACCAGGGTGGTATTTCAAGGACGGCTCCATTGGAACTAGCGTTCCAACTTCAAAGCCTCCCACCTATCCTACACAAGTAAGGTCAAAGTTCAGTGTCAAGCTGCAGTAAAGGTTCACGGGGTCTTTCCGTCTAGCCGCGGGTACACTGCATCTTCACAGCGATTTCGATTTCACTGAGCCTCTGCTGGAGACAGCGCCGCCATCATTATGCCATTCGTGCAGGTCGGAACTTACCCGACAAGGAATTTCGCTACCTTAGGACCGTTATAGTTACGGCCGCCGTTTACTGGGGCTTCGATCAAGAGCTTCGCTTACGCTAACCCCATCAATTAACCTTCCAGCACCGGGCAGGCATCACACCCTATACGTCCACTTTCGTGTTTGCAGAGTGCTATGTTTTTAATAAACAGTTGCAGCGGCCTGGTTTCTGCGGCTGTCGTCAGCTCAGGAAGCAAGTTCCATCACCAACAACAGCGTACCTTCTCCCGAAGTTACGGTACCATTTTGCCTAGTTCCTTCAGCAGAGTTCTCTCAAGCGCCTTGGTCTACTCGACCTGACCACCTGTGTCGGTTTCGGGTACGATTCCTGTGTAACTGAAGCTTAGAGACTTTTCCTGGAAGCATGGTATCAGCCACTTCGCTGTACAAGTACAGCTTGCTATCGGATCTCAGTATAGAGTACCCCGGATTTGCCTAAGATACATACCTACATCCTTCCACCTGGACAACCAACGCCAGGCTGACTTAACCTTCTCCGTCCTCTCATCGCATTACACAGAAGTATTGGAATATTAACCAATTTCCCATCGACTACGCCTTTCGGCCTCGCCTTAGGGGTCGACTCACCCAGCCCCGATTAACGTTGGACTGGAACCCTTGGTCTTTCGGCGAACGGGTTTTTCACCCGTTTTGTCGTTACTCACGTCAGCATTCGCACTTCTGATACCTCCAGCATACTTCTCAATACACCTTCATCGGCTTACAGAACGCTCCCCTACCACTTGACTAATGTCAAATCCGCAGCTTCGGCACATAGTTTTAGCCCCGTTACATCTTCCGCGCAGGCCGACTCGACTAGTGAGCTATTACGCTTTCTTTAAAGGGTGGCTGCTTCTAAGCCAACCTCCTAGCTGTCTATGCCTTCCCACATCGTTTCCCACTTAACTATGATTTTGGGGCCTTAGCTGGCGGTCTGGATTGTTTTCCTCTTGACTACGGACGTTAGCACCCGCAGTCTGTCTCCCGGATAGTACTCATAGGTATTCGGAGTTTGCATCGGTTTGGTAAGTCGGGATGACCCCCTAGCCGAAACAGTGCTCTACCCCCTATGGTATTCGTCCGAGGCGCTACCTAAATAGCTTTCGGGGAGAACCAGCTATCACCAGGCTTGATTAGCCTTTCACCCCTATCCACAAGTCATCCCCTGGCTTTTCAACGACAGTGGGTTCGGTCCTCCAGTTAGTGTTACCCAACCTTCAACCTGCTCATGGATAGATCGCCTGGTTTCGGGTCTATACCCAGCAACTAAACGCCCTATTAAGACTCGGTTTCCCTACGGCTCCCCTATACGGTTAACCTTGCTACTGAATATAAGTCGCTGACCCATTATACAAAAGGTACGCAGTCACACCACGAAGGTGCTCCCACTGCTTGTATGCATGCGGTTTCAGGATCTATTTCACTCCCCTCACAGGGGTTCTTTTCGCCTTTCCCTCACGGTACTGGTTCACTATCGGTCAGTCAGGAGTATTTAGCCTTGGAGGATGGTCCCCCCATATTCAGACAAGGTTTCACGTGCCTCGCCCTACTCGTCATCATTATGTGTGCCCTTTCGTGTACGGGAATATCACCCTCTACGTTCGCACTTCCCAGAGCGTTCCACTAAAACACACATAACTTAATGGGCTGATCCCCGTTCGCTCGCCGCTACTGAGGGAATCTCAATTGATTTCTTTTCCTAAGGGTACTGAGATGTTTCACTTCCCCTCGTTCGCCTTGCAACACTATGTATTCATGTTGCAATACCTACCTTAAAGTAGGTGGGTTTCCCCATTCAGAAATCTCCGGATCAAAGGATATTTGCCGCCTCCCCGGAGCTTATCGCAGGCTATTACGTCTTTCATCGCCTCTGACTGCCAAGGCATCCACCACATGCACTTAATTACTTGACTATACAACCCCAAACAGTCGTCAACACCTACAAGTGAGTGTTGTCCGTGCGATTCTTCATCGCTACTATCTGTTGTCTGTGTACTTAAACACTGTACAGCTTCAATCTAAATTCATATACCAAAACGCTTGATTCAGTTAATTTGCTAGTTCTCAATTCATTCAGATTAATTGCTTAATCTAAACTCTTGAGTGAACAATTTATTTCAGACTCAATTTTGCCAATCTGTTAATGAATAAACATGCCTTCGTCAGGTCATGCTTAATACCGTGATACTTAAATCACAGAAGTTAATAAACCAAGATCATATAATCTCTATTTACTAATTTCTGTAATCCGAACTTCTCTTAAGTTCTGGTGGAGACTAGGAGAGTCGAACTCCTGACCTCCTGCGTGCAAAGCAGGCGCTCTACCAACTAAGCTAAGTCCCCAGCTTACATCATCAGTCATGTATCTTTTTATCTATAACTTTAACCAGTCAAAGTCATGGTGGGTCTGACAAGACTTGAACTTGTGACCCCACGCTTATCAAGCGTGTGCTCTAACCAACTGAGCTACAGACCCTCAGATACATCTATGAAGAACAACTTGTTGTGGATTCTTACCAATCGTCAATCTTTCGTTAAGGAGGTGATCCAGCCGCAGGTTCCCCTACGGCTACCTTGTTACGACTTCACCCCAGTCATCGGCCACACCGTGGTAACCGCCCTCTTTGCAGTTAGGCTAGCTACTTCTGGTGCAACAAACTCCCATGGTGTGACGGGCGGTGTGTACAAGGCCCGGGAACGTATTCACCGCGGCATTCTGATCCGCGATTACTAGCGATTCCGACTTCATGGAGTCGAGTTGCAGACTCCAATCCGGACTACGATCGGCTTTTTGAGATTAGCATCCTATCGCTAGGTAGCAACCCTTTGTACCGACCATTGTAGCACGTGTGTAGCCCTGGCCGTAAGGGCCATGATGACTTGACGTCGTCCCCGCCTTCCTCCAGTTTGTCACTGGCAGTATCCTTAAAGTTCCCGACATTACTCGCTGGCAAATAAGGAAAAGGGTTGCGCTCGTTGCGGGACTTAACCCAACATCTCACGACACGAGCTGACGACAGCCATGCAGCACCTGTATGTAAGTTCCCGAAGGCACCAATCCATCTCTGGAAAGTTCTCACTATGTCAAGGCCAGGTAAGGTTCTTCGCGTTGCATCGAATTAAACCACATGCTCCACCGCTTGTGCGGGCCCCCGTCAATTCATTTGAGTTTTAGTCTTGCGACCGTACTCCCCAGGCGGTCTACTTATCGCGTTAGCTGCGCCACTAAAGCCTCAAAGGCCCCAACGGCTAGTAGACATCGTTTACGGCATGGACTACCAGGGTATCTAATCCTGTTTGCTCCCCATGCTTTCGCACCTCAGCGTCAGTGTTAGGCCAGATGGCTGCCTTCGCCATCGGTATTCCTCCAGATCTCTACGCATTTCACCGCTACACCTGGAATTCTACCATCCTCTCCCACACTCTAGCTAACCAGTATCGAATGCAATTCCCAAGTTAAGCTCGGGGATTTCACATTTGACTTAATTAGCCGCCTACGCGCGCTTTACGCCCAGTAAATCCGATTAACGCTTGCACCCTCTGTATTACCGCGGCTGCTGGCACAGAGTTAGCCGGTGCTTATTCTGCGAGTAACGTCCACTATCTAAAGGTATTAACTTCAGTAGCCTCCTCCTCGCTTAAAGTGCTTTACAACCATAAGGCCTTCTTCACACACGCGGCATGGCTGGATCAGGCTTGCGCCCATTGTCCAATATTCCCCACTGCTGCCTCCCGTAGGAGTCTGGGCCGTGTCTCAGTCCCAGTGTGGCGGATCATCCTCTCAGACCCGCTACAGATCGTCGCCTTGGTAGGCCTTTACCCCACCAACTAGCTAATCCGACTTAGGCTCATCTATTAGCGCAAGGTCCGAAGATCCCCTGCTTTCTCCCGTAGGACGTATGCGGTATTAGCATTCCTTTCGAAATGTTGTCCCCCACTAATAGGCAGATTCCTAAGCATTACTCACCCGTCCGCCGCTAAGATCGGTAGCAAGCTACCTCTCTCCGCTCGACTTGCATGTGTTAAGCCTGCCGCCAGCGTTCAATCTGAGCCATGATCAAACTCTTCAGTTAAAATCATTTTGTACCTTATTTAAAGACAAGGTACCAATTCTGGCTCATCAATTACTGACTTAAATTTCGCTCAAATAAACTTCGAGTAATTTAAACCAATCAATCAATGAAAATTATTTCGATTAATCAATCAGTAAAAATCCACACAAGTTGTTCTTCAATTCTCTTAATGAT
>NZ_JAHPTU010000002.1:0-394956 GCF_025514355.1 Acinetobacter sp. WU_MDCI_Abxe161
TCATTATTGCCACAGGTGAAGGCGCCAAAGCATCACTCTCTGCGTTTGATTACATCATCCGTTCTGGGCAGTAAAATCGGTCAAATCATTATGGTTTAGTTCAAGCCTAGCATTACAAAATGCTAGGCTTTTTTAATAATAGAGTTACAACTTCTTAACAATTTTCGATCTTTATTAATCATTTACTTTATGTTTATATTTTAGACATCCATATTTGGATGCCATGAATTAGAAGGAAAAACACAATGAATAAATTACTTGTTGCTTTAGGTCTTGCTGCGACTGTTGCCCTTGTTGGTTGTAATAAAGATAAAGCTCCAGAAACTGGCGCGACTACAGGTGAACATTTAGAAAATGCTGCTCAACAAGCAAGTGCTGATATCAAGTCTGCTGGTGATAAAGCTGCTGATGATATTGCAACTGCAACAGACAACGCTTCAAACAAAATTGATGCTGCTGCTGACCACGCTGCTGATGCAACCGCTGATGCTGCTGCGCAAACTGAAGCGACAGCTCGTAAGGCAACTGCTGATACAGCTCAAGCTGTTGAAAATACTGCTGCTGAAGTGAAAAAAGACGCTCAACACTAATCGTCTTTAGTATAAAAAAGCCCCTATTGATTAGGGGCTTTTTCATGTCTTTAAAATCTATTATGAAATTAAACCTTCATCACGCATCGCAATTTGTACAGATTGACGTTCTGCAACTTTATTACGTAATGCAATAATGTGCTTATATGGTGTTAAATCATGCTCAATTGAGTTTGACCAATTTGTTAAAACAAATAGATAAGCATCTGCTGGACCGAAATTATCATTTACTAAATAATCGTAATCAGATTCAGACAAATAATTATCGATATATTTTAAAAGACGATCAATTTCTGCATAAGCTTTGTTTTTTTCATCAGTGGTTAACGGCGCCCCAAAGAAGACTGCATAAGCATCATGTAATTCAGAGTTCAAATATCCCAACCATTCCAATACTTTCGCACGGCCCATCCCTGATGGCGGAATTAAATCCTGCTTAGGATCATGCTGAGCAAGGAAAGGTAAAATCGCAACATTTTCAGTTAACATTAAACCCGGATTAATTTCTAATGCCGGTACATATCCCTTTGGATTAATTTCGTAATAGTCGGCGCCTTTTTCTGTTTTATGTGTTTTTAAATCTACTCGTTCTAAGTCAAAATCAACATTAATTTCATTTAAAATAATATGTGCAGCTAAAGAACATGCGCCTGGCGAATAATATAATTTCATATCTGATCCTTGTTATCTCATATTAACGTTTTAAATTGCTTCTAGAAAACCTGCAAGGTTTGCACAATTCCTTAATTGTAAAAAAGCGTAAACTTATAAAATACTTACACCATCTAATATTCTTGAAAAACTTATTCCTTGCAAGTTGTCTTGCGTGACGATTGTTTAAAATATGATAAAACACATTTGCATCACGCAACTTTTCCGTTAATTACGCTTAAAAAGCTGACTAAGCCAATTCATTAATTCAGTTAAGAAATCAAAAATACCGTTTTTCTTATCATCATCAGGATGGCTTGAGTCTTTTCCATTTAAATCTAGATCGACAATTACAGGGTCATGATCTGAAGAACGATAAGCATCTTCACCATAGAACAATGTCTTTTGCTCATCAGTTTTATATTCTTCGTTGTAGTCTAAAGCTGTTGGCTCATCTGCATTGATATGCCATGCAAAGGTTCTTACCACTTTTGGATATAAAGAGGCATCTGCAATTGCATGGTCTAAGTTACCTGCTCCACCATTACCATTGGCATCACTTGCAACACCAAAAACATAGCTATATGCCTGAGCCCCTTGCCCTACCTTGGCGTCATTTAGCAAAACTTTGTAGTTCGCTTTTTCAAATGACAAAATTGGTTCTTCTTTTGCATAGCTGTTCATATCCCCGACAAGTAAAGCATTTTGCTTAGGCACTTGAGTTGGATTTTTCGCGAGCCATTGCACAATTTGATCAACTGCTTTTACACGAGTCGGGTTCCAGCAACCTTGACCATCTTTCTGGTCTGCATCACTTGAGTTAGCCTCAACTCCGCTACAGCTTTTCGATTTCAAGTGGTTTGGAATAACAGTAAAGGTTTTATTGCCACGAACGGCTTGGAAACTTTGCGCTAATGTTGTTCGGTTCTTGTCGCCTAAATCAAGCACAACAGGTTTATTTAAAGGCTTAACACGCTTGCTGTTATAAATAATAGCAACCGCAATTGCATCACTACCTAAGCGATCTAGATTTTCAGGGACGACGTACTTCCAGTCGCTACCTAAAGCACTCGTTAAATGAGCAATTGCACTGTTCGGGCCATAACCATTGTTCGCAATTTCCATTAAACCGTAGACATCGGCATCAATCGCTTTGAGTGCACTCACAATTTTACGGTGCTGTTTATCAAACTCAGCTTGTGTCGTTGCGCCGCGCTCTGTCGGGAAACCAGTTGCACCATTGTCATAGTTCAAAACGTTAAATGAAGCTACGCGAATGTGATTAGCATTTTTGGTAATGACACTTTGACGCGGGTTTGTTTGAGTAATCACTTCAGGTTGATTGCGCCCAAGTACAGGTTGCACACGCCAACCATTAAAACGGTATTCCAAAATACCTTCAGCATTTTTAAGTTGATAACCTGAACGTAGCGTATTGGCAGCGCTAAAATTTGTCGGTAACCACGGAGTACGGTTTTGATTGTTATAGCCGTCATCAAAAATAATTTTCGACAGTAAGTTTTTCTGGGCTAGAGCTTTAGCTTCAGGAGATAACGCTGGGTATAAATTGGTTGGAATATATAAGCGACCTAGACTTAAAGATAGTTCACCATAACGACCATAATTGTAGTTCTCGCTCACCGTTAAAGTCTGAGGTAATTTAACCAACATGCCTTGATAACGCTGCGGTGAATTAAGGGAGCCACTCGTTAAACTAGCAAACGGAAGTTCGAGGCTAATCGGCTGAACCTGATTTGCCATATTGCTATTACAGGCTTGAATATCTTGTTGTAATTGATCTAATTGTAATTGGCTTTGATAAGACGTTAAACGACCACGCAAAATAACTTCATCGCCAACTTGCCCACCTTTCACGGCACTACTATTCGGAATATAAACAAAAATGGCATTGCTGACATTTGCACGTGCTTTCGTATCAGGTGTTTGAACATAAAAACCTGAGAAACCATTGGCATAACGATAGTCGGCAGTAATCACCCCACGTACGGTATAAGTTTGATTTTGAGCTGCGGTTGCTAAATCAGCAATTGGTGTATCGGGGCTTGAACAACTCACTGTTTCAACAGGTGGCTGTGTTGTTGAGCCAGATAAATTTGAAAAGTCATTTCGGTTTGTCCAAGCCGACCATGAATGATCTAAATCAAATGCTGCAGTTGCATCAATGCTTAAAGCTGGGTTCTCTGTTTCAATACGCTTAAAACTATTTCCGAGGCTTGAAACGGCTGTTCCCCATCCAGCAGCTGGGCGTTCACCAATGCGGCCAAAACGATCTACAGGTGTGCCTTTGTACACAAGCACAACGGCATCATCCCCATTAAAAGAAAACGCAGCGACCTGATTTACTTTACTACCAAGCTCAGTTTGCAACTCTGAGCGGCCCACTAAAAACTTCTGCTTACTCGCGAGTGTGCCTTGTAAACGAAAAGCCACTGTCTTTGCTGTACCACCATTATTAAATTGTTGAATTTCATAGTCGGCTAAATTAACTGTAGTGCCGTCTGGATTATAAATTTCCAAACCTTTGCGGTTACTACTGCCGTCAACATATTGACTAAACATGAGCTGTGCTTGTGCCCAAGGACTATAGGTAAAAGCACCCAGTGCCCCTAATAGCACATAAAGTGTGCGTAATTGAAAAGTTTTCATGAGTAAATATGTTCATTTGAAATTTATATAGATTCTTAGATTAAATATTGAACATGACATCTACATGAAGAAAAACACCGAAACATTTGACTTGACCACATGAAGACTTAAAATACCGCATTTGAATTTCAATATTGCCAAGGTTATGTCGATCGATCAGTTAGAAACGCAAATTGCAGACTTAGACAATTTGCCTGAACACCGTGAAATTGTGACGTTTATGCGTCGTTCAGCACCACTTAATACGTCTCAACGCACGGCATTAGAACAACATCGCGATTTAATTTTGGAATATCCTGTTGGTGACTTACGCCAACACTTCGAACATCCAGAACGTCCTTTAACTGTTGAAATCGGTTTTGGTATGGGTCGTTCATTAGTGCTTATGGCAAAAGCCAACCCTGAGCGCAACTATGTAGGTATTGAAGTCCACGTACCTGGTATTGCTCAGTGTCTTTATGAAGCAGGTATGGCGGAACTTAAAAACTTACGTGTACTTGATGCAGATGCAATTCAGGTTTTACGTGAAATGCCAGACAACAGCATTAACTGTGTACAACTTTACTTCCCAGACCCTTGGCAAAAGAAACGTCATTTCAAACGCCGTTTTGTCATTCATGAGCGTATGCAATTGGTTGAACAAAAACTTGAGCTTGGTGGCACATTCCACGCAGCAACAGATTGGGAACCGTATGCTGAATGGATGCTTGATATTTTAGATAACCGTCCAGATCTTGAGAACTTGGCGGGTAAAGGCAACAGTTACCCTCGTCCAGATTGGCGTCCAGTGACTAAGTTCGAACGCCGTGGCATCGAGTCAGGTCATAAAATTAATGACTTTATCTTTAAGAAGATTAAGTAAAATTTGACTACCAGATAGCGAAAAAATAAGGGTATTAAATACCAATATTTAATGCCCTTAATGTTTTGAAATTATTTAAAAAGTTAAGATAAAGACCAAAATACTTTTGATCTTATCATCCTAATTTTTAAATAATAATTTGTTGGTTATTGATTAGATCATTTAAATTAGCGTTTGTATTATTCAATGTTAACAACAATGAACTGCTATACGTCGTTCCTACTCCATCCCTATCAATATACAACTGTGTATTTGAACCACTCACAACCGTTTTGATAAATGGTTCTAAACTAGTAAAATTATAAGTTCCTGAATAACCAATCAATAAATCGCCAATATCAATTTTGTCTGCATTTGTATTTGATGTGGTATTACCCATAGTGAAATCAGACCAGACATCTGTACCATTTCCACCAAGAGCATCAGATTGAACTAATAATTGATATAGTGCGGTATCAGCCCCCGTTCCGCCGGTAAGTTGATCATTTCCTCCTTGCCCATCCAAAATGTCATTACCAGCTCCACCATTTAAAGCATTTACTCCACTATTACCTGTAAGTGTATTATTTAATGTATTACCTGTTGCATTGATGGCTGTTGAACCAGTTAAAGTTAAATTTTCCAAATTACTGCCTAATGTGTAAGTAATAGAACTCAGAACCGTATCCATACCTTCACTAGCATTTTCTGTAACAGTATCACTTGAATTATCAATTACATAAGTATCATTACCTATACCGCCCAGTAATTTATCAGCACCAACTCCTCCATCCAGATAATCATCACCTGCACCTGCTGTTAAAGTGTTAATTGCACTATTACCAGTCAATACATTATTAAGTGTATTACCCGTAGCGTTAATAGCACTTGTTCCTGTCAGGATTAAATTTTCCACATTATTACTTAATGTTAGAGACACTGAACTTCGTATAGTATCAGTACCTTCATTAACATTTTCAGTAATTACATCACTTATATTATCAACAACATAGGTATCATTGCCTAGTCCACCTAGTAATTTATCTGCACCTACGCCACCATCCAGATAGTCATCACCAGCGCCTCCTGTTAGAGTATTGATAGCACTATTTCCTGTTATGGTGTTATTCAGTGTATTTCCCGTTCCGTTGATTGCAGTTGTGCCAGTTAATGTAAGATTTTCCACATTATTTGCTAATGTATAAGTAATACTACTTTGAACAGTATCTGTACCTTCATTAAGGCTTTCACTAACAATGTCGGTTGCACTATCTATAATATAGATATCATCACCTTTTCCGCCGTACATAGTGTCGTTACCAGCCCCACCATTTAGAGTATCATTGCCAGATTGTCCATAAAGAATATCATTACCAGCTTGTCCTGTTATTGTGTCATTACCAGATGCCCCATATAAGGTATCAGCATTACTTGTTCCATTTATAGTCTGGTTCTGCACCATAAATGTTAACTTAAACACATCAGAAACCGATTGGTTAGCAATATCTTTTACTGTGATTTTAATATTTAACGGTACTGTATTATCAGGTGAAGTACCACTCAACACTCTTGTAGTTGGGTTGAAGCTAAGCCACGATGGTAATGGAGAGCCATCTTCTAAGGTAGCCGAATACGTTAATGTATCGCCATCTGGATCTTTAAATGTTGTTGTTGGAATTGTATAACTAAATGCTTTAGCATCCGTCACGCTTTGATCTGCAATTGCATTTAACAATGTTGGGGCTTGGTTCGGCAGACTAACTTTTAAATTAAATGAAGTTGCTGTACTGTAACCATACATATCTGTTCCCCAATAAAAGAACGATAAGTTACCAGTCACACTAGCAGGCGGAGTACCAGATAAAGTTTGTGTTGCTGTATCAAAACTTAACCATGATGGAATAGATTGATATTGCCCACTACTATCTTTAGTCGTTAAGGTAATTTTGTAACTTAAAGAATCCCAGCTATCTTGATCAATAATAATATTATTAGCAAATTTATAGCTAAATTCAGTTCCCTGATTACTTGTAATTAATGGTATAGCTGCATTAACAGTTGGAGCATGATTTGTTAAGGCTCTATTGACTAATGTGTCAATATCATCAACACCCCAAATTTCGCCAGAGTCAAAAACAATCTGGTCCATCCTATATGTTGTATCTTCGGTATCTACAGCATAATAATTTGAAAGCCAAATATGATCATTTGTACCTTTAAAACTGAGATATACACTATCGCCATATTTTTGAGCAGATACATCATTAGCTGAATAATCTTGAATTTTTAATATATTTACAGCATCAATATTATCTTCAAAGCTATAGGTATCTGTACCACCACCTCGACTAAAAATATAAGTATCATTTCCAACTAAACCATCAATATAATTATTCTGCTCATTTCCGACAATAATGTTATCAAGATCATTGCCAAATCCTGTTTTAGCATTACCTTTTAAAATAAGATTTTCGATGTTATTTTCTAATATTTTATAACTGTCTGTTAAAACAGGGTTTCCATTTTCATCTTGACCTATAAAGCGTGCATCTTCCCAACGCTCAAGAGTATCTATTCCACCATCAACATCTTCAACAACTTGGTCACCCTCTATAATGTAAGTATTACCATTCTCATCAGTTTCGATAGTTTCGGTTGTATCAACAACATAATAGTCATTACCTATACCCCCTTGCATATAGTCACTACCTGCATGACCGTCAATATAGTTATTGCCACTATTGCCAATTAATTTATTATCAAACTCATCTCCATAGGCATTAATATTCTGGTTACCCAATAATGTAATAGCCTCAAAATTATTTAATGCAAGATCAAAATTTTTAGCAATATAAATTGTATCGTAACCACCATTTAGATCATTTTCTTCGTAAGTATCTTGTTCATCCACAATAAAGATATCATCACCCGAGCCACCCACAAGATGATCTGTCCCAGCTCCACCATCTAAATAAGCTCCACCATTTCCAGCCTTCAATGTGTCATTTCCATCTCCTCCATATAAAAACTGTATATTTGATGAAAGAGAATAACTTACAATAATATCATTACCATTATCGCCATATGCTTCAGTTTTTTGATTACCTAAATAAATATAATCATCACCCTCTCCACCATAAACAACATCTTTAATATCATAGATATTACGCGCTAAATTTATATTTAAATAGGGACTATTACTAATTTGATTATTAGACAAAGGGTCGTAAGTATAAATTACATCATTACCAGCTCCGCCACTTATTTTGTCAATTGCAAAGACATCAGGTGTAATGATTACATCATCCCCCTCTCCTGCATAAACTTGACTAGATCCTAAACCAGTATTTATTTGATCATTGCCATTACCTGCATAGATAATATCTCCAGATCCAGCACCACCGACATAATCAGTTAAACCTAAAATAATATCATTATAAGCAGTATATTCTGAAATAACTTCACCCTGTGAAATAAAATCACCAAAAGAAAGTTTTGTTTTATTAAAAGCATAGGGATTAGGTTCTAAATTAAATTTAAAACCAGAAATTTCTACATCCATATTTTTCAAATTTTCAATATCATTAGGATTAAAAACTCCACCAATTGAAAACTTATAATCCATATCTTTAATTTCTTTTTGTGATTGATCTCTAATTAATAGTCGAATTTCACCTAATGAAAAATCATAATAGATACTTGAAATCCTTTCGCTATATTTATTATAGTTATAATATTTAACTCCATCATAATCACTTGAAAATTCAGATAAAGAGTTTATAAAAGGACTAATAACCATGTTAGCTTTTTCTTGTACAAAATTGCTTTCATAGATATCAGAAGCATTATGAATATAAATACTTCCTTTAAAATCTGAATCAAATATTTTAGCATTTTTTCCATTTACTTGATAGGAGTCATATCCCTCCCCGCCATAAAATTCACTGTTATTATTCCCTATTAAATTATCGTCTCCGTTACCTCCATAAAGGTATCCAATATTACCTGGATCAACAATAATATCATTGCCATTGCCCCCATATATATAATCAATACCATTTCCACCATAGATTTTATCATCACCATTTTTTGAATATACAGTATTATTAAAATAAAGATTACCGACTATAATGTCATTTTCATCACTACCATTATGAAGAAAATTTATTTTTTTGCTTAAATCTTCTGAATACCATACAGTATCGCTAAATTGTATTTCTTTTATATTATAATTCAAAATAAAATCAGTAATAGTGACGCTTGAATCAACCCCATAAAATATATTTAAATTATTACCAACAATCTCTAACTTTATATTTTCTGAACTTGCAGATAAAAACCTTAATACACTTGCATCTGTATCATTAATTACATTGTTATATCCTAATATATCAAATACATATTCATCTTCTCCATTTCCTCCTTCTAAAATATTATTACCTTGTCCACCACTTAAAATATCATTACCATCCCCACCATATAAATGATCATCACCATCATTACCGTATAGTGAATCTTCCCCCGAACCTCCAATAAGTTGATCATTACCTGTACCTCCTTCAATAAAGTCATTTCCATTGCTAGCTTCCAAGTAGTCATCACCCTCACCACCTTGTAACTGATCATTACCGTCTCCCCCTAGTAACCGATCATTACCTGTACCTCCTATTAATTGGTCATTTCCTTCTCCACTATCAATAACGTCATCACCATTACCACCTTCTAATTGGTCTTCTCCATCACCACCAAAGAGTTGATCGTTTCCTTCTCCACCATGAATAAAGTCATTTTCATAACTCCCATCTAACCAGTCATCTCCCTCATCTCCAAATAGCTGATCTGAACCCTCAAGACCTTTAATTGTATCATTGCCTGTTCCCCCATAAATCGTATCACCAATATCTGAGCCACTTAACTGATCATCTCCACCGAGCAGGTGATATTCATCTGCCTGATATTGCCCATTGGAAATAACATTATTTCTAATTTGTTGAATATCGACAAGGTCGCCTAAATCAGAGTTGCGATAAATCAAGTTATCATTGTCAATATAACTATTTGTAAAAATTAAATAGAGTCCTTGAATACCATGCCAAGATCCATTCCAAATTTTATAACTTAACCCTGCACGCTCTTTCAAATAAGTATCGAGGTGAATAACATAATCATTTTGAATAGTATTATTTAAAATTAAATTTTCATCGTATATACTCTTACTAAAATGAAGATATTGATTATAACCACCCGTAACATTATTCCCATATTCATCTGTGATAATTCCCCCATCAACTGTTGGTTGAGTTTCATGATCATCAAAGAAAGTTAATTTAAATTGAGGTAAAACAGCATTAGGGTCTTGACTTGTTGTTGGGCTAATAATACTAACAGCATTGTTATACCAATAGATATTTATATTTGAAAGATTAAAACTTCCTTTTAAATAATAGTGATTCTCTCCAGAACTATCTAAAACTTTAACTTCCGAATCTCTTACTTGAATATGATAGATATCATTTCCTTCACCCCCAGATAATTGATCATTTCCTTCATTACTTATGAAATAATCATCACCTTTACCACCAAAAATGATATCATCTCCAGCACCACCATCTAAAGTATCATTACCATCAAAACCAGATAAACTATCTTTTCCATTGCCGCCATAAAGCTGATCATCACCATCAAATGCACGGTTATTAATCACATCCCCTACAAGGAAATCATCTCCGTCTCCTCCATATATAATATCTGAACCTCCATCACCACGAATATTATCATTCCCAGCATCACCATATAACGTATCATTATTATGATATTGGATATCTATCTGATTACTATCACCATAAATATAATCGTTATCTTTTCCGCCATATATTATATCTCTGCCACCATCTCCAAAAATTGTGTCATTTCCTTCCCCACCGTAAAGCAAGTCGTCTTTATGATATTGAATATTTATACTAGTTTCATCACCCTCTATATAATCTTCACCCTCTCCGCCATATATAGTGTCTGAACCTCCTTCTCCCCAAATCAAATCATTTCCATTACCACCACTAACAGTATCATCTCCATGATATTGAACATCTATATTAATGCCATCTCCTGAAATTCTATCTTCGCCATCACCACCACTTATCGTATCATTGCCTCCCTGTCCCCAAATTTCGTCATTTCCGTCGTTACCCTCAATATTATCTTCAGCATGGTATTTACCATCTAACTCACTATTATCACCGAATATTAAATCATTACCATTTCCACCTTGAATTGTATCTTTTCCACCATCACCAACAATTTGATCATTACCATTCCCACCATATAAATAGTCATCGCCGTGTATATCCCCAGCTAGATTAGGATGATCTCCTGCGATTTGATCATCATCATCGTCACCATAAATTTCGTCACTTCCTAAATTCCCCCAAATTTGATCTTTTCCAGCCCCCCCATAAACAAGATCATGACCAAAACGACTATAAGTCTTAGGTTCAACCGGCGGAGCTAAGGTATCTATTGAATCATTTAAATCAGCTTGAATAATGTCATCGCCATCACCACCGTAGAGTTCATCGCCCTCTAACCCGCCAGTAAGCTCATCATCCCCTTGCCCACCAATAATTTGATCAGCACCATCGCCACCATATAAGATATCTTTATTTTCTCCCCCATATAAATAATCCTTACCATCCATTCCATAGATAGCATCATCACCCACTTCACCATATAAAAAGTCTGTATCAGATGAACCCAAAATAATGTCATTTCCTATACCGCCATAAGCGATATCACTACCAGCATAGCCATGACCGTAATTTAAAGATTCTAAAAAATTATAAATATAATACTTACCATTTTTCCCTGTATAATAAATATCAAAAGAGGGTAGAATCTGCTCTGTAATTTGTCCTATACTATTATTTGTATAATGTGAAAATCTATTATTATCACCTAAATTAATTTCAAAATTAAAATTTAAAATATTATATTCTTTATCTAAGTCTGTGAGACCTGTATCTGCATCTCCCATTTGATTCAATAATGAATCTTTAACAGCATTTAGTCTGTTTGAAGTCATAATAATATCATTACCAACTCCTCCATAAACCTGATCTCTACCACCACCCGAAAATACAATATTACTATCTTGATCTGAAGTAACTACTCCAGCGTAAATAACATCATTCCCAACACCTGTAGAAATCAGATCATTACCATCACCAGCAATAATTACAGCATCCTCATTGGTTGAATGAATAAAGTCATTTCCTGAAAAACTTGCTACATAACGTTCACCAAAAATAATATTATTACCCTCTGATCCAAAGGCATAAATCGAGGTATTGGATGGTGGAGTACTATTATTCTCTAAATCACCGAAATTAAGTCCTAATGCCCCATTTTTAAAATATTTTATAATAATACTATTGTTGTCATTTTCTTTACTAATGACTACTTTTTGTGTTGTAGCTACCCCATCAAAGTCTTCGACTAAAGCTAGTGAGTATTGTCCGTCAGCACTTTTCCATAGTTTATTATTAATTTTTTCTACAACTGAAAGAGCTATATCATCTATTTTTATTTGACCATTACCATCTAAATCATAGATAGTATCGCGCCCAAAATTCCCATTAAAAATATAAGTATCATTGCCTATTTCATCAATTAAGTTATCATTACCATTTCCGCCATCTAAAATATCATTGCCTTTGCCACCATTGAGGTAATCATTATTTTCAGCACCATTTAACAGATCATCATCACTTCCACCGTATAAAACATCAGAATATTTTGTTCCAGTAAGTGAATCTTCCCCATCACCAGAAACAATAGAAATACCTTTTTGAGTTAATAAACTCTTCGCCAAATTTATAAGGTTAACTAATTGTGCATTGAGACTTAATGAAGAAGGTAAATTGGCTATACTCAATAGAATTGATTTTTGTAAAACTAAATTCGTTAAATCTCCATCGCTCAAATTATCTTGTTCACTTGAACCATAAATGGTTGTACGTCCAGAATTATCTACATAATTAACAATATCATTATTAATTAAAGTTTCTAATGCTTCTAAAAGTTTTCCAGCATCTGGAATAGGTAAATTATTAGGTAAAGATGATGAATAATCTTTAGCTTCTGTAATTAAATCTTGCAAATAATTCTCTTGTTTTATTAGAAACGGTAAATCACTTTTATCAAGATCAATTTTCTGCAATTTTTCTTTTTCATCAAACACCATTTTTACTGTCTTTCCTATATGATATGGATCAATAGCTCCTTCTGTAAGTAAGTTCGTTAATTTAGCAACATTATTATCAGATTTATAATCAAAATTATCATCTACAGGAATTACCGAAATATTTTTAATTTGAAAAGATCCATCTTTTCCAACAATAAACTGAGCATCTGGATTAATGGTAAAGGACATTGAACCAAACACATAAGATCTATCAATATAGTCAATACTACTGGTATCAAGACCATAATTTAAAACCCTAAGCTGAGTTTTTTCATTAGTAGGATAACCTTCATGACCAAGTGCATCGAAAAGTTCACTTGTACTATAAATTTTTCCAATTATTAGTTTATCAGCATACTCACCAGCTAAAAATTTTCTTACTGCCGTAAAATTACCCAAACCTACATAACGTCCAGCTCCACTGGTCATAAATTCTATTGAATTTATATGGGCTTCAGTTACTAAGTTATTACGATCAGAAGAAATAATTTTATCATCAAGTAAATTTTCTGGTTTTGTACGCTGCCCATATAAATAATAACTAATCATTTCAAACATATTAATAATAGAACTCACACATACCCCTTAACTAAAAATAATCATATTAAAAAAAATATTACTTAAAAAATTAAAAATAAATTCACAAGATCATTTCAATACCCCAGCCTTACCAAAAAAAATATAAAATTATTTAAATTAAAAAACACAAAGGCATAACTAATCATCTATATATTTTATAAATATAATATTATCAAAATACTATTTAAAAAATTTAAATTAATATAGTTTATTTCTTTTTCTTAATGAAACATCTTCACCACTTTGAGTTTCACTAGAGTTAAATACTTGCTCTTCTTCTGAAATAGTACCACATGCAGTTACCAATATTCTCCTAATAAATGGATATATATCTTTTCTTAGAGAAGCTATACTCATACGCACCCCATATCTTTGGATTTGTTCTGGCTCATTAAGTGCTAAATTTTCATATAACTTCATAATATAAATATTATCAACATTTTGACCATCAATTTGATCCAAATTTAAATCAGGTTCTTTGGCGCTATAATTTTTTTCACCTTCTTTCATTCTTTTCATATTCCCTATCATTTTTAAATCAATTGTTTTAATTGTTTTAAGGATTTCTTTATTATCACAACAAAGTTTATCAATAGAGTATTCTTCTATACTATAATTACTGTTACTTATTTTCTTCAAACTTGAAAGTGGATAAATTGTTCGTCCATAAGTTATTACAGAATAATTTATTGGCAAGCTTTTCAAATAATCAATATCCACACGATTATCCTTTGTCCATAAACTTTTTAAATTATTCTTATTTTCACTTAAATCTTTGCATCTTCTTTTATCTTTCTTACAATCCTTATTATCATAATATTCCTGCATTGTTGCCACTGCTACAACCCCCATATTATCTTCGAATGTTTTATCTAATTTTGCAGTACTTATTACTTTAATAATTTCCCCCTTATTATTAAAATTAAATTTAGAAATATACATTGCATTATCATACACATTAAATCCTTCACGACCGGCCCTAATCCAATGTTCCATTTCTATAGCCAAAAAATCTGCTTTTAAGTTTCTTAACTTTTCTTCATCAGTAAGATACTTATTCTCACTTGTACAAAAGCCTTTTTCTTCATTTCTATTAATTATATATTCCTGATATTTATTATTAAAAAATTTAAATATCAAGAAAAACACCAATATAGCAAAAAAAAATATTTTATATTTCTTCATTTATAACCTCTTTTATTTTCAAGCAGCCTATTTGGCCTTATTTTCTCCACTTCATCAAACAAACTAAATGTCTGATTCATATAATTGACAACACCAGATATTTGCTCAATATAATGTATAAGCTCAGGAGTTTTTTCTGCTTGAATTAACTTAACTGCTCGTGATGGATCAAAACCATCAAACTGACAATAAAATAAAGGTTCCCCACGTTTTAATATTAAATCCTTTGATGTATCGTGCCATTCAAACGCCCACATTAATGGTCTAGGCCAAATATGAATTGGAAAACGCCCGCCAAAAATAGTTCCAGGTAAGGGATTTTTACGGTAATGTCCAAATGCATCGAGTTGAGTTAAATACACAACTTCATCAGCTATAAAACAGTAAGGTAATTTAAGTTGAAGAATTGGTATTTTGGGTGTACGCCATTCATTTTCATTTACCAACGTTAGCAACTCACGTAATTTATTGGCTCGAACAGGTGATTGGTCACCAAATACATTAACTAATGTCGGTTTTCCGTTTGCATCTCGTGCAAATCTTAAATGAAAATCAAAAGGACAATTCACCACGAAGTAGCGGCTTTCAAGTTGTAATACTGCAGGACAACGACTCGCTGACTTAGCATGCTTGGTTTCAGACTTTGAGCGCATTCGATAAGGTGGTTCATAAAGTAATGCAGACTTATCATCTACCAGAAACCACCCTACTTGGATTACGCCTTCCCCTATGATCTTATCTTGATCATCAATTGTAAAATTAAGATACATTTTGAATTTATATTTTCATTTTCAATACATTATTTTAACACTTAATATACAAAACTGTCTGTATTTTTTACTTCAGCAATATAATAAATATCAAAAAATTATGCTTTTATAAACGGTCTTTGTTCTCTTATCTTTTTTTACTATTAAATCTTAAATAACTAAAAAATTTGTATTACATTCAATTTACTTAAACTCACGAAAAGCCAGAAAACATTATGTTAAAAATTTTAGGGCGCGATAATTCCATTAATGTTCGCAAAGTCTTATGGCTGTGTGAAGAACTAAATCTTGAATATGAACGAGAAGATTGGGGAAGAGGCTTTCGTTCAGCACAATCACCTGAATATTTACAATTAAACCCAAATGGACAAATTCCTGTAGTTTTAGATGGTGATTTAGTCCTTTGGCAGTCCAACAGTATTATCCGTTATTTGGCAAATGCTTACGATAAAGAACATCAGCTTTACCCTACTCAAGCGAAAGAAAGATTTTTTGTAGATCAGTGGATTGATTGGCAAGCAATCGAGCTGAATAACAGCTGGACTTATACCATTATGTCTTTACTTAGACATTCACCAGATCATCAAGATCCAAACTTATTAAAACAAGGTATTGATGACTGGAATCATCATATGCAGATTCTTGATCAACAGCTTACAAAAACTCAAGCCTATGTTGCAGGTTCACGATTTAGCTTAGCCGATATTCCAATTGGGCTGTCTGTACAACGCTGGAAGGCCACTCCTTTTGACCATCCAACGCTTAAGCATGTCGATCAATATTTTGAACTGTTAAATCAACGTGCGGGTTTCTTAAAATGGGGCAATAACGGCGAACCTTAATTTTGAATAAGCCTTAGTCCGAGTGATGGCGCTTTACGATGCCATCACTTAAAAGTTGATACACCTGTTTTAAATCATCCCGCTCTGCTTGAGCTAATAAATCTTGATGCATTGCTAAGATGTTTTGATCACCTCGCATTGCAGGCCCTGTTTGCATTTGCTTTGGATCATTTTCAGTGGCTTTTTTTGCTGTTTCCACAATTAAAGGATAGAGCAAGCTAAAGTCGACCTGCTCTTTATCTACAATCTGCTTTGCCATGTCAAAACAATAATTACTAAAATTACAGGCAAACACAGCTGCCAAATGCAAAGTTAAACGCTGTTTTGAGGTGTATTGATACACTCGATCACTTAGGCTATTTGCTAAATCTACAAGTATTGCTTGATCCGCATCTGTTACCGCTTCAACAAATAAAGGCGTTGCCGACCAATTAACTTCTCTTTCAAAGCTAAATGTCTGTAATGGATAAAATACCCCTGCTCTTTCATGCACATGACTGATGACTTCAATATCTGTGCTACCAGAGGTGTGCACTATAAGTGTTTCAGGAAATAACTCATGAACCTGTTTTGCAAGCTCTGCAATTGCGCTATCTGAAACTGCCAGAATAATTAACTCAGTCGGTTGAAATTCGCGAAGAGACTGACAGGCTTTTGCTTGGATTTTCTCTGCAAATTTCTGGGTCTTCTCAAAATCACGCGCATAGACTTGTACGATGTGATGACCTTGAGCCAAAAGTACTTTTGCCAAATGAAAGGCAACTCGCCCACTTCCCACCAAACTGATTTTCATATCAATCCAACACTATTTGTTTCAACAAAAAAGCTTCTCAAAATGAGAAGCTTTTTTCAAATTAAAATAACTAATTTTTAATTCATCAGAGCATTATTGAGCTACTGAAAACTCGATACGACGGTTTTTAAAACGCCCTTCTTCTGTCGTGTTCTCTGCAACTGGTTGATCAGAGCCATGACCTTGTGCAACTAATTTAGACCCATCTACACCTTTAGATGTTAAATAGTCGACCACAGCTTGAGCACGGCGTTGTGATAAAGCTTTATTTGCCGCAGCATTACCAGTCGAGTCAGTATGACCACCTACATTTAATTTCACACCACTTACTTTATTTAAAAGTGTTGCAGCTTGATCAAGAATGGCTTTGTTATCTGCCGGAATGTCACTAGAACCACTCGCAAAATTAATGATTTGCAAGTTAAGCGCTTTCACTAACGCATTTACATCGACATTGTTCGGGTCAATTGAGCCCAAAGCAGTTTGCGAAGCAGTTAAGCTATTACTTACAGACTGTTCAGTTGTTTCTGGTGCTGTAGAAACGACTTCAGTGTGAGGAACAAGTGCTTTTACTTTTGCGGTTAATGCTGCTAAAGCTGCTGCATCACCTGCTTTCAAAGTAATTTTGTCACCTATCCATTCTAAAGATGCATTTGGCACACCTTTTAATGCACCAAGTACGCCCGCCAGCGCATCTTTGTCTGTAAATCCAGCCGCATAAGTTTGACTAGTATCCACATTACAATCTTGAGTTGATGAGAAAACTTGCTTAACTTGGGTTTGTAATGTTGCTAAGAATCCTTGATCACCAATACCTGCCTGACACTGGCTCACAGCACCTTTATCATCTGTACTTAAAGTTAAACTCGCAGGCGCGGCTGCAGTAGTTGCTTCAACACCACTAGCAGCCGTAGGTTCAGGTGCTGGTACAGCTTCTTTATGCTGGCAAGAACGCCATAACCAAGCAATGATAAGACCCAAAATAATTAAGGCAATAATAGGGAGGAACCCACGAGATTTGCCTGTTTTTTCGCTGGCTGCAGCTAATGGCGGGGCTGCTGAAGTTGCATGTGGAACTGAAGATAAACCTGCACCAAGTCCTAAAGGAGCTAATAGACCTACTGCCCATCCCGGTAAATGCGAACGAATGGTTTCTGCGTGCTGACGTAAATAATTCACAATACTCTGTTGATCATTTCCGGCAACATCCGAAATTGCATTAAGGCTAGGTTTAATTGCACTGTTGAGTGTGCTTTCGATTTCATTATTTGGTGCTGTACCACTTAAATGAGTCAGTACAGTATTCTTGATTTGGTCATTATGAGAAAAAAGGTCTGATAACGAGGGAGCCAAACTGTTTTTTAATTGTCCAATAAGATCAGGTTTAGCAGCTAATAATGAAAGTAAAATGGGATAAAACTTAGATAAAGCATTCGATTTTTCGCCTAGGTATCCGTCCTGGTTATTTAATAATGTTGATGATACTTTTTCTTTAAGCAGTTCTATAGGGTTTATCGACATTGATTATTCTCCCGAATCTTATAAGTCGTAACCAGCAACTTTTGATTATTCAAATACTTCTCTTTGCTGATAGTTTTTTATTCTAATCCGTGCTCAATCTTTTGTTGTTTTTTAAATAATTTATATACAAATTTCCATCTATTATTTACAAAACAGGTAGACCTCATTGATCTACCTGTTTATATTTTAAATTTAATTTAACTAAGCGTTTAATCAATTAGCAAAAGTTTGAAGTACTTTACCCGTAAGGTTTTGACCCAATAATGGGGTGTTTTTCCCTTGTGATAAAATAGTTTCTTTGCTTACCGTCCAGCTTAATTCAGGATCTACTAATACCCATCCTGCTTCATCTTTCCAACGCGTAGTCATATTAGCCACCTGCGCAGGCACGCTGGTCACTTTTTCAACCCACTCTAAAGGTTCGAATAAACCTTCATTAATAAGCTGAATACCTAAAGATACATAGGTATCAAAAGCGGTAATGCCCGGTTGAGTTTCAGCAAACGGCGCCATTTTGGCAGAACTACTTAAAGGCTCATGATGCGTACAAATCGCATCAATCACACCTTCTTTTAAGCCTTGACGTAAAAGTTCTTTATCTTGCTCAGAACGCAATGGTGGACGAACATGCGCAAGCGAATTGAAACCATCCGTTAAATGTTCAGTTAAATGCAACTGATGCATTGCGACATCGGCAGTTACAGGTAAACCTTTTGCTTTTGCTGCACGGATTAATTCAACTGACGCACCACAAGACAACAAACCAAAGTGTGCTTTTACACCAGTTGCTTCAATCATAAGTAAATACTTTGCAATTGCTACAGTTTCAGCAATTGCCGGAATCATTGGCAAACCTTGGCGAGAAGCAATAAAGCCTTCGTGCGCACAACCGTCTTTAGCAATTTGAGGCTCTTCGGCATAAAACACGACTGTTAAACCAAGACCCGCTGCATATTCCAAGGTACGAATAACGACATCATCATTTTCAAAAGCAGCATTTGCGTTAGAAACAGCAGTACAACCACCCTTTTTCAAGCCCGCCATATTCGCTGGTTGTTTCCCATTTAAACCTTGGGTTTGAGCACCAATGATATGCATGTGAATGCCACCATCATGCCATGCCTTTTCAATCAAGCCATGAATGAGAGCACCATTGTCTTGTACAATCGGCTTTGAGTCAGGTGGAGTAATGACATGCAAAATACCATTGCTACGTGCTGCCTTGCCTTCCGACTTTAATGTCCCATGCTGTTGTTGACCCGGTTCACGTAAACGCGCGCACAAATCAACCATGGTTGGCATTAACCATTTACCTTGTCCATCAATAGCTTGTTCAACTTGCTCTACCGGAGCAATCAACTTGCCATTTTCAAGATATACAGTTTGTACGCTGTCTGTTTTCTGGATTGGGTCTAACACACGTACATTTTCAATTTTTACAATACTCATGTGATCCATTCCTTACAACGTAATCGCTTCAATTAAACCTTGCTCTTGGAGTTGGCCTTGCATTGATAACGCCAATACGGCCATACGAACTGCAATACCATTAGTTACTTGTTTCAAAATAACCGACTGGTCTCCATCAGCAACACTTGAATCAATTTCTACACCACGATTCATCGGTCCCGGGTGCATTACAATACAGTCCGGTTTAGCTAAACCAAGACGTTCTTTGTTTAAACCATACATTCTGTAAAATTCAGACTGTGAAGATAATGCTGGAGAGTCAATACGCTCATTTTGAATACGTAAAGCAATAATTACATCACAATCTGTAATTCCAGCATCCATGTTGTTGAATAAGCGAACATGCTCGCCGTATTCAGAAAAGCCCACCGGCAATAATGTATTCGGTGCAATCACACGAATATCTTTACAGCCCAATGTTTGCAGTGCAGCCACATCTGAACGTGCAACACGAGAGTGTTTAATGTCACCAATAATGGCAACGCTTAAATCTTCAAATGGTTTTTTAGTTTCACGGCGAATAGTCAGCATATCGAGCATCGCTTGCGTTGGATGTGCATGACGGCCATCCCCTGCATTAATAATGGCGACTTTTGGACATACATCTTTAGCAATGAAATGTGCAGCACCCGAAGATGAATGGCGAACAACAAAAATATCCGCTGCCATTGCTTCAAGGTTCCAGAGCGTATCTCGCAGTGTTTCACCTTTTGAAGTACTTGAACGTGCAATATCAATGTTCAATACATTGGCAGACAAACGTTTAGCTGCTGCTTCAAAAGTAGTACGGGTACGGGTGGAGTTTTCAAAGAAGAGATTCATAACCGTTAATCCCTCTAAGAGCGGACGGTTAATTAAATTATTATTATCATCTAAAAAGCTTTGTGCGGTATCTAAAATCTTGGTGAGGTTTTCTTTTGAAAGTCCCTCAATCGTTAAAAAATGTTTTAAATTTCCGTCTTGATTGAGCTGAACCTGGCTCGGTTGATGCAACGCTGCAATATGCATAATGGATTCCTATGGGTCGAATCGCGAAAACGTGCATAGTGTAGCTGAATTCCGCTCTTTTCGCAGAAGAACTTTACAGAATAAGGCCCTAAATTGACCAGAAAACTTAGAACCTTATTGGCAATTACCTTAATGCACCAATGTAATGGTGTGGAACTTGTGCCCGATAAATATCTTCGGCGGTAATTTCCGACTCTTCTTCGACTTTCCCAACAGCAATTTTTTCTTTTTGAGAAGGCTCAGATATTGTATCAACCAACGATTTCAATCGCTCAACACATCGTTTTAATTCGTCATCTTCAGTTTCTAGTGCAAGCGCAATGACATATTTGGCATAATCTTTGTTTTGAACCATGTACATTACATCTATTACCCGCCCCGTCACTCTACGCATGCGTACATAGATCTGTGTGGCTACCGAGAAAGCATCTGCATTGGCAATAAAACCATTCCCCATCATGTCTTTCATTTATTATTACCCCATCACTTTAAAATAATAAAATGGTTAAAAAATAGCTTTGTTTGTTAAATAAATAACCATTGATGGGATAGAGTTAGCAAAATACATACCACTTTTACTGTATTAATCTATAAAAATCAGTTTATTGGTTGGATTGTGATAGGTTGCAATAATTTAAAAACCTTTACACATCAAAATAAGTTAAACTTTGCATCGTTAATATTTATATGTTTTGGTCAATCGAGTTTATGAATACCTCTTTACGTTTAAACCACTATTGGATTACTTGTGCTGATGGTTTAGAAGCCCTCTTACAAGAAGAAATAGAACAGCTTGGCACCAAAGTGACAGAACGTAAAGCAGGACGTTTAATCATTGAAGGAACGCTTGAACATGCTTACCGCATCTGTATGTGGTCACGTCTTGCTTCTCGTGTTTTACTTCCAATTCATACTTATGAACTTGAACATACACACGATGCACGTGATGTCGCTGAAGAGCTTTATGAAGGTGCAATTAGCTTTGACTGGTCACTTATTTTTGCACCACAAAGTACTTTTGCAATTCGTTTACATGCAGAGCGTGAAATTAAGGTTAACACTCAATTTGCAACACTTCGAGCAAAAGATGGTGTTGTCGATTCCTTTATGGAAGCTGTAGGTCGTCGTCCAAGCATTGACACCAAACAACCAGAAATTACGCTCTATGTTTTAGCAGGTAAAACTGAACATACCTACTGCCTAGATTTATCTGGTGATTCATTACATAAACGTGGTTACCGTCGTTATATGACGGATGCGCCAATTAAAGAAAACCTTGCTGCGGCAATCTTACAAAAAGCTCAGCTTCAGCAACGTAAGCCAGAGATTGTGCTCGATCCAATGTGTGGTTCAGGTACATTTATTATTGAAGCATTAATGATTTTGACTGACCGTGCACCAGGACTTGTTCGCCGTTTTGGTTTTAATGGTTGGCATGGTCATGACCGCGAACTTTGGCTTTCACTTAAAGCTGAAGCAGCAGAACGTCATGAAAAGGCGCTAGAATTACCTTTACCTAAATTTTATGCCTACGATGCAGATTGGGAAGCGGTAAAAGCAACTCGTGAAAATATTATTGCAGCGGGCTTTGAAAAAGTATTAGGTCAAATTCAAATTGAAGAACGTACTTTAGCTGACTGGCCTGATTTTTCTACTGAAGGCAAAACTGCATTTATTGTGACAAACCCTCCATACGGTGAACGTTTAGGTGATAAAGCATCTAACCGCTCTCTTTACTTAGGTTTATCTGCACTTTTACAAAAACATTTCCCAAATCAATATGCAGCTATTATTGCAGCTCAAATTGAACAAGCCGATGTTTTAGCATTTGAAGCGCCTGAAACCTTGCGTTTAATGAATGGTAAGTTACCGATTTACATTCGTTTTGGTTCAATTAAGCCAGAAAAAGTAACTCAGCCATTTTTAGCAACTTGGCAAGCTCAACCTATTGAAATGGAAGAAGCTCAAGATTTTGCTAACCGTCTGCAAAAAAATATGACTGCCTTGAAAAAATGGGCAACGAAAGAAAATGTTTATTGCCTACGTTTGTATGATGCGGACTTACCTGACTTTAATGTCGCTGTAGATTTATATGGCGATCGCTTACATGTTCAGGAATATGCACCACCAAAATCGATCGATCCTGAAAAAGCAAAAAAACGCTTTAATTTAGCA
Source organism: Acinetobacter sp. WU_MDCI_Abxe161 (assembly GCF_025514355.1). Classification (NCBI taxonomy): domain Bacteria; kingdom Pseudomonadati; phylum Pseudomonadota; class Gammaproteobacteria; order Moraxellales; family Moraxellaceae; genus Acinetobacter; species Acinetobacter sp. WU_MDCI_Abxe161. Next base: position 23,332 of record NZ_JAHPTU010000002.1, read on the forward strand.
CTCGCTGCGATTCGTGCTGTTACCGGTTTAAACCGCGATGCTATCTTTATTAAGACGCGTGCGCGCCAAACAGGTACTAATCAATATACAAAACAAAGCACAGCTTCAAAACGTTTTATCGTTCAAGAAGGTAAAGCTAAAATTTTAGTGAATCTAACAGATTACCTAGATACAGGTTTATTCCTTGACCATCGTCAAATGCGTTTACGTATTGCTCAAGAAGCTCGTGGTAAGCACTTCTTGAACTTATATAGTTATACGTCTACAGCAAGCTTACATGCTGCTTTAGGCGGTGCTGCAAGTACGACAAGTGTAGACTTATCTAATACCTACTTAAGCTGGTCAAAAGAAAACTTCGTTTTAAATGGTCTTACTGTAGATCATGCAGATGAACAGCACATGTTCTTTGCGAGCGACTGTTTTGAATGGTTAAAAGAAGGTCATGAACAATACGATCTTATTTTTATCGATCCACCGACATTCTCAAACTCTAAAAAGTTCTACGGTACTTTCGACGTCCAACGTGACCATGTTTCACTCATTAAACGTGCAATGAACCGATTAAACAGTGAAGGAACGCTCTATTTCTCAAACAACTATCGTGGTTTTGAAATGGATGAAGAGATCGAAGCTATTTTTCAAGTTGAAGAAATCACTTCTGAAACGATTGGACTTGATTTTAAACGTAATCAGAAAATTCACCGTGCATGGAAAATCCAGCATCCTGGTCTAGATCAATATTAATAAGATTAGAGGTTATTATTACTTCACGGTAATAATAACCTCACCATGAACATTTTTTGATTCAAAATCATATTTGGTAAATCGGTCTGCTCTTTCCGGTAACGCAATCATTTCCAGTTTCTTCTTTTCTTTACTATCTAGCACATGATTCTGTTTTTGTTCTTGATAAGGAGAAAGTACGCTCGTTCTAAGCGCATCCCATCGAACTTGCTGTAAATAATTATCGCCCAATGCCTGACGTGCTTGTTGTTGTTCTACCATAGGTTTTTTAGCATCATCTTGAGCTTTTGCAATAATCACAGGTAAAGCTGCATTTACCGCTCCAGTCTGTGTCGCTAATGCCCCTTCACTCAAAGGCTGCGCTGCCAAAACATTCATTGGTATCAGCGTAATAAGGCCCAAAACACACAGCGCAGATCCTTGTTTATTGTTCATTACATCTATCCTAAATTGTTATTGTTCGTTATATCGAACAAAATTAACAATTTTTTAAACATGTCGCAATCTTATAAATAGACTTCCCGACCATTAACATTGATCATTTTAAAACCTGAAATATTTCACACATATTTTGTGAAGATTCACGTTGTTTTATAGATTTTTATCTTAGGTCTGTACGTCAGTGCCAACTCAATAGAAAATAAAAAAAAAGAGAATATGTTTCCATATTCTCTTTTCGGTTTTAGCAGAACAAGCTTAGCTGAGTTTCATTTTATCGAAGACTAAATGCCCATTTTCGCCTTTAACTAAAATGGTATCACCTGCAACAAAATCACCCGACAAGATTTTTTGAGCTAATGTGTTTTCAATCTGTTGTTGAATCGCACGTTTTAATGGACGCGCGCCATAGACAGGGTCGAAACCAGCATCAATCAATAAATCAAAGGCAGTGTCATCTACAGTTAAACTCATGTCACGATCAACAAGACGTGAACGTAATCGATCCAACTGAATATCGGCAATGCCACGAATTTGTGCTTTTTTGAGTGAATGGAAAATCACAAGCTCATCAATCCGGTTAATAAATTCCGGACGGAAATGCTGACTTACCGCATTCATTACAATAGTACGCACTTCATCGTCTGTTGCACCCTCACCTAGTTCACGTACATCTTGTGAACCTAAATTCGAGGTCATCACAATGACCGTATTTTTAAAGTCAACTACTCGACCTTGTGAGTCTGTTAAGCGTCCATCATCCAACACTTGTAGCAAGATATTGAAGACATCTGGATGCGCTTTTTCAACCTCATCAAACAACACCACACTATAGGGTTTACGGCGAACGGCCTCAGTTAAAACACCACCTTCTTCATAACCCACATAACCCGGAGGTGCACCAACCAAACGGCTCACCGAATGTTTTTCCATGAATTCACTCATGTCGATACGAATCATGGCATCATCGCTGTCAAACAAGAAGTTCGCCAATGCTTTGGTCAATTCTGTTTTACCAACACCTGTTGGACCTAAGAACAAGAATGAACCACTTGGACGATTCGGGTCAGACAAGCCTGCACGTGAACGACGAACCGCATTCGATACAGCTACGACAGCTTCATCTTGTCCAACAACACGGTCATGTAAAAACTCTTCCATATTAAGAAGTTTTTCACGCTCGCCTTGCATCATTTTAGCAACCGGAATTCCTGTTGCAGCACTAACAACTTCAGCAATTTCATTTTCAGTTACTTTAGTACGAATGAGTTTTGGCTCTTCGTTCTCTTCTGCAACTTCATCTTGCTCCAGTTGTTTTTGAAGCTCTGGAATTACGCCATACTGTAAACGTGCTGCCTCAGCCAAATCACCTTCACGCTGAGCTTTCTCAAAAGCAATACGGGCTTTATCAAGTTCAACCTGAGCCTGTTTAGTACCTTCTACCAAAGTTTTTTCAGACTTCCAGATTTCTTCAAGATCGTTGTATTCTTTCTCGACTTCAGCAATCTGTTTTTCAAGATGAGTGACTTCAGCTTTGCTGCCGACATCTTCATCTTTTTTCACCGCTTCCAATTGCATTTTTAACTGGATTAAACGGCGATCAAGTTTATCAAGCGCTTCAGGTTTAGAGTCAATCTCCATTTTAATACGAGAAGCTGCCTCATCAATCAAATCTATTGCCTTGTCCGGTAATTGACGGTCGGTGATATAGCGATGAGACATTTTCGCCGCAGCAATAATCGCAGAGTCTAAAATTTGCACACCATGGTGAGTGGCATATTTCTCTTTTAGACCACGCAAAATTGCAATCGTATCTTCAACACTAGGTTCATCAACCAGTACTTTTTGGAAACGACGCTCTAAGGCCGCATCTTTTTCAATATATTGGCGATATTCATCTAAGGTTGTTGCACCCACACAGCGCAATTCACCACGAGCCAACGCAGGTTTTAACATATTCCCTGCATCCATCGCGCCATCACCTTTACCTGCACCTACGAGTGTATGTAACTCATCAATAAATAGGATGATTTCGCCTTCGTGTTTTGCCAAGTCTTTTAAAACAGCTTTTAAACGTTCTTCAAACTCACCACGATATTTAGCACCAGCCAGTAATGAACCTAAGTCGAGGGATAAAACACGTTTATTTTTTAATCCCTCTGGCACTTCGCCATTCACAATACGCTGTGCCAAACCTTCAACAATAGCGGTTTTACCAACACCCGGCTCACCAATAAGAACAGGGTTGTTTTTGGTACGACGCGATAACACCTGAATGGTACGGCGAATTTCATCATCACGCCCAATGACAGGATCAAGTTTTCCAGATAAAGCCCGCTCTGTTAAATCAATCGTATATTTATTAAGTGAGTCACGTTGGTCTTCGTGATTATTACTCATGACTTTGTCATTACCTCGAATATGTTCAATTACTTTGCGTAAGCTGTCGGGAGTTACACCTACCGCACTTAAAATATTTTTAGTTTCGCCGGTCTCTGCCAAGCCTAATAAAACCCAGTCAGTTGATAAAAATTCATCACCTGCTTTTTGCGCATATCTGTCTGCCAAATTAAGCGCTTTAACCGCTTCCGGGTTTAAGTTGACATCACCCGTTGGATTGGCAATAGTCGGCGCATCTTTTATAGCTTGCTCAAGCTTTTGTTTAAGTTCAGGTAAGCGCGCACCTGCTTGTTGCAACAAACTAATATTTGATGGCTCTTCTAATAAGGTAGACAAAATATGAATACCTGCGATAGCAGTATGGTCTTTACCCATCGCTAAAGATTGAGCATCTGAGAGGGCTTGCTGCAAGCGGTTTGTAAATTTTTCAAAACGCATTCTTGTTATTCCTCACAACAAATTTGTACTTGTCTAATAGATGGGAACACTTCTTCGGATTTCAAATAAATTTTTATATATTTTTCATAATGTTATTTAAATAACAATGAGTAAAACTCCATTATAATATGGGATTGTTTTGTATATATTTCAAGTACAGTTCAGCTACATTTTATTAAAATGCTTGATTATTTAAATTCATGCTTATTCATACTACACTTTTCACAAAGTCTTCATTGAGAATTTAATAATTAAGCTTTAGTTTATCTGGCTAGTTTCCTACTCGTTTTGAAATGAAAAATGCACTTTAAACACATTATATTAACAACAACTTGTCTTTTTACTTCGGCACTGGCAATCGCTCAGCTTCCACAAGATTCCAGAAGACCCGGTGGAATTGCAGTTGTTCCTCTAAGTGCTGATATTACTCAGGTCACTTTTCAACAAAAGCCCGTTTTAATCAGTCAAGAAGGTCAGCAGCGTTATGCTGTATTTGGCATTCCGTTGTCTACTCCAATCGGCAGTATTCAGCTCGACACGAATAAAGCTCCGATTCAAGTAGAAGTTAAGTCTTATCCTTACGCTGAACAACGAATTAAAGTCACTAACCAAGATTATGTGAACCCTAATCAAAGTCAGTTAGACCGTTACGCTCAAGAAGCTAAAGAACAAAATGATGTGTATACCTCATTTACACAAAGTTCATGGCAAACCCTACCAACATTTATACGCCCGACTTCAGGGAAATTTACCAACTCTTTTGGCAGAAAACGCTTTTTTAATGGTGAAGAACGCGCGCCTCACTCAGGGTTAGATATTCCAGCGCCAGTAGGACAAAAAGTAGTTGCTCCTGCAGATGGTGTGGTTATCCAAACTGGATCTTATTTTTTTAATGGACAAACCGTTTTGATTGACCATGGCCAAGGTCTAGTCAGCATGTTCTGCCATTTAAGCGCAATTAAAGTAGAGAAAGGCCAACGCATCCGCCAAGGAGAAACACTAGGTTTAGTAGGCAAAACTGGACGTGTGACAGGCCCTCACCTGCATTGGGGTATGAGCCTTAATAATGCTCGGGTAGATCCTCAACTTTTTCTAAATACAGCTCGTTAATTTAAAGCTTTACGAAAATACTTTGGTGCCTCGACATAACCTTCTCTTAGGTAAAATTGATGTGCCAAAGGTCTTTGCATGCCAGAATGAAGTTCCATTCTGTCACAACCACGTTGTCTTGCTAACCTTTCTGCTTCCTGCACCAGTAAATGTCCCACTCCTTTGCTACGCATCTTCTCGTCAACGCATAGATAACATATTTTGGCAAAGTCACCTTGCAAAGCTATTTGCGGAATAAAGTAGAGAGATAAAAAACCACAAATTTTATCCTCCTCTTCAGCAACTAAAATTTTTGAGTTAGAGTCATTATTTAATAATTCAAATTTTTTTTGAATAAGAGTGAGAGGTTTTAGATATCCCATCTGTTTAAGTAAATCACATATTGCTTGAGTATCTTCCGATTTCGCAAAACGAATATTCACTTTTATTCTCCTTGTTATTTTTTAGTTATTTTTGACAATAAAAAAGCCAACTCTCATGTCAGCTTCTTATAATTACTAGCTATCAAAAAACTGCCTTATTCTGCTTCAATAATTTCGAAGTCATGTGTAATTTCCACACCACCATCAGAAAGCATTTTACTCGCTGAACAATATTTCTCGGCAGACAATTCAACTGCTTTTGCGACCTGCTTTTCTTTCACAGCTTTACCAGTTACCACAAAATGTAAGTGGATTTTAGTAAAGACAGCCGGAATTGCGTCAGCGCGCTCAGCTTTTAAGTTACATACAACATTCGTCACATCTTGACGAGATTTTTTTAAAATGGTCACAATATCAAACGAAGCACACCCACCAAGTCCCATTAATAGCAGCTCCATAGGACGTGGGCCACGGTTTTCACCACCATACTCAGGTGAGCCGTCCATGATGACACTATGCCCACTATCCGATTTCGCTTCAAAAGCAACATTCTCTAGCCAATGTACACTTGTTTGCATTGCAACTACCCAAAAAAAATTATAAATTTAAGCAGGGTCTGTTGACATTTCATCTATGGATTGCGTTATAGCTAAAAATTAATCCAAATAAGACGCAAAACCCAGACAATGGCAATCCTTTGTCCAGTTTTGTAATAAAGTTTGTGAAATTTCAGCCATAATCTGAGTTGCAATTAAAGCAGCGCAGGCATAGCGCAAGACCAAGTTATTTTGTACGTTCCATTGTTAAGATCTATTTATTTAGAATGGCTAAATTTCATAGTTCTTATTTGGTACGTCTAAAAGAATTGTCTTATGTCGCAACCATCTGTGAAATGTCAACAGGCCCTTGTTTTGTACACTAACATAAAATGAGTTGATAAGGAATTTCATCTCTTCTGTGTAATAGCTCATCTCGAGCTTGTGTGAATTGTTTACCCTATTCGGAACATATTAAGCATGACTTCAAATTTTTCACAACTCAGCACAGATGCTTTATCTCCGGGGCAACTACCTGAATCCGTTAAAGCATTGTTAAAACGTGCTCACATCAACAGATATCCAAAACGAACCACAATTGTTGATGCCGGAACAGAGTCAAAATCTTTATATTTAATTTTAAAAGGCTCAGTTTCAATTATTTTACGTGAAGATGATGAACGTGAAATTGTTGTCGCATATTTGAATCCAGGCGATTTCTTTGGGGAAATGGGGCTTTTCGAACCGAACCCTCAACGTACAGCCGAAGTTCGTACTCGTGATGTCTGTGAAATTGCAGAAATTTCATATGACAACTTCCACGAACTTAGCAAACAATATCCAGATTTAAGCTATGCTGTTTTTGCACAATTAGTTCGTCGTCTAAAAAATACAACACGTAAAATGACAGATCTTGCTTTCATTGATGTGTCTGGTCGTATTGCACGTTGTTTAATCGATCTATCTTCTCAGCCAGAAGCAATGATTTTGCCGAATGGTCGTCAAATTCGTATTACTCGTCAAGAAATTGGCCGTATTGTTGGATGCTCACGTGAGATGGTTGGTCGTGTACTCAAAACCTTAGAAGATCAAGGTATGATCCAAACTGATGGTAAAGCTATTCTTATTTTTGATGCTTCATTAGAAGAAAACCCTGTTTCTGATGATGACTACGACGATGAAGAATAATATTCTTTAAATTTTTAATAAAAAGCAAACTTCGGTTTGCTTTTTTTATATGCAACAATGAGTTAATACACAAAACTTACAAACTATTCTAATTTTATGATTTAAGTTGAATACATATTCTCCGTTAGGCTAACTCAAAATTTCCAAGGATTTCGCTGTATGCAATTTAACCCACTTAGTCGCACAGGCCTTAAACTTCCAGAAATTTGTTTAGGCACCATGACATTTGGCGAGCAAAACTCCCAACAAGAAGCTTTTGAACAACTCAATTACGCCTTGGCACATGGTTTATATTTTTGGGATACGGCAGAGATGTATTCTGTTCCACCCAAACCGGAAACCTACGGCGCAACTGAAACGATTATTGGCAATTGGTTTGCTCAGCACGGACAACGTGACAAAGTCTTTCTTGCATCTAAAATTGCAGGCCCAGGCTTTGGAGGAACCCACATCCGAGAAGGCCATACCCGCTTTAACAGCGACCATATTGCCAAAGCCCTAGATGGTTCACTTAAACGCCTCCAAACGGACTATATCGATCTTTATCAACTGCATTGGCCTGAACGTCATACCAACTTTTTCGGTACGCTCGCTTATGGTAACAAACAAGCACAAAATGATTACGACACAACACCTCTAGAAGAAACATTACTCGCTCTACAAGAAGAAATTAATCGCGGACGCATTCGCTATATTGGTTTATCAAATGAAACCCCTTGGGGCACTATGAAATTTTTACATTTGGCCGAAAAGCTAGGTGTCAGTAAATTCGTAAGTGTTCAAAACCCATATAGTCTTCTCAATCGCACCTATGAAATAGGTATGGCAGAGATTGCTAAATATGAAGATGTCGGCTTGCTCGCCTACTCTCCTCTGGCTTTTGGTTACTTAACTGGCAAGTTTAGAAATGGAGCTCGCCCTGCTAATGCTCGTGTAACACTATTTCCGCGTTTTAGCCGCTACAGTAACCCTCAAAGCGAATGGGCAACTGAACAATATGCGCAACTAGCAGAAAAGCATGGGCTAAGTTTGACTCAGATGGCTTTAGCTTTTATTAAACAACAGTTCTTTGTGACCAGTACAATTATTGGTGCCACGAATTTAGCTCAACTTAAAGAAAATATTCAGGCATTTGAAATTGAGTTACCTAGTGAAGTTCTAAAAGGTATTGAAGCCATCCATACCCAACAGCCCAACCCTGCGCCTTAAATAAAAAACGGATGCTGAAGCATCCGTTTTCTTAATCTATAAAGAATTTTATAACTTATCTACGGCTATTATAAACTGCCATTGCTGCAGGTAAGTTTTTACGCATATCACCAATACGTTGAGCGTTTGATGGGTGAGTAGACAAGAAAGATGATCCACTGCCTTCAAGTTTGTTCATTTTTTCCCAAAGCGTAATCGCTGCATTTGGGTTATAGCCTGCACGTGCCATTAACATTAAACCGCCTTGGTCAGCACGGCTTTCCAAACTACGAGAATATGGCAGCCCCACACCCACTTGTGTGCCTAACTGAGCCGCAGCCGTCCCTAGTTGACCCACATTCCCACCATTAATCTGACTTAAGCCAATATTTAATGCTAAATCAGTTAAAGCTTGAGCACCAATTTTACTTTTCGCATGCTCTTCCAAGGCGTGAGTCATTTCATGGCCCATAACAGCTGCGATTTCAGCATCTGTCAGGTTGAGTTTATTCACAATACCTGTATAGAACACTACCTTGCCACCAGGTGCAACGTAGGCGTTAATTGTATCTGATTTCAACACCGCTAACTGCCAGCTAAATGGCTGACCAGTCTGATTCATCTGGTTTGCATATGGTTTTAAACGGTTGAATACAGCATTAATACGGTTATATGTACTAGAACTTGTATCGAGAGCACCCTTACCACGTGCTTCCTGCACCATCTTATTAAAACCTTGAGCAGATTGGGCATTTAAGGTTGCAGTATCTGCACCGGCCATGTCTGCTACTGTTGCACAGCCAGAAATGGTCATCACACTTGCTGCACACAAGCTTAAAAAGAGTTTTTTATTCATAACATGGATCACCTAATCGATAAAAAGCTGTTTATTCTTTTGCACTTATTATAAGAAATACCATTCATGCTTTGAATGTCTGATTTCTTCATGATCATAGTATTTATGTAACGATCAAGTCGATAAAGTCATTAAATAAATCCAGAAAATTAAACAGATTATATTTAAACCCAGATAAACATGACTTAAGGTCTTAACTTTGTCTTCAAGATTAGAACTTTCGCTTTTCCAGAGTAAATAACTATTTTGTATGAGGACGACAGGAATTAACACGCATGCAAACAGAACTGACAAGCTCATAAAAGCGGTCATAAAGAAATCTTCATGATATTTTTGCCCATAAATCACCAACATCGCTAGTGTGGGTGAACCTCCAATAGCAAATAAAAAAGAATAGAAAATTGTTTTTGAAATAGTTGGTTGCAGCTTCATCCTGAGCCCATCATTCCTTATCTATATAGAACGTTTTAATCTGAATCTGATAAAACGAAAACTGCACTTTAGTCGGGTATAAAAAAGCCCCCTGTTAGGAGGCCTTTTTAATCTTTGCTAATTAAGCAGAGAATGGATGACGTAAAACAATTGTTTCTGCGCGGTCTGGACCAGTTGAAACGATATCAATCGGACATTCGATTAATTGTTCAATACGCTTAACATAAGCCAAAGCATTTGCTGGTAATTGGTCGATACTAGTTAAACCAACAGTTGACTCACTCCAACCCGGCATAGTTTCGTAAATTGGCTTCAAGCATTCAAAAGAAACCGCATCTGAAGAACCTACACAACCTGAATCCGTATTTTCATAACCCACACAGATTTTCACTTCTTCTAAACCATCTAAAACGTCAAGTTTAGTTAAGCAAATACCTGAAAGAGAGTTTACATCTACAGAACGGCGAAGAATTTCAGCATCAAACCAACCACAACGACGTTGACGACCAGTAGAAGCACCAAATTCATGACCAACTGTACCTAGGTGTTTACCAATTGGGTCACCAGAATCAGCCGCTGCATCGTAAACCAATTCAGTTGGGAATGGACCGGCACCTACACGTGTTGTATAAGCTTTAGTAATACCTAATACATAATCAAGATGTAAAGGTCCCATACCAGAACCAGCGCTCACGCCACCAGCAGTTGTATTTGAACTTGTAACATACGGGTAAGTACCGTGGTCGATGTCTAGAAGTGAGCCTTGAGCACCTTCAAACATTACCGCTTTACCTTCTTTGCGATAGTCATGCAACACTTTAGTCACATCAATCACTAATGGAGCAAGAACTTCACGCCACTGGTTGCAAAGAGCTAATACATCTTCAAATTTAACTGCTTCTACACCGTAGAACTGAGTTAATTGGAAATTATGTAACTCAAGCATTTCTTGGAGTTTTTCTTCTAATGCTGCACCACCACGAACAAGGTCAGCAACACGCACTGCACGGCGAGCTACTTTATCTTCGTAAGCAGGACCAATACCACGACCAGTAGTACCGATTTTAGCGTTACCACGTTTCTTTTCACGTGCCTGATCAAGTGCAATATGGTTAGGCAAAATGAGTGGACAGTTTGGAGAAATACGTAGACGTTCTTTAACAGGAACACCTTCCGCTTCCAAAATTCCCATTTCTTCAATTAACGCGGCTGGTGAAAGTACTACACCATTACCAATTAAGCACAATACGTTTTCACGTAAAATACCTGATGGAATGAGGTGCAAAACAGTCTTTTTACCACCTACGACAAGAGTATGACCTGCGTTATGTCCGCCTTGATAACGTACTACCGCAGCCGCCTGGTCTGTGAGCAGGTCGACGATTTTACCTTTACCTTCGTCGCCCCATTGGGTACCAAGTACCACAACATTTTTGCCCATAATAGCCTCATTACATCATGCTGTTAAAATTGAAAACCACCAGTAAAAAAACTTACCGTTGGCGATTAAATCTTTTCAATATTCCATTGTCCATTTTGCGACACGAATTGATGGGTCGCATATGGAATAGAACTTAAATCATCATTACCCAACAATTGAACGACACGTAAACCTTGAGCACGTGCATTCGAAATTGCTGAGAGTAAATCCTGTTCTGAACCTTTTGGAGCAACAACAGTTTCGATTTCGGCGAACTGATTTGCACCTAAAGCATATAAATCACAACTGAAGCCAGTAGCAGGACGTGCGCGGCCAAAGTGCTCACCAATACCATCGTAACGGCCACCCTGTGCTAAAGGTGCAGCACGGTTCGGTGCATAGACTGCATACATTAAGCCAGTGTGATAGTGATAACTGCGTAGTTCTACAACATCAATACCGATATTGAGATTTGGCCAACGACCTTTAATTTGCGCAAGCGTTGTTTTAAGTGCATCTAACGCTGACTTAAATTCAGCATCTTGTAAGATGTTTGCACTTAAATTCGCCTGTAATGCTTCTAGATCACTAGAATAGCGGCCAAGCGCATAAAAATCAGAACCCATATTAAGGTTTTGAGTAAATTCAGCTAACTCTGGTAATGCTTTTCTTTGATAAAGATCCGAAAGCTCACGCTCTTCATTTTTTGACAGGCCAGCATACTTTACTAAACTGCGGAACAACCCTACATGGCCCAAATCTAGATGCGCGCCTTGTAGAGTATAGATGTTCTCAATCAACCCCAGCATAACATCGACCATTTCGACATCAGCTTCGATACTGTCATGCCCGTATAACTCTGCACCCAATTGTAGAGGTGCACGCGTGGCATTAAAATTTTGTGGTTTAGTATGTAATACAGTCCCTGAATAACAGTAACGTGCAACGCCTTCAACTGGTCTTACATGTGCATCGATACGTGCAACTTGTGGCGTCATATCAGCACGAACACCGAGTAAACGGCCTGAGAGCTGATCAATGACCTTAAAAGTTACTAAATCCAAGTCTTGATTTGATTCTGATAATGAAGACAACGATTCGATGTATTCAATAAATGGTGTATATACCAATTGATAACCTCGTACCGCGAGGAAATCTAAAGCTTCACGGCGAAGTTTTTCAATGACTTGTGCCTGTTCCGGCAATACATCTGCTACCCCGTCAGGCAGCAACCATGTCTCTGAAATGGTCATATTTCAAGCCTAAAATCTGATCAACGTGGAACGACCCCACATAAAAAAATCGGGAACACACCCGATTTCTCTTAGTGTAGCATGATACTTTCTGCCATGCACCTGACAATTTGCATAAATCTTTCTTAATAAACTCTAAAGTCAAAAAGAAGATTTTATGAATTAACAAGAATATTCAATACCTTATTCTGCTTCACTCACATTATAGGCAAAAGTTCTTCGACCAAAGAATGGGCCAATATCTGAACTATCACCTGGTTGCCAGTTAACTAAATTTAATCTTTGAATAGCTTGAGCTGCTTGAGTATTAAAAGCAAAACAACCTTTTTCAAGATTTGCGATTTTTAGCTTTTGTTTGAAAGCAATTAATGAGTGCACCTCATTAAGCGGGTTATCATCGGCAGAATATAGATGAGACTTCTCATAAGCTAAATTTCTATCAGCATCCCACCGACTACTTGATATAAAATTAATAAAAAAAGCAGACTGGTTATTATTATTTCCCAATGCGCTTTGAATATCACCTGTTTCTAAGTTTTCTAAAACAGTTAAGTTATAGCCGTACCACTGTGAATTTAGAAGCCTAAAATACTTTTTATCTGAACCTAGGTTATTATATCTTTCGATAATTTTCTGCTTTTTCTCACTAAACGATGGATTTGAATCAAAACCAGATATATCTGAAATATAAGATTGATTCCATTGAGTCTCTTTTAAACGATAACAATAACTATTTTTTGGAAATCTAACATTCTTATAGTTTTGATAAAATTCAATTAAATTTTTATCAAGTTGATTATGAAGACCAGTTTCTAGATTTTTATTTTCTTTATAGCCCGGCAATACACGGTCAAAGATATTTTCACTATCCAACTTCACAATTTCAAACTTTAAATTCTTTTTCAAATCAGGTGTTAACTCATAAGTCCAACTGCTAGATGTTAACCTTTTCACAATATTGGTTTGTAAGGTCCCTTTATTTAAAACTTTCTTTTCAGTTAAAACCTCAGTTTCTAACGGCTGGTTATGTGACTTTGCAAAGAAGATTTCATTATTCTTAATTGGATATTGAGTAATTTCAAAAGAATCACTATAGATACCTGAAGAAATATCAGAAGGTTGATAATAAACTTGGTAAATTTTGTCTTCTTTTTCTAAATTATTTTCAGCTTGATCATGGGTATTTTGATCTGAGCCTTCACCACCACAAGCAGCTAAAATAATAGTAGATGTAAAAATTAAAAAACCACTTATTTTTTTTGAGTTAAATTTCATATGAACTCTATAATTAAAATTTTAATGTTTGCGAATCATACAAATAGATATAATTTTACACAACATGAATATTTAGAATTTTAATTATTTTTAAATTATAAATTAATAATCATAAAAAGGATGTTAATTCAACACCCTTAAATGATTTAAATTTACATTTAGAAAGAGTCACACAGATCCAATAATCGATTTGCATAGCCCCATTCATTATCGTACCAGGCGAATACTTTAGCTTGATGTCCAACCACCATAGTTTGGGTTAAATCAACAATGAGTGAATAAGGTGAATGATTAAAATCACTTGAAACCAATGGCTCATCTGTTACTGCCATAATTTCTGCATAGTCTGTTTGAGATGCTTTAATGAGTAACTCATTAATATGATGCACAGTAATTGGAGATTGCGCGATAAAAGTTAAGTCAATTGCAGCCACATTAATAGTTGGCACTCGAATTGAATAACCATCAATACGGTCTTCCATTTTAGGCATAACACGTTTTAATGCGCCGAGTGCACTAGACGTGGTCGGAATAATATTTTGTCCTGAAGCTCTAGCACGGCGTAAATCACGGTGCGCGTGATCAAGTACAGACTGGTCTGCCGTTACTGCATGAATCTCGGTCATAAGCGCAGTTTCAATACCAAATGCATCATCAATAATTTTTACTAATGGCACCAAAGCCTGCGTAGTACATGACACACTCGATATAATTTTATCAGTTACTTTGACTTCATTATGGTTCACACCATAAACAATAGCTGCATCTACATGATCAAAAGGTGCTGCCCCAATAATGACACGCTTCGCCCCTGCTTGTAGATGACGTGTTGCATCGGCATGAGAACGGAACAGTCCAGTACACTCAAGCACCACATCAATATCTAAACTAGACCATGGTAAAAGTTCAGGTTGTTTCTGCTTTAAAACCTCAACTTTTAGTGTTCGTTGATTTGACTGAATATTCAAAAAAACTTTTTCATTTTCAATCAATATTTCTACATTTCCATTGAAACGGCCATGTGTAGAATCATATTTAAATAAATGCACTAATGTCTGGACATCTGCTATATCGTTAATCGCCACGATTTCAAAATGAAATTGTTTTGGGCTCTCGAACCAGGCGCGTAAAACATTACGTCCAATTCGACCAAACCCATTAATGGCGATACGTTGCATGACCTATCCTTATCAACAAAACTACAAACTAAAGAAGGCATATAGTAAAGCACGTCACAGCCAATTGAATATAGATTTTTAGCCAAATCACAGTTTTGTAAGATATTCCTTTTAAAATCGTTGGTTCGGTGGGGTTTTTCCGCTACAATTTAGCGTTTTTAAAAAATAAGCCCCGTATCACATGCTCAGGTTTTGTATAAAACAAACAGGCATTGATACTTTTAGCCAAATTCGAAAATATGGAGTGACTTGGTTGTGAGTACTCGTTTAATGACATCTGCTGAAATTCGTGAAGCATTTTTGCGCTACTTTGAAACGCAAGGGCATACACGTGTCGCGTCGAGTTCTCTTGTTCCTGCCAACGACCCAACTTTATTATTTACAAATGCTGGGATGAACCAGTTTAAAGACTGCTTTTTAGGTCTTGAGAAGCGTGACTATGTACGTGCGACCACATCACAAAAGTGTGTACGTGCTGGCGGTAAACACAATGACTTAGACAACGTTGGTTACACTGCACGTCACCATACATTCTTTGAAATGTTAGGTAATTTCTCATTTGGTGATTATTTCAAACGTGATGCACTTAAATTCGCATGGGAATTTTTAACCAGCGAACAATGGCTCGCTTTACCAAAAGATAAACTTTATGTCACGGTTTACCATACTGATGACGAAGCTTACGACATCTGGAACAAAGAAATCGGTTTAGCGCCAGAACGTATTATCCGTATTGGTGATAATAAAGGCGAAAAATACGCATCTGATAACTTCTGGGCAATGGGTGATACTGGCCCATGTGGTCCATGTTCTGAAATTTTCTTTGACCATGGTGATCACATTTGGGGTGGTTTACCAGGCTCACCTGAAGAAGACGGTGATCGTTTCATTGAAATCTGGAACAACGTTTTCATGCAGTTTAATCGTACTGCTGATGGCGTACTTCACCCTCTCCCTGCTCCATCTGTCGATACAGGCATGGGCTTGGAGCGTATCTCTGCTGTATTGCAACATGTGAATTCGAACTACGATATTGACCTGTTCCAACACCTATTAAAAGCTGCTGCAAATATTATTGGTATTGAAGACCAAGGTCAGCCTTCTTTACGTGTTGTTGCCGACCATGCGCGTTCATGCTGCTTCTTAATTGCTGATGGTGTTAACCCAAGCAATGAAGGTCGTGGGTATGTACTTCGCCGTATTATCCGCCGCGCTGTGCGTCACGGTAATAAACTTGGTGCAACTGGTACGTTCTTCTACAAAATGTTGCAACCTTTAATTGAAGTCATGGGTGATGCATATCCAGAACTTGCAGCTCGTAAAGATGTGATTGAAGCAACTTTAATTCGTGAAGAAGAACAGTTCGCTAAAACACTTGAGCAAGGCTTAAAGCTACTTGAAGGCGAACTTGCTCAATTAAAAGATAAGACGATTCCTGGTGCGACTGTATTTAAACTTTACGACACTTACGGCTTCCCAACTGACTTAACTGCTGATATTGCACGTGAACGTGGCTTTATCATTGATGAAGCAGGCTTTGAAGTGGAAATGGCTGCACAGCGTCAACGCGCTCGTGATGCTGGTAAATTCGCAGTTGACTACAACAACATTGTAAAAGTTGAAGGCGAAACCCAGTTTGACGGTTACATCAACACCACTGGTCAAGGTCAAATTGTAGCGATCTATAAAGATGGCGTACAAGTTGATGAAGTTTCTGAAGGTGATGAAGCACTTATCGTTTTAAACCAAACTCCTTTCTATGCTGAAAGTGGTGGTCAGATTGGCGACACTGGTATCTTCAAAAACGAAACTGGTATTTTTGAAGTTCAAGATACTAAAAAGTCCGGCGGTGCCTTTGTTCATCAAGGTATTGTGACCGTTGGTAGTCTTAAAGCCGAGCAAAATGTTGAAGCGATTGTTAAAGCAGACATTCGTGATGCAACAGCTCGTAACCACTCTGCAACTCACCTATTACATGCTGCCCTTCGTCAAATCTTAGGTTCACATGTACAACAAAAAGGTTCTTTAGTTGCAAGTGATATCTTACGTTTCGACTTTGCTAATGATCAACCTGTAACTTTTGAACAGTTACAACAAGTTGAGCGTTTAGTGAATGCAGAAATTATCGCAAATAGTGCTGTAACAACCGAACTTCTTGACATTGAAGCTGCAAAAGCTAAAGGTGCCATGATGTTGTTTGGTGAAAAATACGGTGATGAAGTACGCGTACTTTCTATGGGTTCAATTATTGATGAGAAAAACTTCTCAATTGAACTGTGTGGTGGTATTCACGTTAAACGTACAGGTGATATTGGTTTATTCAAAATCACTTCTGAAGGTGGTGTAGCTGCTGGTGTACGTCGTATTGAAGCTGTTACAGGTACTAAAGCGCTAGATGTAGTACAAAAAACTGATGCTGATATCCAGCACATTAATGGCTTATTAAAAGCACAGAAAGACCAAACTGTTGAGCGTGTACAAGCCAATGTTGAATTGGTTTCTGCATTACAAAAGCAGATTGAACAACTCAATCAGAAATTGGCAAACTTCCAAGCGTCAGAATTGATTGACCAGGTACAAACCATTGCTGGTCGTCAAACGCTTATTACCACTGTCCAAGGTGTAGATGCAAAATCACTTCGCAACTTACATGACAGTGTTAAATCAAAATTAGAGAATGCAGTTATTGTGTTAGCTGGTGTAGAGGGTGACAAAGTTAGTCTACTTGCTTCAGTTGCATCACAATACACTGCAAATCTAAAAGCAGGTGACATCATCAAACATCTAGCAACTGAGTTAGGTGGTAAAGGTGGTGGTAAACCTGACTTAGCACAAGGTGGCGCGCCACTTAACGAGAAGTTTGGACAAGTGATCGCAGCATTGCCTGCATGGCTTGAACAAAAATAAGACTTCACTTTTTGTGTAACTGACCCTGAAAAGCCTCTCAGGGTCATGGCTTATATGGAACAACTATGGCATTAATCGTTCAAAAATATGGCGGTACTTCTATGGGTACCCCCGAGCGCATTTTAAATGTTGCTCGTCGTGTGAAGCGTTGGCATGATCACGGTCACAAGGTTGTTGTGGTCGTATCTGCAATGAGTGGTGAAACAAACCGCTTACTTGCTCTCGCTAAAGCCATTACCGAAACACCTGACCCACGTGAGTTAGACCAAATGGTTTCAACCGGTGAACAGGTGACGATTTCCATGTTAGCTATGGCACTTAATTCGATTGGTGTGGAAGCTAAATCCTATACCGGACGTCAAGTCGGTATTAAAACTGACAGTGCATTTACCAAGGCGCGTATCGAGTCTATTGATACAGATGTCATGACCAATGATCTAGATGCAGGCCGTGTTATTGTAGTTGCTGGTTTCCAAGGTTTTGATGCCAATGGAAATACTACAACACTAGGTCGAGGTGGTTCAGATACTTCTGGTGTTGCCCTTGCTGCTGCTTTAAAAGCTGACGAATGTCAGATTTATACTGATGTAGATGGCGTTTACACCACTGATCCTCGTGTTGCTCCTAAAGCCAAAAAAATCGACCGTATTTCTTTTGAAGAAATGCTAGAAATGGCATCATTAGGTTCTAAAGTTTTACAGATTCGCTCAGTAGAATTTGCCGGAAAATATCAGGTTCCTTTACGCGTATTATCAAGTTTTGATAATGATGACGACGGCGCATTTGACGACGAATTTAAAGAAAATGTAGGTACACTCATTACTACTGAGGCAGAAGACACTATGGAACAGCCAATCATTGCAGGTATCGCTTTTAACCGTGACGAAGCAAAATTAACAATTTTAGGTGTACCTGATGAGCCAGGTATTGCTTCTAAAATTTTATCACCAGTGAGTGATGCCAACATTGAAGTGGATATGATAGTCCAAAATGTTGAAGAAGATGGCACAACAGATTTTACTTTCACTGTAAACCGTGTTGATTTAGCGAAAGCTGAAAAAATCTTAAATGAAACTGCCAAAAATATTGGTGCACGTGAAGTTTCAACACGTGATGACATCGTTAAAGTGTCTATCGTTGGTGTAGGTATGCGTTCACACGCAGGTGTAGCGAGCAAAATGTTCACTGCCCTTGCTGATGAAGGTATCAACATCCTTATGATTTCAACATCTGAAATTAAGGTTTCTGTCATTATCGACGAGAAATACCTTGAGCTTGCAGTTCGTTGTCTACATACCGCTTTTGGTTTAGATCGTGAACATGGTGAAAGCAGCGCACGCGCTTAAATGTACCGAACGGTCAAGAATTCATTAAAAAATGTTTACTTGTCCGACAATAATCAAAGAAAACACAGAGCCGCTATAGTTTTTTTTATAGCGGCTCTGTTATATTAAACGGAAAGTTTTTTGGCAGAGATTATCAAAATATGACTTTGTTCTCATATTTCTGTTAGAATCTGACTGAAAACTGAGGTTGAGCTTTTTATTTGGGTACCAATATTGCAGTTTTAAGCGTTTAGCAAGGAGATAAACATGCTGATTCTGACCCGCCGTGTCGGGGAAACATTAATGATTGGGGATCAAGTCAGTGTTACTGTGCTTGGCGTCAAAGGAAACCAAGTTCGAATTGGTGTGAATGCACCAAAAGAGGTTTCTGTTCATCGCGAAGAAATTTATCAACGTATTCAACATGAACGTGCAATGCATGAACACCTTCAACATCTTGATCAAGATTATCAAGTTTCTTATGAAGATGATAATTATGCACAGAAAAACTTCAATCGTTAGTATGAAGTTGTTCTCTCCCTAATTAAAGCGACTTTATAGTCGCTTTAAATTTTTTAAGTGTTTGTATTTATAAACCTAAAGCACGTTTAACAGGTGCATAACTACGGCGATGCTGATCAATCACGCCATACACAGCAATCGCTTCAAAGTGCGCTTTGGTTGGATATCCTTTATGTTTGGCAAAACCAAATAACGGATATTGCTGATCTAATTCTGCCATTTGTCGATCTCGTGTCACTTTTGCCAAGATACTCGCTGCACTAATTTCAGCATGGCTTGCATCTCCACCAACAATGGCTTCACAAGGAATAATAATTCCTTTCGGAATTTGGTTGCCATCTACAATTACTTTTTGTGGTTGCGTTTTCAAACCATCAACAGCACGTTGCATAGCCAAAAAAGTTGCCTGTAAAATATTTAGTTCATCAATTTCAGCATGTGTTGCTTCGGCAATTGACCAAGCTAAGGCTTTTTCTTGTATTTCAATAAACAACTTTTCACGTTTCTTTTCAGTTAATTTTTTAGAATCATTCAATCCCAAAATTGGATTATTCGGATCTAAAATCACAGCTGCTGCCACAACCGAACCTACTAAAGGCCCCCGTCCTGCCTCATCTACACCAGCAATAAACATCGACTCACTACCTTTAAAAACAAAAGAGGCTGATCAATAGTAATCAGCCTTCTTTAACACAAAATTATTAATTACTTTTGTAAAGCTTCTGCCACACAAGCGTTTACAGTTTTAGAAACCACTTGGTTTACGATTGTAGCACGTGTGTTTACATCAAGTGCAGCTGCTGCTAATTCTACTGCAGTCACACTGTTTGGAGCTTTTTCGCTCACACAATCACATACATTGGTTTGGATGCTATCACGTTGCTCAGCAGTCATATATTTTGTTGCTGTTTTCCAAGCGGCAACATTATTAATCTCTGTAATACATTTAGCATTTACAGCAACTTTTAACGCAGCAACGCCTAATTGTTGAGTTGTCGTTTGTGCAGAACCTGTGTCAGTGCCTGTAGTCGTTGCACATGCTGTTAAAGCTAAAACAACTGGTGCTAGAGCGAGCATCAATTTTTTCATCATTTTTTCCTTTGATTGAACCTTGGCAGCGCGTATTGTGCCTAAACTCGACTTTAGAAGAAACAAATAATTTGATGCATTTATGCAAACTCTTTTCCGAAACGAAACTCAGCTCATCAATTGCTTTTTTAGCTTAATACGTTCTGTTTTTAGCACGCTCCGTTACATTTAAAATATTTCTCAAAATCTGCGATTTCCCCTAAAATCACGAATCAAAACGACAAAAAAAGGGTCTTTTATGCCTGCTGTTTCCTCTCAGTATTACACCCGTACCGCACAAATCCTGCATTGGGTGATGGCAATCATTTTCATCACAGCATGGGTTATTGGCTTTTATAGTGGAAATTTTTTAAGTTATGACGTTGATGGCAGCTTTAAAGGCGATGTCATTACATTGCACAAGAATATTGCAACGACCATTATCTTTTTAGTCATTATCCGGATTTTATGGCGCTATACTCATCCAGCTCCAAAACTACCTGACACCATGTCTCCAATGATGAAAACTCTGGCACATGTTGGTCATCTATTCTTGTATGTAATTTTGGTGGCTTTACCTGTCACTGGTTGTTTGTTTAGTTGGAGTGCTGGTCACCCTGCTCCAGTTTTATATTTATTTGAAATTCCGCGTTTAGTGCAAGATAACCCAGAGCTTTTAGCTGTTGTGAAACCATTACATATTTATATTTCTTGGTTTGCAGGTTTTCTTATTGTTGGGCATGTACTTGCAGCTTTAAAACATCACTTTATCGATAAAGACAATATTTTAAATAGTATGACCAAACAACCTAAATAAAACGTAAGTATAAAAAAACCGCCTGAGATAGGCGGTTTTTTATTTAGATTTTTTGGATTTCTGCAATCCACTTTTGTTTTTCTTCATCTGAAATGAAAGAGGCTTCAAAAGAGTTAATTGCGAGTTGCTTCAATTCATCATTGTTTAAGTCTAAAGCTTGCTGGACGGCAAAGAAATTGTCATTCATATACCCACCGAAATATGAAGGATCATCTGAGTTAACCGTCACGTGTACGCCTTTTTGCAATAGACGACGGATATTATGATCTTTCATATCTTTAACAACACATAGCTTTAAGTTACTTAAAGGACAAACGGTTAAAGGCATTTTTTCGTTAATTAAACGCGCCATTAATTGTTCATCTTCTTCAGAACGCACACCATGATCAATACGGTTCACTTTAAGTAGATCTAAAGCTTCCCATACATATTCAGGCGGACCTTCTTCGCCAGCGTGAGCAACGATTAAGAAACCCTCTTCACGTGCCTTAGCAAAAACACGTTCAAACTTAGCTGG
The DNA here is from genome assembly GCF_025514355.1 of Acinetobacter sp. WU_MDCI_Abxe161. NCBI lineage: Bacteria > Pseudomonadati > Pseudomonadota > Gammaproteobacteria > Moraxellales > Moraxellaceae > Acinetobacter > Acinetobacter sp. WU_MDCI_Abxe161. The sequence continues at coordinate 45,306 of NZ_JAHPTU010000002.1, forward strand.
TGGATGCCCTACTTCACTTGAATCGAGGCCTACTGCAATAATGTCTTGCTTAAACGGCAGCGCCTGTTCAAGCGTTTCAAATGCAGCTTCTTCGCTTAAATGACGTAAGAAACACATAATCAGTTGAGAGCTGATACCAAACTTAGCTTTAGCATCTGCACAAGCGCGCTTTAAACCGCTAATCACTGTTGAGAATGCAACACCACGGTCAGTATGGGTTTGCGGATCAAAGAACATTTCCGTGTGAACAACACGATCTTCGGCACATTTTTCAAAATAAGCCCATGCTAAATCGTAAAAGTCTTGTTCATGTACAAGAACATTCGCACCAGCATAGTAAATATCTAAGAATGATTGAAGATTATGAAAGTTATAAGCTTGCTTTACTTCTTCAACAGATTTGTAAGGAATCTGAATCTGATTGCGCTGGGCAATTGCAAACATTAATTCAGGTTCAAAAGTCCCTTCAATATGTACATGCAATTCGGCTTTTGGTAAGGCGCGAATCAGCTCGACTTGATTCATATTAACTCCACGTCTAAAGAAAAAAGGGTGTGGTCAAAATCACACCCTTTTATAATTTTCTTCTTATTGAAAACTATGTCTAAGATAGCTCAAGAAGAAAATTATAAAAAATCATATTAACCGCCAAACGCGATAAATTTAAATACCCAAAGCGCAGCAATAATCCATACCATGTACGGTACAGTTTTTGCCTTACCCGTGAATAATTTAACTAATGCATAGCTAATAAAGCCCATTGCAATACCATCAGCAATTGAATAGGTAAATGGCATAAATACAATGGTTAAAAATGCTGGAACAGCTTCAGTAATATCATCCCAATCAATGTGAGTGATCCCTTGAATCATCAACACACCAATGAACAATAAAGCTGGCGCAGTTGCAAAACCTGGTACAGATTGAGCAAGAGGTGCTAAAAATAAACAGCAGATAAATAAAACTGCAACGACAACAGCGGTTAAACCAGTACGTCCCCCTGCTGCTACACCTGAAGCTGATTCAATATATGGCGTAGTTGAAGATGTACCTAATGCAGCACCAGCAACAATTGCAGTAGAGTCTGCAAATAATGCTTTTTTCAAACGAGGTAATTTACCGTCTTGTAAAAGACCAGCACGATGCGATACACCAACCAAAGTACCCGTACTGTCAAACAAGTCGACAATAAAGAATACAAAGATGACACCGACCATACTTGCTGTAAATAGACCTTCAAAATCCATTTGCATGAACGTTGGTGCAATTGAAGGAATTTGCCCCACTACACCCTTAAATTCGTTTAGACCTAAAGCAGTAGCAATTGCAGTAACAACTAAAATACTAATGATGATTGCGCCGCGAACCTTTAATTGGTGTAAAACCACAATCAGTAAAAATCCGAATAACGCTAATAGTACTGTTGGTTGTTTGATATCGCCCAAACCAACCAAAGTTGCTTGGTTATCAACAATAATTCCGGCATTTTTTAGTGCAATCAGTGCTAGGAATAAACCAATACCACCGCCAATTGCAAACTTAAGCGACATCGGAATCGCATTGACAATCGCTTCACGAATTTTAAAGAAGCTAATTGCAAGAAAGACAAGGCCTGAAACAAAAACAGCCGCTAAAGCTGTTTGCCATGGCACGCCCATCCCCATACAAACCGAATAGGTAAAGTAAGCGTTTAAACCCATACCAGGGGCCAGTGCGATTGGATAATTAGCAATGATCCCCATCACTAAACATCCGATTGCTGCCGCCAAGCAGGTCGCAACGAATACGGCACCATGATCCATGCCGGTTTCAGATAAAATGAGTGGATTGACAATAATGATGTAACACATCGTTAGGAATGTAGTTACACCAGCAAGAACTTCAGTTCGGAAAGTGGTTTTATTGTCGCTTAACTTAAATAAACGCTCTAACCAGCCTGCCGAAGAATTGGGCGCCGCCATAAGTAGCCTCTATGCAAAATCTGAACTGTGGAATATTTACGTCTATGTAGGTCACTGAACAATATTGTTTTTCTGTTCAGCCCTATAAACAAGAATCTCAAACTTATGAAGCAACAAATATGCCACTCATTTGATGTCTGTTTTATGCATAGAAAATAACCACAGCCCCTCTTGAAACACAAAAAAGCTGCATAACCCCTATGCAGCTTTTTTACTATACGTTCAATAAGTTTAACAGATTCAACAGAAATATGATCAAAATTTATGAAAAGATATGACCAATGACACTGTAAAAGTTAGAAATTTATAGCTCAATACTGCCAGAAAATAATTTTTTGTCACCGATATATTCTTGCATATTATAAGAAGCTAAATTGCTGTGATGAGCATGGTTTGGATTACGTTCGATACTTTGTAGGTTTCTTTCAGCTTCTTGTATGATCCGCATGAGCTCTTGATGTCTTTTATTTTGACTATCCAAATAGGCCCAATATCCTAATACAAAGACAATACTCACACACAACACTATTAATACTTTATTGATCATTATTATTATCTCTATGTTTTTAATGTTAATGATCTTAACAAAAAATTATAGCTTTGTGAATATTTTCACATTTATTTACAATAGCACCCTCTTACTCAAATAATTGAAAAGAAAGGTGATTTTTTAATTATTTATGATACTCTTAATAATTATTAAACTTTTCAATTGAAAAGTAACTTTATTTTATATCAGCTTATTTTAGTTATTTTTAATATTAGCTTTTTATCAGTTTTAATTATTAAGTTATTTTAAAGATAGAGCATAGACAAATGTGTATATCGCTTAAAATTTCTTTGTATTTATTAAACCTTGAATAAAATAAAAAGAAGTTATTTTTGTCGTTGAGGTCTTCTTGAAAATTGTTTCTTTAGCGACTAATTTTTTGTGTTTCCTGTTTAACTTATAAACTAAAAACTTCTACCCCAAGAATTCCACATATCGTTTAAAAATAATTTTTTGTTTCTTTGCTTTTCTGTTTAGAAGCAAAACTACGTCCTATTTTTATCGTTCCATAAATCGCACCAAGCTTTCTATTTTCGGTGCTTCACTCCTATAAACGCTACGATAAACTGTGCTCAGATAAAAAATTAAATGAGGAGAATACATCATGTTTGATATGCGTTTATCTCACGAACGTGGTGCAGCACATCATGGTTGGTTACAATCAAAACATAGCTTTTCATTTGCTAACTATTGGGACCCTAAACAAGTTGGTTTTTCAGACCTACTTGTAATTAATGATGATAACGTTGCTCCATCTAAAGGCTTTGGTACCCACCCTCACCGTAATATGGAAATTATTTCGTATGTGCTTGAAGGTGCATTAGAGCATAAAGACTCGATGGGTACAGGTTCGGTGATTGTGCCGGGTGACATTCAGCTCATGAGTGCAGGTCGTGGTGTTGCACATAGTGAATTTAATCATTCAGCTCAAGAAGGCGTCCATTTCTTGCAAATTTGGGTTGTCCCGAATGAAGTGAATACAGATCCGGGCTATCAACAAGTTCATATTGATGAAGCAGACAAACGCGGTAAATTGCATTTGATCATTTCACCTAAAGGTGGTGAAAAAACTTTATTCATTAAACAAGATATTAATATTTACTCAGGTCTTTTTAATGGTGAAGAAACTGCTGAATTTGTGATTCCTGAGGGTCGATATGTTTACCTACACGTTGCTAAAGGTCGTGTCGATGTAAATGGTAAAACCTTTAACACTGGCGATGCGGCACGTATTCGTGAAGGTGGAAGCTTATCTTTTACCGATGGTGATCATGCCGAAATTTTGATTTTCGATATGCGTCCTGAAGAAGTTCCAACCATGCCATAATGCAACTAAGCCCTCGCATAAAACTTATGCGGGGCTTTTTATTGTTGATCGGACTTATAAAAATCCTAACTCGGCTCAATGCTCTTCTGAACGAGCCATCTCTGTATTGATATAGCTCATAATCATAGTCGTTAATCCCTGCACCATTTCATCAAAACTAATATAAGGGTTTGGCAAAATAAGATGCCGCGCGACGTTAAAAATTCCACTATTGATACAAATATAGGTAATTACAGGCAAATTATTAATTTTTAGGTATTTAGGATTATGCATCATATATTTCATGATCACTTCCATTAAAGCCTGTTCAATTTTGGGAATATATTTGTCGTACTGTAACTCTCCTGCATAACGTAGAACAGTCAAATAGCGGTCGTTATTTTTCTTTAATAAATCACTAAAAGTATAAAAAATCATTTCAATGACAGGCTCTAACTCCAACTGTAAAATCGTCGGGGTAAGTTCTGTAATCATGTCCAGAATTTCCCGAACAAAAAAGTGATTCATCGCATCATAAATTTCTTCTTTATTTTTAAAATATTCGTATAAAGACCCGACACTCACACCTGCAATCTCTGCAATATGACGTGTTGTAGTACCACTTGGTCCATGAAGTGCCACTGCAATAAAACCTGCTTCAATAATCGTGTCGACAGTGACTTTGGCTCGAGTTTGACGAGGTTTACGCGTAGTCATACGATCTAATCAATAATCCGAACATAAAGTCAGATTAGCATGTAATTTGACTCGGTAGAAATAAAAAAACAAAATCCGAATAGTTGTCAAACTTAGTTAGAAAAATTCAGAAAAGCAGAGCCTAATCTCTCAATCAACACATAGTTTAATTTATTACTTTCGGAGAAATAATATAGTTTTAAATTATTATTTTTCAACCTCATAAGACAAAATCAATTAAAAATCTTATCGCAAAAAATGTCTATAAAATACTTTTATATATTTAAAAATTTACCCGAATTGAATCCGAACATAATGTCAGATTAATATGAAAAAATTAAAGAAGACTCATTAAGTAGCTCTTGTCTACATCCGCTCTTCTTTCCGTTATTCAGCCAAATAATCAAACAAATAACGGAGCAACAACACCGTAGTCAATGCAGAGAATCATCTGTTTTTGAAAATGGAATTTTATAGTGCTTTGTTGATCATTGAGTTTATTGATTTTCATCAAAATGCACCACTACTTTGCCTCAGGGTGTCGCCATGATCTCGACCGCAGTTAAAAAATCATTCAAGAAACTTACATTTCAGCGTGAAATTGAGTTACCCGATTTTGCTAGCAAAAGTTTAATTCCAATTCGTCATTTAAATATTGGTTTTGATGGTAAGGAAATTGATGTCAGATTTTATATGGACAACCAATTTGCTACTTTGTTTTTTGCCACACTTTCGGTGTTTTTAACCTATGGTGAAGATCTAGTGATTGAAACCGCTCGTCATCACCGCGAATTTATTAAAGATCCAATTTTAAAACAGCGCGTTACTTCGCTGATTGGCCAAGAGGCAATTCATTCAAAATTGCACAATGAATATAACGATGCCCTTCAAGATGCCGAATATCCTGTTGCGCTCTATCGTTTTCTTGGCTCGAACTTCTTTAAATATGTTTTCTTAAAGTTTCCACAACCACTCAAACTATCAATGATGGCGGGTATTGAGCATTTTACTGCGGTACTTGCTGAATACATGATGAAGCATGAAAAGAATTTCTATTATTCAGATGATGCAAAAAGCCGTGCGTTGTGGATGTGGCACATGCTCGAAGAATCTGAACATAAAGATATTGCCTACGATGTCTATCAACTTTTAAATGGTAGTTATCCACTGCGCGCATCTGGTTTCTTCCTTGCGTTATTTACAATCTTAGGTTTAATTCCTGCAACTACATTATTTGTGCCTGTGTTAAGAAAGCCACAAGAGATGTTGACCTTGAAATTCTGGAAAGATGCTCGTCGTGGCGTAGGCTTAATCTTTGGTCCAAAAGACGGAGTTTTCGGCAGTACGATTGGTCAAATTCTTGACTACTTACGCCCAGATTTTCATCCAAATGATCATGATACGACTGAATATCTTGAGTATTACAAAAAGAAATTGCTGACCGAAGGCGGTGCAATTGCTCCTTATTTTGTTAAAGAATTTACCCCCCCAGTACGCATGTCTTAATCGTCCTGCATTTCCAGCTATCAAAAGGTAGCTGGTATCTCTTCAAGCTATTTATGGATGAATCATGATTTTATTTGGCAAAAAGAAAGTTAAACCAAGCCAAAAAGCTTATGCCGTAGTGACGGGTGCAGGCAGTGGGATTGGTCGAAGTTTTGCAGTTGAACTGGCAAACCGCGGTGGCAGCGTAGTATGTGCAGATATTAATCTCGAAGCTGCTGAAGAAACTGTAAAGTTAATTGAACAGTTAGGACAAAAAGCATTTGCTGTAAAGTGCGATGTTGGGCAAGCAGAACAAGTACAGGCTTTGGCTGATCAAGCAGAACAGTTACTTGATCATCCGGTAACACTCATCATTAATAATGCGGGTGTAGGATTGGGCGGTAAATTTGATGAACTCAGTCTAGAAGACTGGAACTGGGTCATGAATATTAACCTTTGGGGTGTCATTCACGGTTGTCATGCCTTTGTTCCAAAGTTTAAAAAGTTAGGTTACGGCGCGATTATTAATGTGGCATCTGCGGCATCGTATACGGCTGCACCAGAAATGACTGCTTATAACGTGACTAAAGCTGGTGTGCGTGCGCTCTCAGAAACGCTTTCTGCCGAACTGAGTAAGTTTAATATTAAAGTGAATGTACTCTGCCCGACGCTGGTCCCTACCAATATCATTAAAAATGGTCGAATTCCCGGACGTTATTCAAAGCTTGCAGACCATGCACTGATGAACTATGCCTTAACGACAAGTGATGATGTTGCAAGATTAACGCTTAATCGCCTTGATCAGGATGAGCTTTATACCATTCCTCAAATTGATGCGAAGTTATTCTGGCTCATGAAACGTGCATCTCCAAGCTTGTATACCAAGTTCCTTGGTACATCGTACAAATTATTTAAATAAGAAATTTATAGGTAGTACACATATGACTGCGCAAATGAAAACAAATGCTTCAGCAAAAAAAGCTGTCAAATCACTAAGCCATATTTTCGATACTTTTATTGTGGGTGCAGGCATTTCAGGGATCGCTGCTGCCATTCGCCTAGATCAAGTTGGTTATACCAATTATAAGATTATTGAAAAAGCTGGCCGCGTGGGTGGAACATGGCGTGAAAATACCTATCCAGGTTGTGGTTGCGATGTACCGTCTGCTCTTTATTCTTACTCATTTGCACCAAGTGCAAAATGGAGCCATTTATTTGCGCGCCAACCAGAAATCTTAAGTTATCTGGAAGATGTGAGTAACGAATTTAATGTGACGTCTAAAATCGAGTTTAATAATGAATTGCTGAATGCCGCATGGGATGACTCACGTCACGTGTGGGTACTGGATACCACGACTGGTCAATATTTGTCTAAAACCGTTATTTTTGCCACAGGTCCAATTACCGAAGCTCAGATTCCACGTCTTGAAGGACTAGAAACATTTAAAGGCGAAATGTTCCATTCGGCTAAATGGAACCATGATTATGATTTGACAGGTAAACGTATTGCAGTGATTGGTACTGGCGCATCTGCCATTCAGTTTGTGCCACAAATTCAACCAAAAGCGAAAGAACTTTTTGTATTCCAACGTACAGCACCTTGGGTACTACCAAAACCAGATACAGACTTGGGCGAGTTTAGTAAATCAGTGATTGCTAAATATCCAGCTATTCAGGCGAGCTGGCGTAAAAGTGTAGCGTTAACGCTAAATGCAATTAACTTTGGTTTACGTAATCCACTTGCCCTAAAACCAGTAAATGTTTTGGGTAAGCAATTACTTAAATTGCAGATTAATGATCCTGTGCTACGCAAAAATGTCACGCCAAACTTTGATATTGGCTGTAAACGTATTTTATTTGCTAACAATTACTACCCTGCGCTACAAGCACCAAACACGACTCTCATTCCTCATGGTTTAGTGAAAGTTGAAGGGAATACGGTGGTTGCTGCCAATGGTGAACGTCATGAAGTTGATGTGATTATTTGGGGTACAGGCTTTGAAGTATCTCACCCGCCAATTGGTAAACGTGTCCACAATGAAAAAGGTCAATGTTTACAAGATATATGGAAAGATAGTTCGCCAGAGGCTTACTTGGGTACCAACATTGAAAATGTACCAAATGCATTTTTAGTTTTGGGTCCTAACGTATTGGTCTATGACTCTTTCATTGGTCTAGCAGAAGCGCAGTTAGACTATATCGTAGATGGCTTATTGAAAATTAAAAACAAAGGAATCAGCAAATTAAATGTTAAATCTGATGTGATTAAAAAGCATAACGATTTAGTGCAAAAGCACTTGCAAACGACCGTATTCAATAGCGGCGGATGTAAGAGTTACTACCTTGATGCAAACGGTCGTAACTTTGCCGCATGGCCTTGGTCATTAAAAAAGCTGAAACAACGTTTGAAAAAAGTAGATTTGAAAGATTATGAAGTGACGTATCAAACGACAAAAACTCACTAATTTGTAATTTCGATCAAATCAGTTGTAAGAAACAGGCAGTGTATTTTTGATTTTCATGAAATACATTGCCTTCTTCGTTGAATATCTTCAAGAAATAAAAAAACAGGATAAAGATGAAAGAAGGTCAATCAAGTCGTACCGCCGAGGCTGCTGCTGCATTACGGGCCAATCATTTTCAGAACACAAATAACCCTGTATTTTCAGATCCTTATGCTTTTGAGCTAACCAGTAAAGGCTGGAAAAAACTTCTCTCTAATTCACTGATTGTTAAGGTCATGAATTCTGCGGTTTTAAATCGTACTTTAGGTCTACTTACTGGACAAGTGGTCGGGCGCTCGCGTTATGCCGAAGATTTACTTGATCTAGCAGTTCAACAGAACACTCAACAATATGTATTGGTGGGTGCTGGCCTAGACTCTTTTGCCCTACGCGAGTCTCACCATTACCCTGCTTTGAAAATTTTTGAAGTGGACCATCCCGACACTCAAGCGGCAAAACAAGCCAAGCTAAAAAAGTTAGGAAATATTCCTGCTACCGTTGAGTTTGTCGCGATTAACTTTGAAAAAGAGTCTATTTCGGAAGCTTTGACTAGAAGTCTCTATGAGCCAATCGCTCCTGCATTTTTTTCGTGGTTAGGCACAACACACTATTTAAACCCGCAAACAACCTTACAAACTTTAAAAAGTATTGCTGAATTTGCTGCAAACGGTAGTGAAGTTGTACTCGACTATTCGACTGATTTTCAGGAATTAAACGGTATTGAGCGACTTGGAAGCATGGGCGTTGCACAGTTTACCCACTTGCTTAAAGAGCCTTTACTAGGTCAATTTAAACCAAAAGATTTACATCATGCAGTGGAGCAGATGGGTTTTGAAGTAATCGAAGATCTTTCAGGTGAAGCCATTACTGAACGATATTTTAATGCGCGTATTGATGAAATTCGCCACACTTCAGCCACACGTTTATTACATTTGCGTTTAGCGAAATAAAATTTGGCTATTGATTATTTAAACGCATGGCATGAGGGGTTTTACCATGCCATCTTTTATAAGCATGAATAAAACTGGCCGTTTCTGCATAGCCTAACCACTCTGCAATCTGTTCAACTGAAGCCTTAGGTACGGTCAAATATTGCTCTGCTAAAACCTGTCTAACTTCTTCACGAATCTGGATAAACGTCATCTCTTCTTGCGCTAAATGGCGACGTAAAGTGCGAGTATTTAAATGCAGTCGATTAGCAACCACTTCCATGGATGGCATTTCACCGCGAATATTCATCAATTGTTGTTGCACCAATGCCGTGAACTTCTTTTGTGACTGACGTTTATCAAGAATTTGCCGACATTGCTCTTCAGCTGTATGTAAAACCAGATCATTCGCCATCTGCAATTTCTGGTCGACTTTGTGCGCATCGAGTAGAACAAAATTCCGACCTGCGCCAAACTCTGGCAAGATGCCAAACAAATCTATATAAGGTTGTACATCATGTTTAGGCTGAAAAGAAAAAGCCAAATACTGGCAAAAATTATCTTGTACTAAGTCGCGTTGCACCGTAATAAGCGCGGCAGCATCACGTTGAATAATAAATTGTCTGACCGAAGATGGTATATCTTCATCTGTGAGTTCAATAAGAGTACCGTCTTTAGTATCTGAAACAATAAAACGGGTAAACGCAAATGTTAATGAAAAATAAGTCAGTGCAAAATCAAGCGCTTCACGGATGCTAGCACTACTTATAAGCGCCATGCCTAAAGGTCCAAATGTGGTGAAATGGTAACGTGTACCTACTTCTAAACCTAAAGTTGGCCGATCTTCAAAGAGTTCAACTAAATTATGGATGAGCTTTAATTCTTGGTGCCCCGAGACCACCATATTGGGATCAAGCAATTGCTGCTGGCTAATTCCAGTCCCTTTTAAAATCGTTTGATAAGAAACGCCTGATTCAACCGCAAAATCAGCCATTAACCGAACACTATGTATACTGCGTTCAAAAGCCCATGCATACGTCACTATATTGCTCAGAATGTCCTCGAATCACAATATTTTGTCCTCATCCATCCTCTAAATCAAGTTAATAAACGTCTATTCTGCATACAGGAAATTGCGATTTCTTCGCCCACTGTTTTTAAGGATTTTAGAGCAGCCTATGTTTAATTCGACGTCTAATTCAAATAAAAATGTACGTATCGCTATTATAGGTACTGGTTTCGGAGGCTTAGGTTTAGCCATTCGACTCAAACAAGCAGGTTTTGAACAATTTACTCTCTTTGAAAAAGCTGCTGATGTCGGTGGTGTATGGCGTGACAATACTTACCCAGGTGCTGCATGCGATGTGCCTTCTCATCTTTATTCTTTTTCTTTCGAGCAAGAGCTGGGCTGGAAAAATCGCTACGGGACATCTCAAGAGATTTATCAATATTTACGCCACTGTGCCGACAAATATGATATTCGCCCGCATGTTCAATTTAATACTGAAATTGCCAGTGCCGAATTTGATGCTCTACAGGGTGTATGGCACATTCAAAGTACGACTGGTGAACAGTTTGAAGCTGAATTTTTAGTCGGTGCGGTGGGTCAGCTTAACCGCCCTGCCTATCCGAAACTTAAAGGTATTGAAAACTTTAAAGGTAAAGCATTCCACTCAGCGCGTTGGGATCATGACTATGATTTAACTGGCAAACGTGTTGCGGTAATCGGTACAGGTGCAAGTGCAATTCAGTTCGTACCTGAAATTGCAAAACAGGTTGCCCATCTCGATGTTTACCAACGCTCTGCACCCTACGTGATTCCTAAACCAGATCGGGTTTACCAACCTTTAGAGAAAAAGGCTTTCCGTAAATTGCCAATTTTGCAAAGTCTGGATCGAGCTTTGCAATATGGTCATCATGAAATTCGTTTGCTGGCCTTTACTACTTCTTTAAATGAAATGCCTTTGGTGGAATATTTATTCCAGCGTCACATTCGTAAAGTCGTCAAAGATGGGAAGTTGCGTCATCGTTTAATGCCGGATTATCCAATTGGCTGTAAGCGTATTTTAATTTCAAATCATTGGTATGAAACCCTGACTCAGCCTCACGTAGACGTCATTAATACAGGCATTCAAGAAATTACCGAAAACGGCATTTTAGATACGAAAGGAATTCTACGTGAAGTCGACACCATTATTTATGGTACAGGCTTTGCCGCAACAGAATTTATGGCGCCAATGCAGATTACAGGTCTTGATGGTCGTACCTTAAAAGACACATGGAAAAATGGTGCAGAAGCTTATCTCGGCTTAACTGTGAGCGGCTTTCCAAACTTCTTTATGCTCTATGGCCCAAACACCAATCTTGGGCACAACTCAATTGTGTATATGATTGAAAGCCAAGTAAATTATATTTTAGATGCTATTCAGACAACCCTACAAAACAAACTTCTGTTCACTAATGTTCGTGCGGAAGTTCAACACGAGTTCAATCAAAGCATTCAAGAAAAAATGAAAAAAACTGTCTGGGCACAAGGTTGTACCAGTTGGTATCAGACTGCTGACGGCAAAAATACCAATAACTGGCCAGGTTTTACCCTTGAATATCGTCAACGCACTCGTCGCTTCGATATTGAAAACTACAATCAGGTTTCGGCTGTTTCTTAAACAAGCTTCACCATAGGAAATGAGAAAAATAAACGGAGAATTTTATGAAGTCTTTTAAAAATAAAGTCGCAGCTGTGACAGGTGCAGGTTCTGGGATTGGTCAAGCACTTGCCATTGCACTCGCAAAACAAGGTTGCCATCTGGCACTTTCCGATATTAGTGAAGCCGGGTTAGCCAAAACAGTCGAGCTGTTAGCACCTTATTCTGTCAAAGTGACTACTCAAAAAGTTGATGTTGCTAAACGTGATGAGATTGCGGCTTGGGCAAAAGCGGTGGTAGATGAACATGGTCAAGTTAATTTAATTTTTAACAATGCGGGTGTCGCAATTGGTAGCACGGCTGAAGGTGTGAGCTATGAAGATCTTGAATGGCTGATTGGTATTAACTTTTGGGGTGTGGTTTATGGCACCAAAGAATTTTTACCTTACTTAAAGCAAAGTGGTGATGGGCATATTATTAATATTTCCAGTATGTTCGGCTTAACAGCTCAACCGACTCAAAGTGCTTATAACGCCAGTAAATTTGCTGTTCGTGGCTTTACTGAATCTCTACGCCAAGAACTCGATATGCAAAATGCTGGAGTGAGTGCGACCTGTGTGCATCCGGGTGGTATTCGTACCAATATTGCCAAAGCTGCCCGCATGAATAATAGTGTCCAGTCTTTAGGAATGGATCCTTTAAAAAGTCAGGATGCTTTCGATAAATTACTTCGAACCCCTGCTGATGAGGCCGCTCAACAAATCTTAGAGGCTGTGCGCAAGGACCGTCGCCGCTTACTTATTGGAGCTGATGCGAAGGCCGTTGATGTCATTCAACGTATTCTTCCACAGGGTTACCAAAAGATTTTTGCAACTGCGACTGCATTGCAAACTCGTCTACTCAATAAATCAGCAAAATAAAAATAGTGGTCAGCATATCCTTAATTTTAAGAGATGCTGACTGATATTAGGCTTAGTATGAGTCCTTATTATGAAGCAGCTTCTTGCATGGACTATTCGTACCACACTACGTCCAGCTTTATCCCCTAAAACACCACTAAAGCTTCAGCGCTTATGTAGCGATGCAGCTAGTGCTATCGTGCTTGGGCCACGTGGCTATAAAACAAAAAAGCAAACCATCGCTCAAGTACCGACAGTCCATATTCAGCCCAAAACGACTAAATCAGGCCTTGGCATCTTATATTTACACGGCGGTGGCTATGTAGTTGGTAGCTCAAAAAGTCATACTAAGCTTGCTGCGCAAATCGGACATGCAGCTCAAGCACAAGTCTGGTTACCTGAATATCGCCTAGCCCCTGAACACCCAAGCCCAGCTGCTCTTGAAGATGTAATTGCGGTTTATAAAGCCTTACTTGCTCAAGGACAAGACCCGAAAAAACTCATGATTGCTGGGGATTCTGCGGGCGGTGGATTAAGCTTAATCACGGCAATTGCTTTACGGGATGCAGGTTTACCGTTACCTGCGGCATTAGTTTTACTTTCACCTTGGGTCGACTTAAGCCTTTCTGGAAGCACGATGAAAACGCATGCTACTCAAGATGCAATGCTGTCCAAAGACTGGTTAGCTTGGTGTGCAAATAACTACTGCGGCCAAAAATCGCTAACCGATCCAACCTGTTCTCCACTCTATGCTGACTTAACTGGTTTACCGCCTATTCTAATTCATGTCGGTACCGAAGAAGTTTTATTAGATGATGCAAAACGCCTCGCTGAACAGGCTAAAAATTACGACATTTCGACGAATTTACGGGTTTATGACAAAGTCGGTCACGTTTTTCAATTTCATGCAGGTATACTAAAAGAATCCAATGACTCAATTGAGCGCATTGGGCAATTCATTGATAAACATATGCAGTCAATATAAAAAATATCACTAGACAGGAGCCTTTGGCATGGCATCAAACAGTTATGATTATGATTATTTAATCATTGGTTCAGGCTTTGGCGGCAGTGTTTCTGCTTGCCGACTAACCGAAAAAGGCTACTCAGTTGCTGTAATGGAAATGGGGCGACGCTGGAAAGCTGAAGATTTTGCTAAAAACAACTGGAATACCCGCCGCTGGATCTGGCGCCCGGGCATGAAACTTTTCGGTTATTTCAATATGCGATTTTTTCGCCATGTCACCATTATTTGCGGTAATGCTGTAGGCGGCGGCTCAATTACCTATGCAAATACCCTGCTCGTTCCACCCGAACATATTTGGGATGAAGGTACGTGGGCAGATGCAGCAGACTGGAAAAATGAAATGCCGCAGCACTATGCTGAAGCAGAACGTATGCTTGGAGTGACTGATAATAAAATTTTAGGTCCTGCCGACCATATGCTAAAGAAAATGGGCGATGCAGTTGGTGTTGGGCACACATTTAAGCCCACTCGTGTTGCAACGTTCTTTCCACCCGAAGGTGAAGAAGGTGGCAAGACCTACCCTGACCCTTATTTTAACGGTGAAGGACCAGACCGCGGAACCTGTACCGCATGTGGCGGCTGTATGACAGGTTGCAAACATAACGCAAAAAATACCTTAGATAAAAACTATTTGTACTTTGCCGAAAAAAATGGCGCCAAGGTTTACGAAGAAACCAAAGTTGTTGATGTTAAGCCCCTCAATGGTAAAGCAGATGGCAGCGATGGCTATGAAGTCACTACCGAATGCTCAAGCTCATGGTTCAATAAACAACGTCGTACATGGCGTGTTCGCAATGTCATTTTCTCGGCTTCCTCTTTGGGCACCCAAGAGATGTTGTTCCGCTTAAAGCAATCAGGTTCGCTGCCAAATATTTCCGATGATTTAGGTAATCGGGTACGTACCAATGCCGAGTCGATTTTAGGGGTCCGTTTCTTTGATAAAGATGTCGACATGAGTAAGGGCGTTGCGATTGGTTCAAGTATTTACATTGACCATGATACTCATATTGAAGCGACTCGCTATCAGGGTGGTTCCGATGCCATGGGCCTTATGTGTACTTATATGGCAAAAGGTAAACCAGGTTGGACCCGTATTTTTTATTGGTTATGGATACTCATTAGCCACCCACTTATATTTTTACGCATGAGCAACCCTGTTGGCTTTGCACGGCAAACCTTGATTTTCTTGGTGATGCAAACTGCCGATGCTTCTATTAACATGCGGTTAAAACGAAATTGGTTCTGGCCTTTTGGCAAGGTTTTGTCTAGTGAAGGTAAAAAACTTCCTGTTTATATTCCACAGGCCAACACCTTTACTGAAAAAGTCGCAAAAATGTTTAATGGCCACCCAATAACCACCATTACTGAAATTTTGTTTAACGTGCCTTTTACGGCTCATTGCATGGGTGGCTGCGCGATTGCATCTAGCCCAGAGCAAGGTGTAGTCGATGGAAAAAATCGTGTGTTTAACTATAAAAACTTATATGTCGTAGATGGTTCAATGTTAGGTGCCAATTTGGGCGTTAACCCAAGTCTCACCATTACAGCTCTAGCAGAACGTGCAATGTCTTATATTCCGGCTAAACACACTTTGGATGAGCAACAAGATCATCTCACAACTACACAAACTGTAGAGATTACAAAAGCTTCTGCTTAACATAGCAATTTGTTTTATAAAAAAAGCCTATTTAAAAATAGGCTTTTTCTTTCGCTTTTTAAATTACATCGCCACGGCTTTAGCACGAGCTGCATGTAATTTTTTATAGCTCTCGATCAGACGTAAATGGCGGTCAAGTCCTTCTAGTTTCATGCTGGTTGGTGTTAAACCATAGAAACGAACACTACCATCGACAGAACCTAATACCGCGTCCATTCGGGTATCACCAAACATACGACGGAAATTCGTAAGGTAATCTTCAAGCTCTAGCTCTTCATCCAACATCACTTCAAGCACTACGTTCATGCACTGATAGAACAAGCCACGCTCAACAGTGTTAGTGTTGTATTGCAAGTAAGTTTCGACAAGCTCTTTTGCTTCTTCAAATTGTTGTAAGGCAACATAAATCAGCAATTTCAGTTCTAAAATGGTGAGCTGTCCCCAAACTGTATTGTCATCAAATTCGATGCCAATGAGGGTAGTGATTTCAGTGTAATCATCTAGCTCACATTCTTCTAAGCGCTCAACCAATGCCTCAAGCTGTTCATCATCCAAACGATGCAGATTTAGAATATCTTCACGGAATGAAAGTGCTTTATTGGTATTGTCCCAAATCAAATCTTCAACGAGATAAATTTCTGAGTAATCTGGTACTAAAATACGGCAAGCGGTCGCACCTAAGTGCTCGTACACTGCCATATATACTTCTTTGCCCATCTCTTCGAGAATGCCGAACAATGTTGCAGCTTCTTCTGCATTCGACTCTTCGCCTTCGCCAGAAAAATCCCATTCAACAAAGTCATAGTCAGATTTAGAGCTAAAGAAACGCCAAGATACCAAACCGCTTGAGTCAATAAAGTGTTCAACAAAGTTGTTTGGTTCAGTGACTGCATTACTTTGGAAAGTCGGTTGAGGTAAATCATTTAAGCCTTCAAAACTACGACCTTGAAGTAATTCAGTCAGACTACGTTCTAATGCAACTTCAAAACTTGGATGCGCACCAAAAGATGCAAACACCCCACCCGTACGTGGGTTCATTAAAGTCACACACATTACCGGGAACTGACCACCTAACGATGCATCTTTAACTAATACAGGGAAACCTTGCTCTTCTAAACCTTTAATACCGGCAACAATACTTGGGTATTTTGCTAATACGTCTTCAGGAACATCTGGAAGAGCAATTTCACCTTCTAAAATTTCACGTTTAACAGCACGTTCAAAAATTTCTGACAAGCATTGAACTTGGGCTTCTGCCAAAGTGTTGCCCGCACTCATACCATTACTTAAGTATAAGTTTTCAATTAAATTTGATGGGAAATAGACAACTTCACCGTCAGACTGGCGCACAAAAGGTAGCGAGCAAATGCCGCGCTCTACGTTGCCTGAGTTGGTGTCATATAAATGTGTACCCAATAACTCTTCATCTGGGTTGTAAATCTCAAGACAATATTCATCTAAGATTTCTTTAGGTAATTCACCATTTGGACCCGGTTTAAACCATTTTTCATCTGGATAATGCACAAATTCAGCATTGGCAATTTCTTCACCCCAGAACTGATCGTTATAGAAGAAGTTACAGTTTAAACGCTCAATAAACTCGCCTAATGCAGAAGCTAAAGCACTTTCTTTAGTTGCGCCTTTACCATTGGTAAAACACATTGGTGACTGTGCATCACGAATGTGTAATGACCATACATTTGGCACGATATTACGCCAAGATGCGATTTCGATCTTCATGCCCAAATTTGCCAAAATGGCAGACATATTAGCAATGGTTTCTTCTAGCGGTAGGTCTTTACCTTGAATATAGGTATGGTTTTCAGAAGTTAAGCTTGGCAATAACAATGCTTGTGCATCTGCATCGATGCTTTCCACTTCTTCAATAATAAATTCAGGACCCGTTTGAATCACTTTTTTAACAGTACAACGGTCTATCGAACGTAAAATCCCTTGGCGATCTTTCTCTGAAATATCGGCTGGTAATTCAATTTGAATTTTAAATGTTTGCTTATAGCGGTTTTCAGGGTCAACAATATTATTTTGCGATAAACGAATATTATCGGTTGGGATATCTCGAGCGGCACAATACACTTTTACAAAGTACGCTGCACACAATGCTGACGATGCTAAAAAATAGTCAAATGGGCCCGGTGCCGAACCGTCACCCTTGTAGCGAATTGGTTGATCGGCAATTACCGTAAAGTCATCGAACTTAGCTTCCTGTCGAAGATTGTCGAGATAATTAACCTTGATTTCCATGCTGGCACCTAAATATTTTTATGTGTCAGCACAGACACATAAAATTCTAAATATTGAAAAATAAGCCGAATCACAGCGAAGAAATTGACTTAAAAAAATGAGAGATTAAAGCCATGTGTTTAATGAACGACTCAATTGGCTTTAATAAGATTGGCGGTATTATAGAGTGATTTTGTGCAGTTGATAACTAAAGTTAAAACATTGATCGTCACAATGTTTTAACTTGTCTTAAATTTAGTTAAATATTAATCATTAAAATTTAAAGGTGTAATCGACATTTAACCGCGTTTCATTTGTCGAATGAAAGGTCATATTAGTCGGCATATCGTTGCGATAATGAGAAAAGCGAGCACGCATTCCCAAACCTTTTAACTTACCTTCAGGAATTTTATAGCCCAAATCAAATTCCATCGACTCTTCTTTAAAACGCTGATCGCCGTATTGCAACAAATCAATATCTTCGCCTTTTGCATAGCGGGTCATAAAGCGTAATCCGTTTAATGAAACATCACCTATCCGCGCATTTTTAAAGTCATATTCGTAACGAATCGAGTAGACTTTTTCATCTTTATTCGAATAGTCCGAACTCATAAAATCAAGCACGACCGGACTTTCTGTTCCAGACAAAAACGGCAGACCAGTCGAGCCAAACGACTGCATATAGCCCAAAGAAACCGTATGGTTTTGATAGTTCAAACCAAATAGGCCGCTCACATGTCGGTTATCGACCTCTCCTATTTTCTTGCTCCCAGTTTCCTCACTATTAAAAAAACGTACATCACTTAAAAAGTTAAGCTGATCATTTAAAGGCTGCTTTCCGTTAAAACCCAAAAATTGTTGCTGGTAAATATCTTTGAGTTCAGCATGATAAGCCCGTAAACGGTAGTCCTTTAACTGATAACTTCCTCCCAAGGTATAAAATGAGTCCGTAGTTGCTGCTTTATCGAAACGATGATTGATATTGTCTGTTCCAACATCGGTATAACGAATCGAATCACGTTGACGTACTTCATCAACATAAAAGCCTTCAAGTTGAAGATTTGGTATTTCATTTGAAACAAAACGGATACCGCGATAAGTCTGTGGAAACAAACGTGCTGGCGATGAAAATATAGTCGGTAATTGTGGAACTAAATCCCCCACAAAAAGCTCATTTTTTCTAAATTTAGCTTTCCCTGTAATACCTATTTTTCCATAATAATCATCACGCGAGTTATCGGTATTCACTGGTAATAAGCCACTCCGTGCATAGTCATCAGCACGGCTTCCCATCAGGTTAAAACCTGCCATTGCCAGTACATCAACACCGAACCCAACTGTCCCTTCGGTATAACCAGACTGTCCTTTAAAAATGAGACCCTGCGCCCAATCTCTGCCTGCGGTATAGGGATATGGGTCTTTTTTATAGTCTCGGTCAAAGTAAAAATTACGCAGTGTCAGCTCAGCTTTACTGTCTTCAATAAATTCAGCATGCACAACTTGACTAAATAACGGGCACAAGCATACCCCCACCCATAATGGTGTCTTTTTCATTTTTTATCTCAACTATTTATTTTTTAATAACTTAAGGTGCTGTTTTAAGTGAATAGCTTAGTTCTTTCTTATTTCGGTAAAAAGCACTGCCCAAACTCAGAATTAAGAAAATAGCTAAAATAAAGACCACACCGTAATAGGCATAAAGCGTTGCGGGAGCAATACCTTTATCTAGAAAAACACCTGCAACTGTTGGTGATAAAATTGCCCCAATACGACCAAAACCAATCGCATAGCCCACGCCACGACTACGGATTTCGGCATCATAAATTGTTGGAGAAATCGAATATAAACCTGCCACACAGCCATTAATGAGTGTGCCGAGTAATAAGCCGACTATGAGAGCAATACTCACTTGAGCCGAGACTGCGACAAATAAGAAAACACATGCAGACGTTAGCCCTAAAAATAGACTTAAGGCATAGAAAATTTTCATACGTGATGCCAATAAACCAATGATGGCTGCACCGAAAATCCCACCAATACTAATTAAAATGCCGGTACTTACCCCTTGTTGTGGTGACATTCCCATTGAAATAAGAATTTTTGGTGTCCAGCTCATGACAAAGTAAAAGCCAAACATCACTAAAAAGAATGCAAACCAAAGACAAAGTGTTTGAAATCCCTGTTGTCCTGCAAATAACTTGCTGAGCTCACTACCATTTTGTGTGTTGATTTTTTCATAACGTGGCATAACTGGCAGTTGGTTAAGTCCCATACGACTTACCGTTGTGTTAATCCGTTCGAGTGCCTGTTTTGGTCGTTTCGCGAGTAAATAATCTAAAGATTCTGGTAATAACCATGCGCTAATGAGTAGCATTGCAATGGTAGTAACCCCACCTGCTAAAAAGATTGAGCGCCAACCCAAATGTTCAATCAAAGCCAGTGATAGCACTCCACCGAGTGTTGCACCAATTCCATAACCTGTAGACATTAAACTCACTGCGAGACTACGCCAACGAGCATTGGCATATTCACTTGCCAACACATTACTACTTGCAAGAATCCCACCTACCCCAATTCCGGTAATAAACCGAAGTGCAGCTAACATGCCGTGGCTTTGTACTAAAGCACAGCCCAACATGCTAAGACCTGCAATGACAAGACAAACCAAGATGAGTAAACGACGACCGATTTTATCGGCTAAAGGTGCGAGAAAAATGGAACCGGCAGCCATTCCAAAAAGGCCCGAACTGAGCAACAAGCCAATTTGCGCCCCTGAAAGTGACCATTCTGCTGACACCGATGGCGCGGTAAAAGCCATCACCATCACGTCAAAACCATCAATAATATTAAGACAAATACAGATCAAAATGACGAACCATTGATAGCGGCTCATGTTGTTTTGATTGATCTCACTTAGAACGTCTCTTTCCATTTGTGTATCTCCCAATGTGGATAAGAGATACACACGACATTGCCGATAAGAGCGATTGGGTGGTTATGCATATCCGTATCCATAATGACCTAGAGGAATATTTATTTTTTGAGCATCCTGCTCTTTTTCTATACTGAATATTTGGATCCAAAAAATCAACTAAAATTATAAATGGATTATTAAAAAGTATATAAACACATAAATTATATAAGTATAAAATTATTAAAAACATAAAATTAGAATGCTTAAATATTTTTATGGATCCATATTAAAAAATCCATTATGATCGATTCCAGAGCATTTTTTAGGCAAAAAAAGCTTAGTTTATTTCTAGGAAATGCAAGATGCATTTTTAAAACATCAAAGGATTGTTGTTATGAAACTCAAAAGAGTAAGTCAGCTTACATTAGGACTTTTTTTTGCCAGCCAATTGTTTTACACAACGCAAGCAGCACCTCCAAAAAATCAACAACCACCTAACATCATGATTATTTTGGCCGATGATCTGGGTTTTTCAGACATTAGCGCTTATGGCGGCGAAATTAAAACCCCTCATATTGATAGCCTATTAAAGCAAGGAAAAATGCTTTTTAATTTTCATGCTTCATCAATGTGCTCACCCACTCGTGCGCAACTTATGACAGGTGCAGATAACCACTTGGTAGGTTTAGGTGCGATGTATGAAACTTCAAAACGACAAGAACAATTGGTTGGAGCCGATAGCCCGCGTGTACTACTCAAAATTGATGGATATTCAGGTCACTTAACGCAAAATGCTTACACACTCGCAGAAATTTTAAAGACTAAAGATTATTATACTTTCATGGTCGGTAAATGGCACTTAGGCTATGCTCCCGACCAAAACCCTAAAGCCCGTGGTTTTGATCAATCTTTTGCTCTACTCGACGGCTTCGATTTACACTTTAAAGACCAACCTAAAAACTATCCACGTAACACCCAATACACTGAAAATGGTCAAAAGACCACTTTGCCTGACAACTACTACTCGACCGACTTTTTTACACAAAAAGCGTTTGAGTACTTAGACAAAAATAAAGCGCAAAAACCATTTTTTGCCTACCTAGCCTATACCGCTCCACACTGGCCGCTACAAGCACCTGCTCATTATAGAGACTTATATAAAGGTAAATACGATCAAGGCTACGATGCAATTCGTAAACAACGCTTTCTTAGACAAAAGCAATTAGGATTGATTCCCGCAAACGCAGAATACCCAGTCGAGCGTGGCAACCAAGCTTTAGGTACCAAAAGCTGGAATGAACTCACCCCACAAGAACGCAAGTACGAAGCGCGTAAAATGGAAGTTTATGCGGGCATGGTTACCCAGTTAGATGACCGCGTGGGTGATGTCATTCAATATCTTAAAAAGCATCATTTATATGACAACACATTAATTGTGTTTATGTCAGATAACGGCGCTGAAGGTGGTGATCACAATTTCCCAATGGGTGATGCCGACAATCGCTATGAAAATATAGGCAACGCCAGTTCATATGTTTATATGGGTCCACGCTGGGCCGAAGTGAGCAGCACACCATTTACCCACTGGAAGTCAGCTGCTTCAGAAGGCGGAGTACGAGTTCCATTTATTGTTAAATCGCCTGTGCAGATTTCCAAACAACGTGGAATTAACAATAACTTTGCGACAGTCAGAGATATATTCCCAACTGTAATGGAACTAGCGGGTATTCAAAATAATCAGGTTTATCCAACTTCAAGCACCAAAATTAAACCGTCGGGCTTTAGCCTAATTCCTGCGTTTAAAGATAATACTGCCCGTATTCGACCTGTTAATTATTATGACTTTAAAGAATTGCATGGCAGCCGCTACGCCAAAACTGACCAATGGAAACTTATTGAAAACTCACCTTCTAAATTTAAGAGCCATGGCTGGGAGCTCTACAATTTAAAAACAGATTTTAATGAGCAACATAATGTTTATGCAGAACATCCTGAGATCGTCAAAGTCTTAAATGACAAATATTTAAGATATGCAGACGAAAATGGTGTCGTGGATTTTGAGCAATACAATAAAAAGTAGGGAAAACCAGATGAAACAGATCATGATGCTTTCATCGTTTCTCTTACTTTGTGCATGCCAAAAAATCACACCTCAACTAGAACAGACCACCTTGCCCAACTTAGGTAGCAAAGCTAAATGTAATTCTTATTCGGGCCTTCCTTCGGGTTGGCCTAAAAATAAAGAAGCAGGCATGGTCAAGCTTCCGCAAGGAAAAATTGTTTTAGGCACCACACAAGGTTATGAAGATGAACGCCCATTAAACTTACAGGCAACTTCAGTTCCCGCTTTTTTAATTGATGCAACTGAAGTCACCAACGCTCAATTTCAAGAGTTTGTTAAACAAACGGGTTATGTCACCGATGCAGAGAAGCAAGGCGGCGCAGCTATGTTTGTACAGCCAGATCATCCAGTTGAAGAATTACAGTGGTGGAAATTTGAAAAAGGGGCCAATTGGAAACACCCATGGGGCCCAAACACCCCTAAACAACCAGCACCTCACGAGCCTGTTCGCATGGTGACATGGAATGATGCCTATGCTTATGCAAACTGGCTGGGTCATGACTTACCGACTGAACTTGAATGGGAATATGCAGCCAAAGGTTTTCAGCAAAACTCCGATATTGGCCCTACTCATGAAGGCCATATTGTAGCCAACTTCTGGCAAGGTGAATTTCCATACAAAAATGTTCAGGAAGATGGTTTTAAGGATGTTGCCCCTGTTGGCTGTTTTAGTAAAAACCCATTTG
The DNA here is from genome assembly GCF_025514355.1 of Acinetobacter sp. WU_MDCI_Abxe161. NCBI lineage: Bacteria > Pseudomonadati > Pseudomonadota > Gammaproteobacteria > Moraxellales > Moraxellaceae > Acinetobacter > Acinetobacter sp. WU_MDCI_Abxe161. The sequence goes on from NZ_JAHPTU010000002.1 coordinate 68,928, forward strand.
GTTTATATGACTTGATTGGCAATGTATGGGAATGGACGCAAACACCCTATACAGGTCCACGAGATCACCATATGGGGGATCCATCGAAATATAGGCAAAGTCACGAACAGATTTTGCAATACACGATTAAAGGTGGATCTTATTTATGTGCAACCAACTATTGCGCGCGTTATCGTGCTGCCGCGAGGCATCCACAGGAACTCGACCTTGCAACTAGCCATGTCGGATTTAGAACAGTAAAACGCTTTTAAACGGATTTAAAAATGAAGCATATTTTTATTTATGGGATTTTCTTCTCAGGGACAGCCCTTGCCTGCTGTTTAGCTCACAGTGCAGTAGATGTTAACTTTCAAAATACACTCACACTAAAAACATTCAACTTCGACAGACAATATGAAAATGGTACTAGTCCCGATACTCATAGCTTGAGCCAAGGTCTGATTTATCGTGGTGACTGGTCAACCAAGCTTAATGATGTACAGCTCCACCTCAATCCAAGCATTCAATATGCTTATCGCCTAAGTAGCGACCAACACACCAATGATATGGTCATACCCTTTGACCCTAACACCCAGAAACAAGCACAAGACCAAGTTAAATATGGCTTAGGTGCTGGAGTTGAATATCAAAACTTTCGCATGAATGTAGGTGAAATCACTCCCGATTCACCACTTACGCCACAAGTGGATACACATCAATTACGAGTTAACTATAAAGGCTTGGAATTAAAATATAAGACACCGCAACAAAATTTCGAGCTGGGTTTGATTAACCGTTATTCACCAAAAAATGAGGAGGACTACCACAAACTCGCCATTTCAAAACATGAATCTGACGGACTCTATTTCTTTCAATGGGACGGCAATACACCTCGGTACCACTGGAAATTTTATAATGGTTACGTAACAGATCTCATCAATCAAAGTTACTTTGCTTTTGATTATCAATGGACAAAACAGCACACCACAAAATTACGTGCGTTTCGCCACGACGACGTCGGTAAATCAAAACTTGGAGAATATGACAATACATCCTTAGGCGCTATGCATTTTATCAAACATGGCAACTTTACAACTGGAATTGGCTACCAAGAAAACTTTGGCAAAGATGGAATTCCAAAACTCGACAATATGCCCATCCCCCATATGATGAACTGGACCTTAGGCGCGTTTACCAAAGCAGATGAAAAATCTTATCATTTCGTTGCCTCGTATGACTTTAAAGACTATATCAAGGGTTTAAAAATCACCTATAAATACATTTATGGCGATTCATTTCAGACCATAAACCAAAATGATTTTGAGCAAGAAAGTGACGTGTTGATTCAATACGACCTAAATGCTTGGGTTAAAAATCTTAAGTTTCTTTTCTTAAATATAAATTACGACACCAAACACGGCAAAAGTCTGGATGAACAGCGCATGATGCTTCACTACACCGTTAATTTCTAAATTATCACTCTCCATAATGGCCTCAACCATAGCCATTATGGATCCAAATTAAAATTAATAAAAATTTCCTCCTAAAAACTCAAAGAAATATAAAAGCCTTTATTGGTAAACATAAAATACAATTTCATCAATTTCAAAGAACAATATTTTTTAAAAAATATACTGCTTATCAATTGACCATTATTTTTATTTATTATAAATTGGATCCAATAAGTGATAAGGAGTCGTCACAATGTTTATTAAAAATGCATGGTATGTAGCCTGCCGCCTAGAAGAAATCCAAGACAAACCATTAGGTCGTACGATCTGTGGTGAAAAAATTGTTTTTTATCGTGGTAAAGAAAACCAAGTTGCAGCCGTTGAAGATTTTTGTCCGCATCGTGGCGCCCCACTCTCACTTGGTTATGTCGAAGATGGCAATCTCGTGTGTGGTTATCATGGCTTAGTGATGGGTTGTGATGGAAAAACAGTTTCCATGCCAGCCCAACGTGTAAACGGTTTCCCTTGCAACAAAGCATATGCAGTTATTGAAAAGTTCGGCTTTATTTGGGTATGGCCGGGCGAGAAAGCTTTAGCAGATGAAGCAAAACTTCCAACTTTAGAATGGGCAGATCATCCTGAATGGAGCTATGGCGGAGGCCTGTTTCACATCCAGTGTGACTATCGTTTGATGGTCGACAACCTCATGGATTTAACCCACGAAACCTATGTTCACTCAAGCAGTATTGGGCAAAAAGAGATTGATGAATCATTGCCTGTGACTAAAGTTGACGGCGACCATGTCATTACCGAACGCTATATGGAAAATGTGATCGCACCTCCATTTTGGCAAATGGCCCTTCGTGGTAACCACTTAGCAGATAATGTACCAGTTGACCGTTGGCAACGTTGCCACTTCTTTGCGCCAAGTAATGTTCATATTGAAGTAGGTGTCGCACATGCTGGACATGGTGGTTATCACGCACCGAAAGACAAAAAAGTTTCTTCAATCGTGGTCGATTTTATTACACCGGAAACTGAAACCTCACATTGGTATTTCTGGGGAATGGCACGCAACTTCCAGCCAGATAATGCTGAACTCACCGATCAAATTCGTGAGGGTCAAGGCAAAATCTTTACTGAAGATTTAGAAATGCTTGAGCAACAACAACAAAATATTTTAAACAATCCACACCGCAAGTTACTAATGCTCAATATCGACGCAGGCGGTGTACAGTCTCGTAAAGTGATTGAGCGACTACTTGCCGAAGAAAATACAACACCTCCTGAAACGTCCACACAGAAGTTTCCAAACATTCGGATTATTTAAAGGAGCATAAACATGGACGTTATTATTCAAAAAATTCACCAGCTCACCCCAACTATTCGTGCATTTGAATTGGTTGCAGCAAATGGCACAGAGCTACCGAGTTTTGAAGCAGGTGCGCATATTGATGTGCATCTGAAAAACGGCCTAACCCGCCAATATTCACTTTCAAACTGCTGCACTGAAAAGCACCGTTATGTGATTGGCGTTTTACATGATGCCAATTCGCGCGGTGGCTCACGCTGCATCCACACTGAATACCGCGAAGGCGACCACTTAAAAATTGGTGAACCGCGTAATTTATTTGAAATTCACCCTCAAACCAAACAGGCAGTTTTATTTGCGGGTGGTATTGGTATTACCCCTATTTTATCAATGGCATATCGACTTAAAGTCGCAAATATTCCTTTTGAATTACATTACTTTGTTCGTAGTCATGAAATGATTGCCTTTTATGGCAACTTAACCGAGCATTTTGGTGAGCAAGTCCATTTTCACATTCAAGACCAACTAGACACGGAATGTAATATGGCAGAGGTTTTGGGCCAAGCTTCACCAGATAAACACTTATATGTGTGTGGCCCTACAGGGTTTATGCAGTTTGTTATGAACTCGGCTGAACAAGCGGGTTGGCATAGCGAACAGTTACATCAAGAGCATTTCGTCGCTCAAAAAGTAGATACGTCCAACGATGAAGCTTTTACCATCGAAGTTAAAGGTACAGGCCATCGAATTGAAGTATTACCAGAGCAGACTGCTACTGAAGCATTAATTGCAAATGGTTTTGATATTCCTGTTTCGTGTGAACAAGGCATTTGTGGTACATGTATTACCCGTGTGGTAGAAGGCACGCCAGATCATCGAGATCTATTTATGACCGATGAAGAACATGCACTAAATAACCAGTTTACGCCCTGCTGTTCTCGTGCAAAAACTAAAAACCTTGTGATTGAGCTTTAACTCGAAAGTTCCTTTATTCGAAAATAAAGGAACTTATTTCACTTTAAACATTGAGAACATTTTTTAGCGTTTCACCCAAAATCACCACACTGCTATGTTCGCGCATTAAAGTTTCAGCGCGTCCTGCCTGACGATGTACCAAAGCATCAAAAATCGAACAATGCTGTAAATGTGCATAGTGCAAACGGCGATATTCCGACAAAGCTTGATTCTGGTCATAGGTAATGGCTTGGGCAGAAGCCATAGGCAATTGGTTGTTTTTCGCTAAGGCTTGTATAAGTGCGACGTTTTGCGCGCCTTCAATAATGGTGTCATGAAAAATGACGTTAAAATGGTGATAACGTTCTAGTTCAGCATCGCCAAACTCGTCTTTTTCATTAAAAAGTTTTTCAGTTTCCTGAATGCAATGTTGCAGCGTCTTTTTCTGCTCTTCGCTTAAGCCTTGTTCTGCCAAAGTTTTCGCAGCTAATCCTTCCAGCACGCCGCGCACTTCGAGCGCATCATGAACAAGTTGTTCTGAAATTTCACGAACCGTATAACCACGAGTTGGGTTTTTGATGAGGAGCCCTTCTTGCTCGAGCAAACGAAAGGCAATACGAACAGGCTGCCTTGAAACCCCAAGTAACTCGGCAGTCGGAATTTCAGCAATTCTGGCACCGCCTTCAAGTTCCCCTGAAATAATCATTTTTCTTAGTTTAAGTAAAACTTGTTGTCCTGAAGACATTCGCTGCCACACATCACCAAAAACGTCACTTCGATGCTAGCAAGTTCATTTGTAAAATGAAATAAATTTTCTGTGTGAATCAGTGCTTAAGCATTTCTGTATATTTTAAAAAATTAAATTACCAACCACCTTTTATCAAAGGTTTTTAAGATTATTGACCATAATATCAAGGTTGTTACGAATTAAATAAGCCAAGTTAATATCAATGCCTTCAAGCATTTTTTCTTCGACTTTTAAAACCACTTCATTGCATTTATTCAGCTTATCAATACCGCTTTCGGTCAGTGTAATTAAAATACGGCGACCGTGGGTTGGGTCAGGTTTTTTCTCAATCCAACCATTCACCAGTAAATCTTGCAGAATTTTATTAGCAGATTGCGGCTTTATAAAAGAACGCTCAGCAAGTTTGGCATTAGATAAATTACTTTTGGAAGCTAAAACAGAAAGTGCAGTAAATTGCGGTAAGGTAATTTCAAGCTCCTTTAAATGTTCTGATAAATGTTTACTAATAATTCGATCAACACGAGCAATCATATAGCTTAACTTAGGCTCATCTTCTACTTTTTTTGGAACTAAATTCGAACGTACCATAACCTTTCATTCATCATAAGAAAATCTGTAGTGAAAGTATGAGGATCTACCTCATACTTTCGTTAAAACTTAGCGAGCACCTGAGCTTTGTACTAAATGTACAGGCTGTTTAGGTTTTTTGACAAGAAGTAATGCAGAGATCGCTGCAATTAAAATCACTGGAATACTTGAACCAATTACAATGGTCGAGCTTTGTCCAAGCGAGAGTAAAAAACCAGCCATTAAAGGACCTGCAAAAGAACCTATACGTCCAATTGCAACCGCTGAACCTACTCCTGTTCCACGCATTTCGGTCGGATAATACATGGCAGCCAGACCATACAACGCCGATTGTCCACCCACAATAAACAGACCACAACCTACTGCTGAAAGTGCGAGTAAAGCCACTGTCGGAGAAACAGCCAAACAGCACAGCGAAAATAAAATACCGAGATAAATCAGCTTAATCACAAAACTCATGCGTAATTTATCAAGCAATACGCCCATGAGAATTGAACCTAAAATTCCGCCAACGTTGTACCCCATCTGTACATAGTTTGCCTGTAGTTTCGATAGGCCTTGCGCGCCCATCAGTAACGGCAACCAATTCAATAAGAAATACAGTACCACCAACGTACAGAAAAAGCTTACCCAAAGCTGAATGGTCGACATACGGCGTTCTTTAGCAAATAAAACTTCCAAGAATGGTGTCGTTTTTTGTGCTTGACCTTTACGTTGCAGATAATCATTTGACTCAGGTAAAAAGCGCATAATCAGTGGAATAAGTAAAATAGGCGCGATCCCCCCAATATAGAAAATATGGCGCCACTCTGCATCACCTGCCAACGACATAGCAACCACAGAAGTGAGTAATCCACCAAAAGGAATCCCGCTGTACATAATACTTACTGCTGTCCCTTTATATTTATCGGGTACGGCTTCAGATGCCAGTGTAATCATCATCGGAAGTGCCCCGCCCATTCCTAAACCGGTACAAAAACGGATGAGCAGTAACAGGCTGAAATTGGCCGCATAGGCGGTCAGTAAAGACATAATTCCAAAAAGTAAAATACTAAAAATCAGAATTTTCTTACGCCCGACAATATCAGCAAATCTGCCGCCTAATATTGCACCTGGCAGTGTTCCCAAAATTGCAGCACTAAATGCCCATGCCATTTGGGCATTGTCTAACATAAACTCAGCCCGCATTCGTGGAGCGGCTACCCCCATTGACTGAAGATCAAACCCTTCAAAAATTGCTATTGCAAAGCACAGTAGCAACGTGATTTTTGCCCTTGAAGGCTGTCCCGATATTTTTTCCATTGTGTTATCCCTTATTGACTAGTCGTTCCATTTAGCCCTTTGTGTATTATTGTTTAAACACATCAAAAATATCAGTTAAACTTACCAAAAAATCAATACTTTTTCATATTAAATTATTTTTATATTTATTTAATATTTAAAATACAATGAATTATAAAATATTTATGAAATTCTACAAAAAAGACTTGAATGTAAGTTTAACTGATATTAGATTAAATCCCAGAACAGCAAAAATATCATTCAAGGAGTATGAAGATGAGTTATGAAAACCGCTGGGAAACAGTAGATGTTAAAGTTGAAGAAGGAATTGCATGGGTTACCCTAAACCGCCCAGAAAAGAAAAATGCCATGAGCCCGACACTCAATCGTGAAATGATTGATGTACTCGAAACACTTGAGCTTGATCAAGAGGCGCGTGTTTTAGTGTTGACGGGTGCTGGCGATTCTTGGACAGCGGGTATGGATTTGAAGGAATATTTCCGTGAAGTCGACACTCAACCAGAGATTTTCCAAGAACGTATTCGCCGTGATTCATGTCGCTGGCAGTGGCAACTTCTTCGCATGTATTCAAAACCAACGATTGCCATGGTCAATGGCTGGTGCTTTGGAGGCGGTTTCTCACCTTTAGTGGCGTGTGACCTAGCAATTGCAGCAGATGAAGCAACTTTTGGTTTATCTGAAATTAACTGGGGTATCCCACCGGGCAACCTCGTAAGCAAAGCAATGGCAGACACTGTAGGTCACCGTGCATCTTTGTATTACATCATGACGGGTAAAACCTTTGGTGGTAAAGAAGCAGAAACGATGGGCCTTGTAAATAAAAGCGTACCACTTGCCCAGTTAAAAGCAGAAGTGACTGAACTTGCAAATTGCCTACTTGAGAAAAACCCTGTGGTTCTTCGTACTGCTAAAAATGGCTTTAAGCGTTGCCGTGAACTGACATGGGACCAAAACGAAGACTATTTATATGCCAAGCTTGACCAATGTATCCACCGCGATACGGAAAATGGTCGCCAAGAAGGTTTGAAACAATTCTTAGATGAAAAATCAATTAAGCCAGGTTTACAGAGCTATAAACGTACTGGTTAACTTTTGATTTTTTAATGGCAATGTAAGGACACAACCCATGCAAAATGTACAGTTACTTATTCACGGTCAATCTGTTGATGCATCAAATCAGGCAACTTTTGAGCGTATTAGCCCAATTGATGGCTCAGCGGCAACTCAAGCCGCTGCTGCAACGTTGGAAGATGTTGATCGTGCAATCGATTCGGCACAACGAGCTTTTAAAATATGGTCGAAACTCTCGCCTACCGAACGTCGCTTACGTTTGTTAAAAGCAGCCGATTTAATGGACCAAAAAACTGAGCAATTCATTCAAATTGGAATGCAAGAAACAGGTTCAACTGCGACATGGTATGGGTTTAATGTTCATCTTGCTGCCAACATGTTACGTGAAGCAGCAGCCATGACTACACAAATTGACGGAAGTCTGATTCCGTCAGATGTGCCGGGCAATCTCGCAATGGGTGTGCGGGTTCCTTGCGGTGTCATTGTTGGCATTGCGCCTTGGAACGCCCCTGTCATTTTGGCAACACGTGCGCTTGCTATGCCTTTGGCTTGTGGCAACACCGTTGTATTAAAAGCATCTGAAGCTTGTCCAGCAACACAGCGTTTAATTGGTGAAGTGTTACATGAAGCAGGTCTTGGCGAAGGTGTGGTGAATGTGATTACCCATGCAGCCGAAGATGCCCCACAAATCGTGGAACGTTTAGTGTCTCATCCAGCCGTGAAACGTATTAATTTTACCGGTTCAACCAAAGTCGGAAAAATTATTGCAGAGACTGCTGCAAAATATTTAAAACCAGTTTTACTCGAATTGGGTGGTAAAGCGCCAGTTGTGGTTTTAAATGAAGCTGATATTAATGAAGCCGTAAATGCTGTGGCTTTTGGAGCATTCTTTAATCAGGGGCAAATTTGTATGTCGACCGAACGTGTTTTGGTTCAAGACAATATTGCCGACCAATTTATTGAAAAACTGATTGAGAAAACCCGCTCTATTCAAGCAGGTAATCCAACTTCAAAAGACAATGTACTCGGTGTTTTAGAAAGTCGCCGCGCCGCAAACCGTATTCAGCATTTGCTAGAAGATGCCCAAAACAAAGGTGCTGACTTACCTTTAGGTATCCATATTGAAGACACCACCATGCAACCGACGTTGGTGCTGAATATTAAACCTGACATGCTGCTTTACCGTGAAGAATCATTTGGCCCTGTATGCACAGTTCAACGCTTTTCAAGTATTGAAGAAGGTGTAGCACTGGCAAATGACAGTGAGTTCGGCCTTTCTGCGGCAGTGTTTAGTCAAAATATTTCGCAGGCATTAGAAGTCGCTAAACAGATTGATTCGGGTATTTGTCATATTAACGGCGCGACCGTACATGACGAAGCTCAAATGCCATTTGGTGGAACAAAATCGAGTGGTTACGGACGATTTGGTAGTAAAGTCTCTGTTGCCGAATTTACTGAACTACGCTGGATCACCATCCAAATCCAATCACGTCATTACCCGATTTAGTCAGGCTAATGCGAAGACAGACATATTAAATAAAAATTGCATGATGCAAAAAAATAAAGCGCAGTGATGCGCTTCCCATGGAGTGAAAGAAATGCAAATGAATGCCACTCAATCACAAGACCGCGAACGGTTCGTAAAATTAGGGCAACATGATATTCATTATCACTATAAAGATGACACGCTCTATATCAGCCCAAAAGAGCAATTAAAACCGTATCCACAAAAACTGACAGATCGGTTAATTCATTTTGCGCAAACCAAACCAGACCATATTTTTGCAGCAAAACGCAATGCTCAAGGTGAATGGGTCAAACTAAGTTATGCAGAAGTTTTACAACGTGCATGGCACATTGCTCAGGCTTTACATGAACGTAATTTAAACCAAGAAAGACCGCTGGTCATTTTAAGTGGTAATGATCTCGAACATTTAACACTCTCTATGGGTGCGATGCTGGCGGGTGTGCCATTCTCCGCTATTTCCCCCGCCTATTCTCTTATTTCTCAAGACTTTGGCAAACTCAAACATGTGTTTGAAGTGCTTACACCGGGTATGGTCTATGCCAGCGACGGTCAAGCTTTTGCTAAAGCCATTCAAGCATGTATTACGCCTGATATTGAAGTGGTGACCAACAAGGGTCTTGTGGGCAATCAGATCTGCACGTCTTTTCAATCACTGTTGGATACGCCTGTTTCAAATGTCCAAGAGTTTTATCAAACCCTTGATGAAAACCAGATTGCCAAATTCTTATTTACGTCAGGTTCAACCAAATTACCTAAGGCTGTACCGACCACGCACTTAATGTTGTGTATTAATCAACAAATGCTGTTGCAGACTTTCCCTGAGTTTGAAGAAACGCCGCCTGTCCTACTTGACTGGCTGTCTTGGCACCACACGTTTGGCGGCAGTCACAATGTCGGTATTGCGCTCTATAACGGCGGTACAATTTACATTGATGATGGCAAACCCGTTGCAGGAAAATTTGATGAAACCATTCGTAATCTCAAAGAAATTTCTCCAACTGTTTATTTAAATGTGCCCAAAGGTTGGGAAGAACTCACCGAAGCTTTAGAAAAAGATGAAGAATTAAGAGACCGCTTTTTTGCCAAAGTTAAAATTTTATTCTTTGCAGGTGCCGCGCTTTCAGAAGCGGGCTGGAACAGACTCGATAAAATTGCTCAGCAACATTGCGGAGAAAAAATTCGCATTATGAGCGGATTGGGCATGACTGAAACTGCTCCCTCTTGTGCTTTTACAACTGGCCCACGCGTGATGGCTGGCTTTATTGGTTACCCAGCTCCGGGATGCGAAATTAAGCTAGTTCCATGTGGTGACAAACTTGAGTTCTGTGTTCGTGGCAAACACGTCATGAAAGGCTATTGGCGCTTAAAGGCGGACCAGCAAAGTACTATTTTTGATGATGAAGGCTTTTTCCATACAGGCGATGCCGTTCGTTTAGTCGATATCAATGATCCGACCAAAGGTCTGATGTATGACGGACGAATTGCCGAAGACTTTAAACTTAACACGGGTACTTTTGTGAATGTCGGCACACTACGCAATAAAGTACTGATTCAAGGTAATTTACTGGTTCAAGATGTTTGTATTACAGGTTCAAACCTAAATGCTGTTGGTTTTCTGATTTTTCCAAAACTAGATGCTTGTGCTCAACAAGCTGGCCTTAAGCTGGGTGAACATTCTGCAACAGAGATACTACAGCATCCTAAAGTCCAGCAATGGTTCCGCCAATTTTTAACAACCTTTAATAAAGATGCGACCGGTAGCTCAAATACAGTCTCAATGCTTTATTTAATGACCGAGCCACCTCAACTTGATGCAGGTGAAGTGACCGATAAAGGCAACCTCAATCAAAGCAATATTACTAAACGTCGATCCGCTTTAATTGATGAACTTTATCAAAAGCAGACTGATAACCCGCTGATTATTCGGGTGCCCACCTTAAAGCAATAAGCAATTGAAATAAAAAAAGGAAGCTCAAACTTCGGTTTGGGCCTTAGCCTCACTTTTGCCTAAAAAAGGTTCAACATGCCACACGATACAGAATTTGAACTATTTCGGGACAGCTATCGCAGATTCTTAAAAGAACAGGTTGCTCCGTATTATGAACAGTGGGAACACGATGGCCTTATCCCACGTGATCTATGGCTTCGTCTTGGGGAAAATGGCTTTTTGTGTGTTGATGTGCCCGAGGAATATGGCGGTTACGGCGCTCCTGTTCATTACTCACTCATGCTGGTTCAAGAAACTGCTCAAGCGGGCTTTGCATCTTTGGCTGTTGCCATTGGTGGACAAAATGAGTTGGTCTCTCCTTACCTGCAAAATATTGGAACTGAAGAGCAAAAACGCTATTGGTTACCCAAAATGGTGACAGGTGAAGTCGTCACTGCAATTGCCATGACAGAGGCCAATGCCGGTTCAGACTTACAGGCCATACGCACTCAAGCCATTTTAGAAAATGATCATTACCGTATTAATGGTTCAAAAACCTTTATCTCAAATGGTTTGCATGCTGACCTGATCGTTCTGGTAGCAAAAACCGATCCGCAAGCCAAAGCAAAAGGCATTTCGATTTTACTAGTCGATGCTGCATTAGACGGCGTTAAAAAAGGTCGCTCTTTACAAAAAATCGGGTTACATGCCCAAGATACAGCCGAACTATTTTTTGATGATGTCTGTGTGCCTGCAACTCAGCGTTTGGGTGAAGAAGGACAAGGCTTTGCCTATTTAATGCAAGAATTACCTCGCGAACGTTTAAGCATTTCCATGATGGCTTTGGGGTCAATTTTAGGTGCCATAGAACTCACCAAAGACTACGTGCTGGAGCGTAAAGCTTTCGGACAGCCTTTAAGCCAAATGCAAAACACGCGCTTTGTTCTCGCAAACGCGCAAATTAAAGCAAAAGCCGCTCAAGCTTTTGTAGACCAATGTGCAGCGCTGTATCAACAACACCAGTTAAGCGTCACTCAAGTTGCCGCACTGAAATGCTTTATTACCGATGTCCAATGTGAAGTGATTGATCAATTACTTCAGCTTTTTGGTGGCTACGGTTACATGCAGGAATATCCGATTTCACGCTTTTTTGTGGATGCGCGGGTACAAAAAATTTATGGGGGAACCAATGAAATTATGAAAGAAATCGTCGCCCGAAAACTGCTCGGAAAATAATTCGATTTAAAAACCAAATAAGGCAGACACAACAACTATGCCTTGTTGAAAACAAAAAATGATATTTTCAGGAAGAAATGCTATGTCGAAATTATGGATGTACTCTACCCTTATGCTCTCAAGTTCAGTGTGGGCTGGCAGTTTTATTGATAATAGTTCAGTAGAACTCACCACACGTAATTTCTATTTTGACCGCGACTACCAAGAGCAATCTGCTTACCCTGCTGCCAAGGACTGGACACAAGGGTTTATTCTTAAAGCCAATTCAGGTTATACCGAAGGGACTGTCGGTTTCGGGCTGGATGTGCTTGCAACGGCAGGCTTTAAACTCGATGCTGATGCAGAGCATGGCGGTACAGGAAACTTACCTAGAGACACGCGTACCAATGAACCTACTGACTCTTATGGCGAAATTGGGGTCACAGCAAAAGCCAAAATGAGCCAGACTGAGTTACGTATTGGTACGCTCATGCCAATGAACCCTGTTTTAGTGGCGTCACCTGCTCGTTTGCTTCCTCAAACTTATCGAGGAATTTCACTAACCAGTAAAGATATTAAAGACTTTGATTTACAGGCAGCCTATCTCGATAAAGTGAATCATCGGGATTCGACCAACTATGAAAAAATTAAAATTTCAGGCGTAAATGGACGATTTAAAAGTGCCGAAACTGATGAACTTTATTATTTAGGTGGAAACTATCAGTTTAATCCTGCACTCAAACTCACCGCTTTTTATATGGATGTTGATGATCTTTATAACCAAACCATGGTCGGTGCATTACACCAATACAAAATTAATGACACTACTAATTTTAGCTCTCAATTACGTTACTACCGCAGCCGAGATGATGGACAAGCAAAAGCAGGCTTAGTCGATAATGACCTTTACCATGCGCATTTCGAACTCAAACATCAAAACCATAAATTTATTTTTGGAACCTTCCAACATCATGGCGACACCGCCTTTCCATATTTGACTGGCGGTGAAACTGGACTTCTTATTGATACATGGCCGGGCGAGTTTTTAAACCCAAAAGAAAAAGCCTATAGCTTCCGTTATGAATATGACTTTAAAGATTATGTGCCGGGTTTACGTTTTATGACTCGTTACACCACAGGTCACAACATTTATGCACCCAACTTAGGCGGAACCAATTTAAAAGAACGCGAAACAGACTTTGATTTAGGCTACACCGTTCAAAGTGGCTGGTTAAAAAATCTAGGGTTACGCGCGCGTTATGCCATATATGACAACAACATGCTCTCTACAGCCAACATCAAACCTGTAAACGAAACCCGTATCAACATTGACTACACATGGAAATTTAAATAATTCAAAACAAGAGGTTCTGTCGCACATAGAACCTCTTTTTATTTCGGGAATTAAATAATTCAGCATGGACCCTTCACTATGGACCCAAAAATTTTAGAACATTTACCACCCATCCATCACCATTTGGGTGGACACAATATTTATTGGAATGAAAAAAATACTGAGCTCACCATCCACTACACAGCGCTAGAAAGCTTCACCAATCCACGCGGCACCATTGAAGGCGGCATGATCTGCGCCATGCTTGACGACGTAATGGGGCTTTTTGCATTTCTTGCCAATGACCGTAAACCCGCTACCACCATCAACTTAACAATGGATTTTTTAAGGCCCTGTGCTGTGGGCGAAGTCATTACAAAATGCCGATTCATTAAACAAGGCAAAACTGTACTGAATCTCGAAAGTGAAGCTTGGCAAAACAACAAAATGATTGCACGAAGCACAGCTAATTTTTTGGTTTTAGATTAATTGCAAACATTCATTCAATAAGGATATGAATAAATGAATTACACCAACAAAAAACATTTTTGGGCCCAATCAACCTTATTACTTGCCATTACAGCAGTACTGGCGGGCTGTGGTAATGACAATGACAGTACAACATCATCACCAACACTTCCTAAGCTTACTCCTGCTGTTGGCGTAAAAATGACAGGAAGCTGTTCAGACTTACTTGGATTTCAATACAACAATACAGTCATTAGCTCAGCTACTCTTCAAGAAGCAGGTACTTTGACTGTCGCCAACAAACCGATTGGCGCTCATTGTTTAGTCAGAGGTTATATGGACCAACGTGTAAGCCCAGTCGATGGACAAACTTACCAAATTGGTTTTGAAATGCGCTTACCAATAGACTGGAATGGCCGTTTTCTCTATCAAGGCAATGGCGGAACCGATGGTAATTTAGTCCCTGCAACGGGTCAGGTTGGCAGCGGTGGTCCCCTCACCAATGCCCTGCATGATGGTTTTGCTATCATTTCTTCCGATGCCGGACATAATGCTTCACAAAATCCAATGTTCGGTTTAGACCCTCAAGCCAGAATTAACTACGGCTACGGAGCAATTACCAAACTCACGCCTATGGCAAAAAACCTAATTAAAGCCGCATATGGTAAATTGCCAGACCGCTCCTATGCAGGCGGTACATCGAACGGCGGCCGTCATGCCATGATTGCAGCAACTCGTTTGGGCGACCAATATGATGGAATTTTAGCAAGTACACCGGGTTTTCATTTACCTCGTGCAGCCGCGGCTCAACTCTACACAGCGCAGCAGCTTCGTCGTGTTGCAACAGATGAAAATGACCTAAGTACCGCTCTTACTCTTCCAGAGCGTAAAGTATTAGCAAAAGCGATTTTAGATCGATGCGATGCCTTAGATGGTGTTGCAGATGGACTGGTTCAAGATGTCGAAGCTTGCCGTACGGCTTTTGATATTCACAAAGATGTGCCTGTTTGTCCAAGCACAAGGGATGGCTCTTGTTTAAGTATCGAACAAATTGATGTATTAGCCAACATTTACCGCGGCCCTGTAAATTCAGCTGGACAAACGCTCTATGCAACCCAGCCTTTCGACCCCGGTTTAGTCGGCAGTAACTGGGCAAGCTGGAAATTCGAATCTTCGGTAGGAACAGCGCGTGACCCTGTCGCTGTTGGTATTCTTTTTCAGGTTCCGCCCGACCCAACTGTGACTCAAAACTCTAGACAATTTGCCTTTAATTTTAACTTCGATACTGACTATCCAAAACTCTCGGCAACCAATGATATATACACTGAAAGTTCCATGTCATTCATGATGCCACCCGATGAATTGAATCTGGATAAACTCCGTAATCACGGCGGAAAAATGATTGTGGTACAAGGCACAGCAGACGGTGTTTTCTCTGTAGATGACACCCAAAATTGGTATGATCAGCTGCTACAACACTATAAAAATGATGCAAAAGGTACAGCGCCTGAATTTGCACGTTTCTTTAGAGTTCCGGGCATGAACCATACCCGTGATGGCATTGCGACCGACCAATTTGACGCATTGACTGCTTTAGTCAACTGGGTGGAATATGGCCAAGCACCTGACAAAATCATAGCGACTGCACGCGGCGCAGGTAATCCAAGTGGTCAAGTGAATACCGAGCTTCCTCAAGATTGGGCACCTGACCGTACCCGTCCACTTTGCCCTTACCCACTGATTGCCCGTTACAATGGTCAAGGTGATAGCGAGAAAGCTGAAAACTTTAGCTGTAAATAACACTCTATAAAATTAAAAGAGAGCTTAAATAAGCTCTCTTTTTTATCTTAGTTTTAGCTCAAGCTTTACTGCTTAAACTTTTTAATACTTTTAGATAGATGAGCTCGCATCATTTGTCGAGCCAACAAACCATCCTGATCGACAATTGCGTTATAAATATTGACATGATCATGGTGAACCGCTTTTAAATATTCTTCACGGTTTTCGGGACTTTGCTCAATCGATTTTAAGCGTGCACGCGGAATAATTTTTTCACCTAGATACTTTAAAAAATCAACGAAATATTGATTTTCAGAAGCTTCAGCAATCGCAATATGAAAATCATAATCAGCTTTTACTGTGCCATCATTTGCATCTGATGAAATATGACGTTCAAAATCTTCAAGTGCAGCTTTCATTTTATCGATGTGGATTTGCTTACGGCGCTCAGAGGCTAAAAAAACAGCTTCAGACTCAAGGCTAATCCGAAGCTCAAGTAAAGAAACAATATCGTTAATGGTTTCTAAACTGGCATTAGACAGCAAAAAATTCTGTTCAACCGTCTGCTCTTTTACAAAAGTACCAATCCCGTGACGAGTCTCGACAAACCCTAAAGAACGCAATTCAGTGATTGCTTCACGAATAACAGAACGGCTTACTTCAAAAGTTTCAATTAATTCAAGTTCGGTCGGAATTTTCTCTCCGACTTGGAAGTCTCCAGACTGAATTTTTTCGATCAGTTGTTCTACAATAATCTGGCTTAGTTTTTTTGTTGATCTAGGTTTAATTGCGCTAGACATAATCTGAAGAACTCATGAAATGTTGAAAAAATTAGAAAATTCATTTTACTATAAACTTAGACGATAGTCATATTCGGTTTTTATGCCTCTAAGTTATTAAAATCAAAATATTTTATCTCCCTTATCAAACCCTCACACATATTTAAAAAGTAAGCAACTTATGCTTCTGTTAATATTTAATAATGCGTTGAATAAGTTAAAAAATATGCAGCCCAATAGCTTTAATTGAGCTGCACAACTTTTAAATTTGAGCCTGACTTAACTGTCCATTGACCAGACGAGTAATCTGTAGTGGATTACTATCTTTTAATGCATCGGGTAATAAAACTTGTGGTGTATTTTGGAAGCATACCGGACGCAAGAAACGCTCAATTGCTCCCGTACCTACCGAAGTTCCGCGTGCATCACTCGTTGCAGGGAAAGGACCACCATGTACCATCGCATCAGACACTTCAACTCCTGTCGGGAAGCCATTAAACAATACTCGGCCAGCTTTACCAGTTAGCAAATGAAGAAGTTCGCCTGCTTCAGACAACTCATTTTCATCACCAATAATGGTTGCCGTAAGCTGTCCACCTAAAGCCTCAATCCCTTTTACTAAAGTCGCTTCATCCTCTACGCCAATCACAATTGACATTGGCCCGAAAACTTCATGTTGTAGTTTTGGGTTGCCTGACAGTAAAACAGATTGGTCCGCTTTAAATAGATGTGCTTTTGCTTGAGAAACTAGCTCGGCCTCTTGTCCTGTCGCAATAACTTCAAAACCAGCTTCACTGTTTAGAGCATCAATACCTTGACGGTAGCTTTTTAAAGTTCCTTCATTCAGCATGACCTGAGGCACAGCTTTTTGTGTGCTTTCAGCTAAAGCTGCTACGAAACTGTCAAATTCAGGTCCTTGTACGCCTAAAATTAACCCGGGTTTTGTACAGAACTGACCACATCCCATATTAAACGAGGCAACCGTGTCCCGAGCGATTTGTTCACCACGAGAACTCAGCGCTTGAGATAAAACTACTACAGGGTTCACACTCGACATTTCAGCAAAGAATGGAATTGGCTGAGGACGACTCTGCGCAAGGTTATAAAGCGCCATCCCCCCCTCAAGAGAACCTGTAAATCCGGCTGCTTGAATCAGTGGATGTTCTACCAAGTTTGCGCCAATACGGCCGCCAAAAATCATATTGAATGTGCCTTTAGGCATGCCACAAACTTCAATTGCTTTTTCAATGGCTTCTGCAACAAGTTCGGCAGTTGCCATATGACCAGAGTGTGCTTTAAAAACAACCGGACACCCTGCTGCTAAAGCAGCTACCGTATCACCGCCCGCAGTTGAAAATGCAAGTGGGAAATTACTCGCGCCAAATACTGCAACCGGTCCTACTCCAACTTTATATTGACGCAAATCAACACGTGGCAAAGGCTTACGTTCTGGCAATGCCACATCAATACGAGCACCGTAAAAATCGCCACGACGTAAAAGTTCAGCAAACAATCGAAGCTGACCAGTAACACGGCCTGTCTCTCCTTGAAGACGAGCAAGTGGCAAGCCTGTTTCAAGTGAAGCGACTTCTTGCAAGTTCGCACCTAATGCTTCAATTTGGCGAGCAATTTCTTCAAGAAAAGAGGCCCGTTGCTCTTGAGAAGTTTGGCTATAAACTAAAAAAGCGTTATGCGCAGCTTGAGCAGCTTGATCCACTTCTTCAAGTGTTGCCTGACTAAATACATAGCCTGTTGGCTGATAGTCTTTTGCTGCTACACTTTCTAGCGCTGGCGCATTTGCAGCAACGCGTTGCCCATTAATAAACTGCCGACCGTTATTTTTACTCATTTTAAAGCTCCAATACCTAAACAGTTAAAATTATTGCGGACCAAGTGTCGCAATGAGCGCAGCCAAATCTTCATAGTCTGCTTGAGTTAAATCACTTAATGGTGGACGTACTGGACCTGCGTCGTGCCCAACAATTTTGGCACCTGCTTTAATCATGCTTACCGCATAACCTGATTTACGGTCGCGAATTTTAATTAGTGGCAAGAAGAAATCTTTAATCAAACGATTGGTTGTTTCAAAGTCATCACTGCGAAGCGCGTTATAAAACTCCATTGCAGTCTTTGGAATAAAGTTAAATACAGCTGATGAATAAACTGGGCAACCTAAGGCTTTATATGGCGCTGCAAAAACTTCTGCTGTTGGTAAACCACCTAAATACGACAAACGGTCACCCATAGTCTGAGTCACTGCCGTCATCATATCGATTTGACCAGAGCTGTCTTTAAAGCCGATTAAGTTCGGGCACATCTCGGCTAACTTTTGGATTGAATCGAGATTTAATCTTGAAACGCTACGGTTATAAAAAATTACGCCAAAATCTACTGAGTTACATACTTGCTTAACGTGTTCGATCAGACCTTCTTGGCTTGCTTCAGTTAAGTAATGCGGCATTAACAAAATACCGTGTGCACCTAAACGCTCTGCTTCTTTTGCCTGTTCAATCGCCTGACGTGTCGGACCACCTGCCCCAGCAATAATCGGTACACTACCTTTACAAGTGTCGACTGCAGTTTTAATCACGTCAGAGTATTCACTTCCAGTTAACGAGAAAAACTCGCCTGTACCACCCGCAGCAAATAATGCGCTTGCACCATAAGGCGCTAACCATTCAAGACGTTTTGCATAAGAAGATTTATTAAAGTCCCCATTTTGGTCAAAGTCAGTAACCGGAAAAGAAAGAAGGCCATCAGAAACAATGTTTTTTAACTCAAGAGCATCCATTAGAAAATATCCATACATGTTTATGTTGTCAGACATCTTACATCATAAGTTTTCTTCTGATCAATATCTTTTTCCTATGAAAGTTTAAAATTTTAAAAAAGATTAATTTTTGCTAAAATATGACAAAACAACTCATTGTTTTATAGAATATTTAAAAAATCTCTTACTGCGAAAGTGAATAAATAGACATAAAAAAAGCTGCCCATATGGGCAGCAAAACTTTAAGAAAATTCAAAAAGCGAATTTTTCAAAGATATTGGTAAAACATTAACGAACCAAACACGGCTTTTTATTATTAAACGACCAATTTGGTATTAAAAATTGCATCGCATCGGCATCATTACGAGCCCCTAAACCTTTTAATTTATACAGTTCATGGGCTTGATTAATTCGATCCCAGTCCAGCTCAACCCCAAGTCCCGGTGCTGTTGGCACCTGAATTTTACCGTCTTTAATTTCAAGCGGCGCTTTCGTTAGCTGATCTGTACCTTCTTGCCAAATCCAGTGTGTATCAATTGCCGTAACCTTACCTACCGCGGCGGCAGCAACATGGGTAAACATCGCAAGTGAAATATCAAAGTGATTATTAGAATGAGAACCCCACGTTAAATTGTACATATTGCAGAGCTGTGAAACTCGAACCGAGCCTTCCAATGTCCAAAAATGTGGATCAGCCAAAGGAATATCAACGGCTTGCAATTGAATACTATGCGACATTTCTCGCCAGTCCGTAGCAATCATATTGGTCGCAGTGGGTAAGCCTGTTGCACGTTTAAACTCGGCCATAATTTCACGGCTTGAATAACCTTGTTCTGCACCGCATGGGTCTTCTGCATAGGCCAACACGCCTTTAAGATGTTTGCCTAAAGCAATTGCTTCATCTAAAAACCATGCACCGTTTGGATCAAGCGTCACACGCGCTTCTGGAAAACGGCGCGCGATTGCTGTAACAGCTTCAGCTTCTTGTTCGCTCTGTAACACGCCACCTTTTAATTTAAAGTCTTTAAAACCATAACGGTCATAAGATGCTTCTGCTAAACGCTGTACAGCCTCAGGTGTTAACGCTTTTTCATGACGAACTTTATACCAATCATGGTGATGTTGAGGTGTTGTCGCATAGTCTAATGAAGTCTGTTTTCGGTCACCGATAAAGAACAAATATCCTAAAACTTCAACTTCACTACGTTGCTGACCTTCACCAAGCAAACTTGCGACATTCACATTCAAATGCTTACCAAGCAAATCAAGTAATGCTGACTCATAAGCCGTTACAACATGAATTGTGGTACGTAAATCAAAGGTTTGATTGCCTCGACCACCACTGTCACGGTCAGCAAAAGTTTGTTGAATTTTCTTGAGTAGATTTTTATATTCACCAATCGGCTGCCCTTCTACCAAGGCTTTAGCATCATTTAATGTCGCTAAAATTTTTTCTCCACCCGGAATTTCACCTACACCAATATTTCCAGAATTATCTTCGATAATGAGTATGTTACGAGTGAAATAAGGTCCATGGGCACCACTCAAATTGAGCAGCATACTGTCATGTCCAGCAACAGGAATTGCTCGAATTGATTTAACGATAGGTGTAGAGGTCGCCATTAAAATACTCCTTGGCATTCTGATACTATTTTTTCATCACCAAAACTTATAAGACATCAGACAACTTGTCAATATAAAGCCGGATAAAAATTATTTTTCGACCCTACTTGCCAAAATAATATTTTTAATCATATGATGTCATACATCTAAAGACGCGGTTTTAGAACTAGGACTATAGAGTAGATACAAAATTCCGTTTTCTCATCTATTCTATCGATGAATTTGACATGACGTCACCTATTTCACGGATATGCAAATAGGTCGATTATTAAAAGAGTTTGTATATGGATAATCTGCAAACAAATATTGCTGTAGTGACTCAGCAAAGAGCCAAACATACAAAAACTCGCTACTACATTCTTGCGATGATTTTTTTGGTCACGGCTTTTAATTACGGTGATCGTGCAACCCTTTCAATGGCTGCAACGCCAATGTCTCATGAGCTGGGAATCGACTCAGTCACCATGGGTTATATTTTCTCGGCCTTTGCATGGGCCTATGTAATTGGTCAAATTCCAGGTGGTTGGCTACTCGATAAGTTTGGTGCTCGCCGTGTATATTTCTGGAGTCTGTTTTTATGGTCGTTATTCACTGTTTTAATCGGTTTTACCGACATTTTAGGTGATACTGCGACCATTATTACTTCTCTCTTTGTACTCAGATTTTTAGTTGGTTTGTCTGAGTCGCCTGCTTTTCCCGGTAATAGTAAAATTGCTGCTGCATGGTTTCCAACCAAAGAACGTGGAACTGCCGCTGCTATTTTTAACTCATCCTCTTATTTCTCAACCGTACTTTTTGCTCCCCTAATGGGCTGGCTTGTTGCAACCGTCCACTGGCAGTCTATTTTCTGGGTCATGGGTGGTCTTGGAATCATTCTTTCCTTTATCTGGCTCAAGGTCATTTATAGCCCGACCAATCATCCAACAGTAAATCCCGAAGAAGTAAAATATATTGCTTCAGAAGGTGCTTTACTCGATATGGGCGAAAACAGCCAAAACGCTAAAAAAGAGAAAATTACTTGGAGTAAAGTTAAACAACTGCTTGCTTCACGTATGATGCTCGGTATTTTTATTGGGCAATATTGTGTAAATACACTGACCTATTTTTTCTTGACTTGGTTCCCTGTTTACCTTGTGAAAGAAAGACATCTCAGCATTTTAGAAGCAGGTTTTGCAGCAGTTGCACCGGCACTCTGTGGCTTTGTAGGCGGAATTTTAGGTGGCTTGATTTCAGATAAGTTAATTCGAATGAATTACAGCTTAAGCTTTTCAAGAAAGCTCCCCATCGTAGTCGGCTTCTTGGTTTCAACCTCTATCATTATGTGTAATTACGTCGATTCTCAAGCAGCAATCGTATTCTTTATGTCTTTATCTTTCTTTGGGAAAGGCATCGGCTCTTTAGGTTGGGCAGTCATGTCTGATGTTGCACCAAAAGAAATGGTGGGTTTATCAGGCGGAATGATGAATGCGTTTGGTAATACGGCAGGAATCGTGACCCCAATTGTGATCGGATATATCTTGGCAAGTACTGGTTCTTTCAACCTTGCATTGACTTATGTCGGTGTGCATGCGATTGCAGCAGTAATTTGCTATACCGCTATTGTGGGCAAAATCCAGCGCTTCGAGTTAAAACCTACCTCTTAAAACTTTAAGTCATAACGCTTAACAAATTTAAGCGTTATGACCTCTCTTCAAATGTATACAAGGAACGATCATGCTGAAGCCTCTCCTCATAAAAATTAGTCCTCTTGATAATGTAGCCATTGTAGTGAATGACGGCGGTTTACCACCTTCTACACCTATTGAGGAATACCAACTCATCTTGGTTGATCATGTGCCACAGGGACATAAAGTTTTATTAGAGTCATTAAAGCAAGGTGAAGCAATTGTTCGTTATGGGGAAATTATTGGCTATGCCAATAAAGATTTACCCGCAGGTTCTTGGGTAAATGAAGCCGTTACCCAAATGCCCGAGGCACCTGAGCTAGATGATCTTGAGTTAGCAACTCGTCCTGATCCAAAGCTTCCAGCCTTGAGCGGATATACATTTAAAGGTTATAAAAATAAAGATGGCAGCGTTGGCACAAAGAATATTTTAGGTATTACGACCAGTGTGAACTGTGTCGAAGGTATTGTCGATTATGTCGTTAAAATTATTGAACGTGATTTACTTCCTAAATATCCAAATGTAGATGGTGTAGTCGGATTAAACCATTTATATGGTTGTGGTGTGGCAATCGATGCACCCGCTGCAATTGTTCCTATTCGTACAATTCATAATCTTGCACTCAACCCTAATTTTGGTGGAGAAATTATGGTTGTGAGTCTGGGCTGCGAAAAAATGCAACCCGAACGACTTTTAAATATTCCTAAAGAAAACAAATATATTCCCCTAGCAAACGAAGATATTATTCAGTTGCAAGATGAACGTCATAACGGTTTTGAAAGTATGGTCAACCATATTTTAACCGTGGCAGAACAACACCTTGAAAAGCTTAATCAACGTACTCGAGAAGAAGTTCCAGCTTCTCATTTAGTTGTAGGCATGCAATGTGGTGGGAGTGATGCATTTTCGGGAGTTACCTCTAACCCTGCCGTTGGTTTCGCAGCTGACTTGATTGTGCAATGTGGCGGTACTGTCATGTTCTCTGAGGTTACGGAAGTCCGCGATGGCATTCACCTACTTACTCCACGTGCAGCAAATGAACAAGTTGCCAAAGATCTAATTCGGGAAATGAAATGGTATGACGACTATTTAGCAGCAGGCCAAGTAGACCGAAGTGCCAATACCACACCGGGTAATAAAAAAGGTGGACTGAATAACATTGTAGAAAAAGCGATGGGATCAATTGCCAAATCGGGCCGTTCACCGATTGTAGAAGTTCTCGCACCGGGCCAAAGACAGACAAAAAAAGGATTAATTTTTGCGGCAACACCATCAAGTGACTTTATCTGTGGTACGCAGCAAATGGCATCTGGAATTACCGTTCAAGTATTTACTACAGGCCGCGGTACGCCCTACGGATTGGCAGCAGTGCCGGTTATTAAAATGGCAAGCCGAAACAATATTGCAAACCGTTGGTATGACCTGATTGATATCAGTGCTGGTGATATTGCCATTGGAAAGAAAACTATTGAAGAAGTGGGCTGGGAACTTTTTGAACTAATTTTACAAGTGGCTAGTGGCGAAAAACAAACGTGGTCGGATCGTTGGGGTATTCATAACTCACTCGCTGTATTTAACCCTGCACCCGTGACCTAATAAAGTTTAAAAGATGAGGCATATCACCTCATCTTTTTCACATTTCCCATATTAATTACGACACATTTCACCAAAACTTAACATCGCTGCTAAAATAACATCGAAAATTAAGAACTCAATTTCTCTATGCAAAATCAGACTGCTTCAAACCTCCCCTCAACTCAACTTGGAAAAGCACTGCTTTGTCTTATGACATCGGCATTATTATTTTCCATTATGGGAGTGTGCATTCGTTTTGCTTCACAAACGGTAGACAATGCGACTGTCGTGTTTTTTAGAAATGCAGTGGGTTTATTTATTTTTATTCCGATGCTGTTTAAACAGGGTCTAGACTTTATTAAAACCGATAAACTCTGGATGCATACGTGGCGAAGCCTAGTTGGGCTTGCCGCAATGTATGGTTTCTTCTATGCCATTGCGAACTTAAAGCTATCAAATGCCATGGTTTTTAGTTATTCATCTCCTATTTTTATTCCGCTGATTGCATGGCTTTTTTTAAAAGAAAAAATCACCAAATCGATGATTTTTGCCGCAGTTATTGGGCTCATTGGAGTTTTATTTGTCGCTAAACCCGACCAAGGTTTATTTAACGCATTATCTTTTATTGGCTTGGGTGCATGCTTTTTATCCGCAATGGCATTTGTCACCGTAAGAGCTTTAACCAGTACAGAGCCGCCTGAACGTATCGTTTTTTATTTCTGTATTTTTGGTAGTTTAATTTCATCTATTCCGATGTTCTGGCATTGGCGCATTTTCACTTGGCATGAACTAGCTCTACTCATTGCCGCAGGACTTTTAGCAAATATAAGCCAACTGTTTATGTCTTATGCCTACAGCTTGGCACCAGCAGGACAAATTGGCCCAATGAATTACATTGCCATTATTTTTGCAGGTATATGGGGATTTGTTTTTTGGCATGAATTACCTGATCTATTCAGCATTATTGGCATATTTATTATTTTATTTGCGATTTTGCTCTGTAATCCATTTTTGCAAAAAAAGTTGCTCTCTCGATTTAAATAGCGATATACCTGATTCTAATTTAGACACTGTATTCGATACTCATTTGGTGAAATGCCTGTCCAATGACGATAGGCTTTTCTAAAATTAGAGGTATCTGAAAAGCCAATTCTCTCAGCAATTTCATCTACGGTTAAAGTTGTTTCTCGCAAATATTCATCGGCAAGACGGCGCCGAGTTTCATCTAATAATTCTTGATAAGTCAGACTAAAACCTGCCAAGCGCCGATGTAAGGTACGCTTTGACATATGTAAGCGTTCAGCCATTTCTTGGGCCGATGGGAAAAGCCCTGTTCCATCCAATAATATTAAACGGATTG
Organism: Acinetobacter sp. WU_MDCI_Abxe161; assembly: GCF_025514355.1. Taxonomy (NCBI): domain Bacteria; kingdom Pseudomonadati; phylum Pseudomonadota; class Gammaproteobacteria; order Moraxellales; family Moraxellaceae; genus Acinetobacter; species Acinetobacter sp. WU_MDCI_Abxe161. The sequence continues at coordinate 94,355 of NZ_JAHPTU010000002.1, forward strand.
TTTTCACCAACTCAGGCTCTTCAAGTTCAGCAGCACCTAGCATCCGCTCACAAAACGACTTACACATATCAGCGGTAATCGGGTTGGCATTTGGACAAGGTACATCGAGCCACTTTAAATCAAAGTGCCATTGCATCACTCCAGCATTAAACTGAACAGGACAATGAAAGACTTTTTCATATTCTTCTGCATAGTCAGGCGCTGGATAGGGCAACAAAAGCTTCTTCGCTTGAAATGGGCCTTCAAGCACCCGTTCAATTAAGGTTTGCATAGAGCTAAACCAAAACTCGCACACCAAAGGCAAAAGCTTACCAAGTGCAATAATGTCCTGCCCTTCAAAAATCGCAGCATTATCTTGAATATAAAAAGATTTCTTTAAAATAGGCCCTGCAAGCTTAATGTGTCGAATGCCCAGCTCTACTGCTTGTCTAAAATTACGCGAAGAATATAACGCGTAGCCATACACTCCAAAATCTGACAGCCGCTGCTTTTGCCCTGCACGTAAACCAATGAGCGGATCATGAGATAGCTTTTGAATATTGTGAAATAGCTGAATTTTTTGGACTTGAGAAATATATAAAGAGGATTGATTGATCGTATCGGGCGAAATATTTGTGCCAGACAGAACTTCTGATATTGAATGGCCTTGCAAACCCATTTCATCAAACAAACTGGTCAAACCCAGCAAATATGTATTGGCGCCTAAGGATGTATTATCATAATTTCCTTCGATAGTAGCATTTGTATCTTTATAAATATTTTTAGGCATTTAATTCACACCATCCCTAGAGTGACGTGCATAATGGCACTAAACTACCTCTTGTTGTCTCAATTTAACATCGACCATACGACGCTTCAAGCATAAAGTATGATAAGCAAAAGTATGGAAGGAACAATAATGGAACACTCCACTTTAAAAGAATATAGTGGCTCTGCCACTGAACATATGGAACTTATTTTTTCCAAACAACGTGCCAATTTTGAGGCAGATCCATACCCAACTCTTGAAGCACGCCGCACAAAACTGCATCAACTCAAAAAACAAATTATTCGTTATCAAGATGCTTTGGCTGCCGCGATTAATTCCGATTTTAGTTCAAGATCACTTGATGAATCTAAGCTATTAGATTTGCTTGGCTCAGTGTTAGAGGCTGATCATGCAATTCATCATTTACGCCGCTGGATGCGCCCAAGTAAACGCCGTACCGAGCTTTTATTTTTATCGAACCGTTTAAGTGTGCAATACCAACCTAAAGGCGTGGTTGGTGTCATTGTTCCTTGGAACTTCCCCGTTTATTTAGCACTTGGTCCGCTCATTGCCGCGTTAGCTGCAGGCAACCGAGTTATGATTAAGCTACCTGAAATTACCCCAAATACCAATGCAATGCTTCGACGCATGCTTGCCGAAGTCTTTAATGAAGATGAAGTGGCCGTGTTTGGTGAAGAAATTACAGATCCAGCAAGATTTACTTCGTTGCCATTTAACCATATCGTCTTTACTGGTTCTCCTGCGATTGGCAAGGTCGTCATGCGAGCAGCGGCTGAAAATCTAACACCTGTTACGCTTGAGTTAGGTGGTAAATCACCTGCAATTGTAAGCCGCAACTACCCGCTTGCCGATGCAGCAAAACGCATTACGCATGGTAAAGCGACAAACAGTGGTCAAATCTGTGTAGCGCCTGACTATGCGTTGGTTCCCAAAGAAAGTATTGATGAGTTCTTGGATGCTGCAAAATCAAGTTTTATAAAAATGTTTGGTCAAAACATCGCATCTAATGAAAACTACACATCAATTGTAAATGACCGCCATTTAAAACGCATTCAAGATATTTTGACTGATGCACAAGAGAAAGGTGCTCGTGTTATTCCTTGCGACACGTATAGCTTCGACCAACAAGGTCGCAGAATGCCTGTACAGATTGTACTGAATTGCACTCCCGATATGCGCATAATGAAAGAAGAACTCTTTGGCCCTATTTTACCAGTAGTTGCTTATGACTCTTTAGATGATGCGATTACCTATGTGAAATCAGATGAACGACCTTTAGCGCTTTATTGCTTTACGCATAGCTCAGTAGAACGCGACCGGATTTTACGTGAAACTCATTCGGGTGGTGTGACCATTAATGATTGGGGCTGGCATGTAGTTAACCATGATGCTCCTTTTGGTGGTATCGGCAACTCAGGCATGGGGTCATATCATGGTGAAGAAGGTTTCCGTGAACTTTCACATGCAAAAACTGTATTTATTCGCCATAGGTTCTTCCCAACTCAGCTTTTCCACCCTCCTTATGGAACGTTTCTTCAAAAATTAGCAATACGCTTTTTCTTGAAAAAAGGCGATCCGAATATTAAGTAAGGATGATAAAAAAGCCTCATAATGAGGCTTTTTATTTAATCTAAATTAATAAATTTTCTTATAAAGTTACTGTAACTTATTTAAATATAATCAGCCTTTTGTGCTTTCAAAATATCAAGTTGCATCATTTTTTTCTTTTTATATTTATAGGCAATAAATAAACCAATAAACCAAATTGGTGAGCATTCAAGCGCAATTAAAGTGTCATGATCTAAAGCCAAAATTACAATAGTAAAAACTAAAAATAACATGGTCAGCCATGCCATAAATAAACCACCTGGCATTTTATATTGAGATTGAATATGTAATTCAGGGAATTTTTTACGATAAGAAATATAAGAAAGCACAATCAACATAAATGTAAAAATACATAAAATTGAAGTCAGTGCTGAAATAATCGTAAATGCGGTCATGACATTAGGCACAATAAATAAAATAGATGTTCCCGCTGTCACACATGCCATTGAAAATACTAAACCTCTAATAGGAACTTTTCTTTTTGACAGTTTACTAAAGCTTTTAGGTGCATCGTTGTCTAACGCTAGACCGTATAACATCCGGCTAGTCGCAAAGATCCCACTGTTTGCAGAAGATAAAGCCGAAGTCGCAACAACAAAATTGATTAAACCTGCTGCAATTGGTAATCCAACTAAAGTAAACATTTCTACAAACGGACTTTTTTCTGGTGAAACCTTAGCCCAAGATGTGACCGCAATAATACAAACCAATGCACCTACATAGAATAGCAAAATGCGTAAAGGAATAGAGTTAATCGCTTTTGGAAGTGATTTATGTGGGTCTTTGGTTTCAGCAGCAGTTGTACCAACAAGCTCAATACCCACAAACGCAAATATGGCAATTTGGAAGCCTGCCAAGAAACCTGTTACACCATAAGGAAACATCGATTCTGTTTCAAACAAATGGCTCATTGAAGCCTTAACACCATTTGGTGAAGTAAACCCAGTACCAATTAAATAAATACCAGCCAGAATAAATAGAATAATTGCAGTAATTTTGATGAGTGAGAACCAAAACTCAAGTTCACCGAACAATCGAACGGCCACAAAGTTAAGTATGGTTAAGATGGCCAATGATGTAAATGCCGGAATCCAGACGGGTAAATCGGGATACCAAAACTGCATGTACCCTCCGATTACAATGACATCGGCAATCGCAGTAATAATCCAGTTACACCAGTAGGACCAACCAAGGAAAAACCCCGCCCATGGACCGAGATAAGCTGTTGCAAAATCTGCGAAGGTTTTAAAATTAGTGTTCGCAAGCAACAATTCACCCATTGCCCGCATCACGAAGAAAAAGAAGAAACCAATAATTAAATAGGTTAAAACAATTGAAGTACCCGAAACACTTAATGTTTTCCCGGAACCCATAAATAATCCAGTACCAATTGCACCACCGATTGCGATCATCTGAATATGACGATTTGTCAATGAGCGCTGCAATTTCTCTTCTTCTTGATCAGTCATATGTTGACTACCAAGGAGATCTCCTTCCAGGAACTGCTTTCCTTTATTCTTACTCATGTAATATTTACTCCAATTTATAGCAACCGTCGTAAATGCTTTAATAATAAATAAATTATATGATTATTAATTTAATCCATTAAACCATTCTAAAAATATTATTAAATCACTTAAGACCTTATAAATTCCTTTTTAAAAGCTATCACCTATAACAATAAAAATTATTCATCATTCCTTTCCTTCATTATTATATTAGCCCGCTCTTCTCAATATATTTTCAATAAATACTTAAAATATATAAATTAATTAAATATTTTAATTACTTACCCTTTATATATAGAAAAACAGGCTAATTAATCTCAGCTCAGCGAGCAAGATTGTATTTATCCATATACTCATCTTGCGCTAGCGATAATATATTATTCCTTCTTAAATTTGGTGAAATGTGTAGTATTACTGATTAATTAACAGCCATTCGAAAATGATTAGTCTCTTTGAGCTTCTTTACCACTTCTGGACTCGCAACCTGTTTAACTTGAACACTTAGCACACGAACCAAAGAGCCATTTTCGACATTCAATTGTTTTGCCTGTTCTTTTGTTAACTGCAATATGTTCTGATGAGGCTGGCTATACACAAGAATGGCGCGATAATTTTCATAATCATCATTAGCCACAATGTAAGACTCATCCCCTACAGCGATATTTTGAGGCTGTTCGATTTGAACCGTTACAGACTGGCTCTCTTTAATTGCCCGTAAATTTTCGATATCCGCTTGTAGCGTTGCGCCCCCATCAAAAATATCGACATAGCCTTTATAGCGTAGTCCCTCTTCAAGCAGCAGGTTGTAGGCTGGTCGAGTATTCGGATGCACAATGCCAATTGCGGCTTTAGCATCGTCAGGTAACATATCGACATAGAGTGGATGTCTTGGCATCAGCTCAGCAATAAAAGCCTTCTGCCCTACACCACTTAAATAATCGGCCTTGGTAAATTCGATATTAAAAAACTTATGACCTACCGCATTCCAAAATGGTGACTGCCCATTGGCGTCAGAATATCCGCGCATTTCGGCAACAATCGTTTCTTCAAAATATTGACGGAATGCTGAGAGAAATAAGAAACGGACTTTAGATAAAAATTTGCCATTTTTATTTAAGCGATAGTCAGGATCTAAAAATAAAGTACAAAGCTCACTACAGTTGGTATGGTCATTACTCAAATACAAAGTCGGTAAAGCGTTATAAACACTTAACGGTTCTGACGCATGCACTTGTGTCCCAACATGGAAGTTATACCAAGGCTCTCTTAACCCAAGTGCCACTTCAATACCGCAAACGCCGACAACTTTGTTGAGTTCAGTATCTTCTAAAACAAATAAGTAAACCTGATCTGCCTTTGGGAGTTCGCCTGCGACTGTTTTACATGCCCGTTCAATCCGAGCAGCAAGCTTTTCCATATTTGGCTGCAAAGAGGTCAAACCAAAACCTGCTTTTTGCGCCAACAGGTAAAGGTCATTAACATCTTTAGGTTCAATATAGCGAATAATCATCATGCTGCTTGTTCATCCTTTTGAATTTCTACAAAGCGAGCAAGCGCACGTTCAAAGCGTTTTAGACCTTCATCAATATCAGCAAATGGAATAATTAAAGATGGCGTAAAACGGATAACATTTGGGCCAGCAATCAAACTCAATAAACCTTCTTCGCCCGCAAGATTATTAATATCTTTTGCTTTACCAGCAAATTCGGCTTTTAAAGCACAGCCAATCAGCAAGCCTTCACCACGAATCATTTCAAAAATTTCATATTTTTCATTTAATTTATTTAAAGCGTTTTTATAGTAGTCATGACGCTCTTTAACACCCTCAAGTACTTCAGGCGTATTAATAAATTCAAATACTGCACCCGCAACCGCACTTGCTAGCGGGTTACCACCATAAGTCGTGCCATGTGTACCTACTGAAAAATGTGGGGCAAACTTATCGGTTGTTAACATTGCACCGACTGGAAAACCGCCGCCCAATGCTTTTGCAGTGGTTAACACATCTGGAATAACACCAGAGTTCATGTAGGCATAAAGTGCACCGGTACGGCCAACACCCGTTTGTACTTCATCAAAAATCAGTAAGGCACCGAACTCATCACACAGTGCACGCAAACCTTTTAAAAATTCAATGTCAGCAGGAATAACGCCGCCTTCACCTTGGATTGGCTCAACAATAACAGCACATGTTTGCTCATTAATTACTGCTTTTGCAGCTTCTAAATCATTAAAGGCAACATGGTTGATACCATTTGGAAGTGGTGCAAAGTCTTGTGAATATTTTGGCTGCCCACCTGCTGAAACGGTAAATAAGGTACGGCCGTGGAACGCATTGTTAAATGCAACGATGCCGCTTTTGCCATCTACACCACTGTCTAAACCAACTTTACGAGCCAATTTTAATGCAGCTTCATTGGCTTCTGCACCTGAGTTACAGAAGAATACTTTATCTGCAAATGTATTTTCGGTGAGTTGTTTTGCAAGACGTAGAACAGGTTCATTTGTATAACCGTTACCAACGTGCCAAAGTTTTGTTGCTTGTTCTGTTAAAGCATTTACTGCCACTGGATGCGCATGACCTAATGCGTTTACTGCAATCCCGCCTGCAAAATCGATATATTCTTTATTTTCTTGATCCCAAATACGTGAACCTTCACCACGTACCGGAATGAAATTTGCCGGTGCAAAAACTGGAACCATCCACTCATTAAAATTATTTCTAGAAACTGTAAAATTATTCATCTTATCTAATCCATTAAATTGAATTATTGGGCTTAACTGATGTCCCTATTATTCAAAATCAAATTGATTCAAAAAATTTGTATTTTAGTAAAAAATGAATTATTTTTTACCAATTTGATAATTGACAATTACAATATGGACAACATTGATCAAATTATTTTAGGTTTACTTAAAGATAACGCACGAATGTCCGTTACCGAGTTAGCCGAAAAAGTTCACGTTTCACGCGCAACGGTTAAGAAGAGAATTGAATATTTAGAGTCTTCGGGCATCATTACCGGGTATACGGTACGGTTTAAACCCAATGCAGAACGCAACGTTATCCGTGCATGGATGAGCATTATGGTTGAAGGGACCAAAGCACAGTCTGTGATTAAAGAATTACGCCTCGAAAGTGCCGTGGAATGTCTGCATAAAACCAATGGCAAATGGGACATTCTGGTCGAGCTACGTTCTGATACCTTAGAAAACTTCGACAAAGTTCTAGAAAGAATTAGAAATATTTCAGGTATTTATAACAGTGAAACCAGTATTCTGCTTGCGAGTCATAAGACCTAATCATTCACTTTAATTTCAAATCATAAAAACGAAATTGATGAGCTAAGCATATGGTTTAGTTCATCAAGTGGCTTTTTAATTAGAAAAATTCTGCTCTTGCCTTTCCTTAAATCTCTTGAACTATTACGACAATCAACATCTTCTAAAAATCCTCAATAAATTTTTAATTTTTTTTAAATAATCAAATCAAAAACTTAAAATCTAATCTGATTTAAATTCCAACTTTTTTCACCCACTCCCCTTATCAAAGCATTTGACAGAAAATTTAAAACATAATACATATAGTCTTATATGTTATATGTTAAAACCTAAGGACAAGGTACAAAAAATGGCTAAAACTCAACTACAACACTTTATTAACGGCGAATATGTTGCTAGCAAAGGATCTGATTACTTCGATTTGGTCAGCCCCGTGACTGGTGAAGTTTATGCACAATCACCGAATGCAACTGAGGCAGAAGTTGATGCAGCTTATGCTGCTGCAAAAGAAGCATTTAAAATTTGGGGACGTAGTACACCTTCGACTCGTCAAAAAGCATTATTAAATTTGGCAGATGCTATTGAAGCAAATGCAGAGCGTTTAATTGAGGCGCAAAGTCGTAATACAGGTCAGTTAAAACACTTAATTGCATCTGAAGAAGTGGGTGCCTCAGCAGATCAGGTTCGTTTCTTTGCAGGCGCTGCCCGCTTACTCAATGGCACAGCTTCAGGTGAATATTTAGAAGGTTTAACCTCTTCTATTCGCCGTGAACCTGTCGGTGTGGTTGGCCAAGTTACACCTTGGAACTATCCACTCATGATGGCTGTCTGGAAAATAGCACCGGCTTTGGCTGCAGGTAACACAGTGGTACTTAAGCCAAGCGATACGACGCCTGAAAGTACGCTTTTATTAGCAGAAATTGCAGCGCCATTTTTCCCTAAAGGTGCATTTAACGTGGTATTAGGTCAGGCTCAGGTCGGTTCAAAAGTTGTATCACATAAAACCCCTGCTCTTGTTTCTATTACAGGTTCGGTTCGTGCCGGATTACAAGTTGCAGCTTCTGCCGCAGCAAATTTAGCGAAAGCTCATCTTGAGCTTGGTGGTAAAGCGCCTGTGGTCGTTTTTGAAGATGCTGATCTTGATAAAGCAGTTGAAATGATTGCTTTAACGGGCTATTTCAACGCAGGACAAGACTGTACTGCGGCAACACGTGTGATTGTGGCTGAATCTGTTCATGATGAATTTTTAGCTAAGCTTGTTGAAGCTGCAAAAAATACCCGTTTCGGTGAACCTGATGATCAAGACGCACTTTATGGTCCGCTTAACAATGCCAATCAATTAAAAAATGTTAAAGCCTTCATTGACAACTTACCTGCTCATGCCAAAGTTGAAACAGGCGGTAAACAAGCAGGCCGTCCAGGCTTCTATTTTGAACCCACTGTTATTAGTGGCTTAAAACAACACGACGAAGCCATTCAAAATGAAATTTTTGGACCAGTGATTACCGTTCAGAAATTTACAGATGAAAATGATGCGATTGAAAAAGCCAACGACGTTGAATATGGCCTAGCTTCAAGTGTTTGGACCACAGATCATGCCCGTGCAACTCGTCTGTCTCGTGAACTGGATTTCGGTACAGTTTGGATTAACACTCATATTCCTTTAACCGCAGAAATGCCACACGGTGGTTTCAAAAAATCAGGTTATGGTAAAGATTTATCTGGCTACGGTTTTGAAGAATATACCCGTATTAAACATGTGATGAGTTCAAACGAATAATAACAATGAACTTTGAAAGGAGATCAAAATGAATAAACAAGAAATGAAAGACTTGGTGACTAAAGCCCATCACGAGCTATTTAATTTGCACGACACCACTGCTCTGGACCGTTATTTTTCTGAAGACTTTATAGAGCACTCACCACTGGTTGCAAATGGTCTTTCAGGCCTTCGCCAACTGGTAGAAGACTGCCCCGACATGCAACATGAAGCTGTACGTGTACTGGCAGACGGTGACTTGGTTGCGATTCATGGTCGCTTTCAGGGGTTAGATGAAAATCCTTTAGTCGGTTTTGATATTTATCGAGTGAAAGACGGCAAAATTGTTGAACACTGGGACGGTCTTGTGGCAGAAGCTGCACCGAATGTAAGCGGTAGAACGCAGTTAGATGGACCAACTGAAATCGTCACTCACCATGATGCAGAGAAAAATCGTGAGATTGTGACCTCTTTCTTTAAAAAGTCATTAATTGATGGCAATTACGAAGCTTTTAAAGAATATACCCACGACGATCAGTTCATTCAACATAGCCCAGATATTGGCGATGGTGTTAAAGCAGTAATTGATTTTTTGAACAATATCCGTAATGAAGGACAAGGTTTGGTATACTCCAAAACGCATCGCTCCATTGCTGATGGTCAATTTGTCTTGACACATTCTGAAGGAAGTATTGCCGGAAATCGACATGCCTATTTTGAATTATGGCGTGTAGATAATGGCAAAATTGTTGAACTTTGGGATGCAATACCAGCTGTGCCTGAAGATGAACAGGCAGTCCATCAATATGGCGTGTTTTAACCATTTATCCGTTTCATTAAGCTAAGTCTCTGACTTAGCTTTTAGAGAATTCGCCATGTCAGCATATACGATAATTTTTGCACCTATCGCTCAGGCAACTCGATCGGAACAAGTTGTAGAACGCTTGGAAAATGCAATTATCTCTGGATTGCTCAAAAGCAATGAACAGCTTCCTAACGAGGCGGATCTAGCTCGCTTAATGGGAGTGTCACCGATTACAGTGCGTGAAGCGTTAAATACTTTACGCGTAAAAGGTCTGATTGATACACGACGCGGGCGAAACGGCGGAAGCTTTGTTTGTGAGTTACCTTCCGATTTACTCTTAAACAAACACCCTCTTCGCCAAGCGTCCAATGAGTATCTAGCTGATTTAGGCGAGTTTCATAGTGCAATTTTAAGCCATGGTGCATATTTGGCAGCACAAAGAACCACTGAATATGAATTAGGCAAAATCAAAGAACTTATTGATCAATTTGAACAGGCCGTTGAAGCAGACACACGTGCCCAACTTGATTTACGTTGCTTGTTAACACTCACCTCTTTTGCTCAATCAGCTCGACTGGCAAATCAAGAGTTAACCATACAAGCCGAATGGGCACCCCTCATTGCTGTGCTTTACCAAGATGATCAATTTCATCAATCGGTCGTCGCTCAATACCACCAACTTTTATCATCTTTTGTTCAAGGCAATGAAGATGATGCTGTTATTCAGGCACGAAAAATTATTTCGATGCTAACAGACCAAATGCTTCGATATAAGTTATCTATCGAATAAAAACAATAAAGTAGAGCGCTTATAAAGTATCAAGTGAGAAATACGGAATTTTAGGAGTTATAGGAATGACCCAACATTTAGATATAGAAGAGCTTCAAAATTTGTTAAAGACGGTGGTGGAGGAAACGACAGCCATTACAGAAAAACTGGCGACCAAAGCGAGTAAAATTCTCTCAAAACATGAACCTGAAAAAACGAAAGACGTTAAGCTTTCAGGTTCAGAGCGTTCAGCTTTGCAAAAAGAAATTAAAAAAGCCTTACAGGAAAGCCATTACAGTCAAGGCATCGGCTTTGCAAGTTATAGCCCTGCAACGCAAGAAGAACAAGATTATTGGACACTCGAATGGTGGTATAAAAAAGAAGATCAATTGCAACAAGCTAAGCTTGAAAACTATCAAAATGCTCAGCGATTTTTAGATTTCCGCTCTTTTGAATGGTTCCATAAACCTGCTCAAAATAAGAGTCCGTGCATACATGGGCCTTATGTCGACTATATTTGCAATGGTGCATACACCATCACCCTTGCCCATCCGGTCATGATTCGTGATCAATTTATCGGTGTAATTGCTACCGATATTTTAGTTTCCGCACTCGAAAAAATTCTTATGCCGAAGCTTAAAAACATAAAACAAAAAGCAATTGTGATTAACGACTCTTCTCGAGTGATTACTTCAAATGACATCACCATCAGAACAGGCACATTATTTAAAGGCCAAAGCCAACAGCAGGTTTTGTCACGGCCGTGTCAATCTTTTCAACTGGTCGTGATTTAGAGTGACGTCGAAAAATATAAATATTTGACTTTGCTTTAGGGCATCACCCAGGCAAAACAGCCACCCACTTTTGTACAAAATTTCTTCAAATAGACATGTTTATTCAGGTCTAGGGGAAGTTTTGGCTCAAAAATAGCATCGCTTTTCCGGATGAAAAGCAAAACAACGAATTTGAGGTTGAAATGACATGGAAAATAAAACGTCTTCCTTAAAAAAACTGTCTCTTTGGCAAGTCACCATTATTGGTATTGCCTATATGACTCCCATGACGGTGTTCGATACTTTCGGTATTGTCTCTGGAATTACCAATGGACACGTACCACTGGCCTATTTACTTGCACTTGGTGCCATGCTACTCACCGCTTGGAGCTATGCAAGATTCAGTAAAAATTCAGAAAAATCAGGCTCGGCATACAGTTATACAGCTGAAAGTTTAGGGCCAAAAAGCGGTTTTTTTGTGGGTTGGTGTTCCCTACTCGACTATTTATTACTGCCCCTCATTAATGTTTTACTTGCTGCAATTTATCTCACAGCACTAATTCCAAGTCTGCCTTACTGGTTTTGGGTGCTTGTATCGGCGGGCCTAGTCACTTTAGTGAATTGTTTCCGCATTCGGTTACTCGCCAATTTGAGTCTATTGTTTGTATTTGCACCCATCATCCTCATGGTCATTTTTGTTTATTTAGTGATTAAGGGTATTGGCTCTACTCAAGGTTATGAGCATGTGCTTACTTTGGCTCCACTCTGGCATGAGCACCAATCTATACTACCACTCGTTGCGGGTGCCTCAGTTTTGTGCTTTTCATTTCTAGGTTTTGATGCGGTTACTACGCTTTCAAATGAAACCAAACAACCTACCAAAAACATCCCCCGTGCGGTCATGTTAACAACTCTCGCTGGCGGACTTATTTTTTTCACAGCAGCTTGGTTTATTCAACTTTATTTTCCAAATAATCTACTCTTTCAGCATCCATCAGAAGCGTTGCCTGAAATTGTGCTTTATGTCGGTGGTGCTTTTTTCCAATCCGTATTCTTATGCGGGCAAATTATGAACACTGTCGCCTCTGGTCTCGCTTCTCATGCCAGTGCGTCACGTTTACTGTATATAATGGGCACCGATAATATTTTTCCTAAAAAGTATTTTGGGACAATTCACATCTCCTTAGGTACACCGTTTTTTTCGGTTTTATTTGTTGGTCTTATTTCGATGTCCGCGGTTTTTCTAGACTTAGCCCAAGTCGTCAGTCTGATTAGCTTTGGTGCGCTAGTCGCTTTTACAGCCGTAAATTTCTCAGTTTTTATGAAGTTTTATATTAAAGATAAACAGCGCTCAGGGTTTAAAAATAAATTTCTAAACCTCTTTTTACCGCTTATCTCTGTGATCAGCATTATTTGCCTCTGGCTTAACCTCGACTCATCTTCACTGATTTTTGGATGTTTCTGGTTAGCTTTGGGTATTCTCCTATTTATCTATAAAACGATTAAAAAACAAAGCATTGCTATTAGTAACGCTTATTAATTTTTAAGGAACTTTTGTCATGAAAATTATTTCTAAACCTCAACTTTTAAAAGACGTGGAATATAAACCAAGTAAATCTCTACAAGTGGGCAAAGAGTGGAGCTGGTTAAATCCAAAACATGCAAAATTTGACGCAACCACTGTAGAAGGCACATCGGTAGATAATCCAGCGAACTACTATGAAAGCTCACTTTCTGATTGGCATACCTTTGACAGTTTACAAGCTGATATTGAATGCGATGTGGTGGTTATTGGTGGTGGTTTATTGGGTTCATCTACGGCCTTACATTTAGCTGAACAAGGTGTAGATACCGTTTTATTAGAAAAAAACCGTGTAGGTAGCGCAGCTTCTGGTCGAAATGGTGGACAACTCACCCCTGGTTTAGCTCGTTGGGAAGCCCAAGAAATGGCCGATCGCTTAAGCTACGAAGATGCCAAAAAACTCTGGCATTTTACCTCTACGGAAGCCATGCAACTCATCGATGACATCTCAGAAAAATACCAACTCAACTTTGACCGAAAACATGGTCACATTACTGCTGCTGTTCATGAAGGACATTTGGTTGGTTTAACACAAGGCGCCGATGCACGAAAATATTTAGGTGAAGACCATACGCGTATTGTGGGTAAACACGAACTCATGGACTTTATTAAGTCTGATTATTACACAGGTGGTTTAATTGATGAGTTGGGTGGGCAAATCCATCCTTTAGCTTTAAACCGCGGTTTAATTTATGGCTTTTGCCAAAATGGCGGTACTGTTTATGAACAAACAGAAGTCCTTTCAATAGAAGAAAAAGCAGATGGTATTTATGTTCAAACAGCAAATGCTGTGGTAAAAGCTAAAAAGTCTGTGGTGTTAGCAGTACATCATGCTTCTTTTAAACTTTTATCAGAGCAAAACAATACCACTATCCCTTTCTATACTTATGTTGCAACGACTGCCCCGCTAGAGCTTGATACAAAAGAGCTTTTGCCATTTGGGCATCCAGTTTATGACACTCAGTTCCAGATTGATTACTACCGTCCCGTGTTTAATAACCGCTTATTATTTGGAGGCCAAGGCACAGGAACATGCTGGGGGCCAGAGAAAACTTTAAATTATCTAGAGCATCGAATTCATACCGTGTTCCCGCAAATTAAAAATCTAGAAATGGATTTTGTCTGGAGTGGAACCACTGATTTAACCGTAAATGGTGCAGTCGATAGCCGTAAGTTTGGCAATAAATTTCCAATTTATGCTGTTCACGGCTGGAGTGGTCACGGCGTTGCACAGACGGTACGTATTGGTAAAGCTATTGCGAATGACTTTGTTGGGCAATCTAACGATTTTGAAATGTTATCTAAAATTGATCATCAAAATATTATGTTTGGTCGTACCCTTGCCCCCGTTGTTATTCCACTCGCAAAAAGTATGTATGGCATCGGCGCAATGATTAATCCGGGCAAAATGGTATCTTTCTAATTTATAAGATAACCAATTTTCAAAAAGGGATTCGTATAGCTTTGTACGGATCCCTTTTATTTAGCTGAGTAAAATTCTTTTCAAACTAGGTTATCCCTAACCAATCTATTACAATAGCGCCAGCTTTTTTATTCAGCGCATATATTTTGAGCAATTCATCTTCCCAATTAAAACGCGGACTTAAAAATCGCCATATCCAGTTAATTGCCATGGGTGGTGCTGTCGGGACAGGTTTATTTTTAGGCTCTGCACAAGTCATCCAGTCTGCTGGTCCTTCTATTATTTTAGGTTATGCCATTGTCGGTTTGGTCGCATTTTTAATTATGCGCCAAATGGGTGAAATGATCGTAGAAGAACCTGTGGTTGGTTCCTTTAGTTACTTTGCACAAAAATATTGGGGCAAGTTCCCGGGTTTTTTATCGGGCTGGAACTATTGGGTGGTTTATATTTTGGTCGCGATGACCGAGCTGACAGCCGTTGCTAAATATGTGCATTACTGGTGGCCCCACATTCCTGCTTGGATATCAGCCTTATTTTTCTTTGTTTTAGTCACGTGTTTAAACTTAGGCAATGTTAAGTTTTATGGTGAATCTGAGTTTTGGTTAGCCATTATTAAAGTTGCAGCGGTCATTGCCATGATCGTGTTTGGCTTATATTTATTGCTTACCGCAGGTAATGATTCTATCGCTAGCTTTGCAAACCTATGGCAGCATGGCGGATTTTTCCCGCATGGGTTCTCGGGCCTATTTTATATGCTCGCCTTCTTAATGTTTGCTTTTGGCGGTATTGAACTGATCGGGATGACTGCAGCTGAAGCCGAAAATCCTGAAAAAAGCATTCCACAAGCCATTAATCAAGTCATCTTTCGAATCTTAATTTTCTATGTGGCTTCGCTTGCCATCATTATGTCGCTCATTCCTTGGAATCAGCTTGACCTCGGTGGTTTAGATAAAAGTCCATTTGTGATGATTTTTAGCCATCTTGGTATTGGCTGGGCAGCGCATTTGCTTAATTTTATTATTTTGACAGCTGCACTGTCGGTTTATAACAGCGGTATGTATGCAAACAGCCGTATGTTATACGGACTCGCAGTACAGGGTCACGCATCGAAGATTTTTACAAAAGTAAGTAAACAAGGGGTTCCAACGCCTGCTGTTATCTTTTCTTCTATTCTGATTTTTGGTTGTGTATTACTGAACTATTTTATCCCAGAACAAGCTTTAAGCTATCTCATGTACATGGCCGTGGCTGCACTGGTTTTAAACTGGTCAATTATTAGCTTTACTCATTTAAAGTTTAAACACGCCATGAAGCTTGAAAATAAAGTTGCCAAATTCCCTGCTCTATTTTCACCCTTGAGTAACTATATTGTTTTGATTTTTATTGGCATTATTTTATACATCATGTGGACTCAAGGATTTGAAAAATCGGTAATTCTAATTCCAATCTGGATTACATTCATGTTTGGACTATATAAATTTTTAAGTTGGAAAAAATCAATCTAATCTTTAAAGAAGGCTTATTCAAACCGAATAAGCCTTTTATCATTTTACAGCTCATTACCCTAAGTAACTTCAGAAAATTTACTAAAAAACCCCTTCACATTCTATTCATCATTATTGAAATGTTCTTTGCTAGACACATTGATATGTAAGCCTTAGTCATTCTAAACATTGGTATTTAATGAGATAATTATTAAAGTACAAGTGTTTACATGATCTATAAATATTTGTGTCAATGTTCAGCTAAAATCAAAGCAGACCAGTTATCGTTGCAATCACTCAACAGGCAAAAGATACTCCATCGTAAGACAGGTTCTTTACCCACTTAAATGATTTAGCGCCGTACTGTGTCTCTCAATGATGAAAGACAGGAAATTTTATGGAAAAAGCTCTGCAATGTCCTAAGTGTGGTTCTACAGAAATTGAAGCACGTGACCATGACAAATTACTTAGAACAACTGGCGGTGTTTTACTGACAGCTGCTGGCACAACTGCAGGTACGGTAGGGGGTGCAGCAACTGGCGCGACTGTTGGAGCAGCTATTGGTACTGTTGCTGGCCCTTTAGGCGTGATTGTTGGTGGAACTGTAGGGACTTTTGTTGGTGCCATTAGTGCAGGAATTACTGGCGGTGTCGTTGGTAATATTTTTGGTAAAAAAGCAGGCGTGATGATCGATAAAAATATTTTTCAAGACTATCGCTGTTTGAAATGTAAGTATCGTTTTAAGCAAAAGAAGTAAAACGAATTAAGCAGGAGAACTAGTTGCTCTAGCTCTCCTACCTAACCAAAAATTTATAAACCAGCTGGAATAATAATTTACTTAGCTGCTCCATCTTGTTGATACTTTGGTGAACGTGGACCATATAACAACCCCATACCCGGATTATAATTAGTCGGGGTAAAAAGTTGAGTATTTACCATGCCTGCTAATGGATAAGCGCGGTCAGTTAAGCTGCCAGCAATCTGTTCCACTAAAGCACCAACGACCATTCCGATTAAACCCGAATTACCATTATCACTTCCTTGAACAAGTTTTTTCTCACCTGTCCAAATCACATCTCCAGTTTTTAAATCAACAAGCTTTGCATCAACACTAACTGTAGCCACACTTTGAACCACTTGATATTTAGAACCATATTCTTTAATTCGAATATATAAAGCAGCATCGGCGCCAAAAATCTCTTGCAACTTCTGAGGTGCAATTGACTGTGCATCACTGCCATTAGTAACACCATTCTCTTTAAACATATTGTCTACAACAGAGATGGGAAAAACGTAATAACCAGCTTCCGCTACAGGTGCCACTACAGTAGGCCAATAACTATAAGTCGCTTTTACATCTGGTGAATCATTGACTGGCGGTAATACCAAAATCGATTTTGGCATATGAGCTTTATAAGCTGTAATATCTTTATTAGGTGATGGAGTAACAGCACAGCCAGTAAATGCAAGGCTAGAGATGACCAAACCAGCAATTAAAAATTTCTTAATCATGATTTTGTATACTCACCCTTAGCCTTCATTTTTTGCAATAAGCGATCCATTAAAACTGTAGATTCTGGATATACTTGTTTTTCAAGCTGGAAATACTCAATTGCTTTTTGAGAATTATTTTCTTGCAAATACAATAATCCCAAATGAGCATATAAACCTGGTGGAACAGCTAAGCCCTTACCTTTTGTTTGTTCAATTTCAGCTTCTAATTTTGCGATTTGCGTACTTGGCGTAGCTTTTTCAGGTGCGTTATACATCAAATAGGTTTGATGAGTATAAGTTCCCCAATTATATAAAGGCTGAGGACCAGCGGCACAACCAACCAATCCTATAGCAACAAAACTGCTCAAAAGAATTTTTTGCATTTAACAAATATCCAAAATTATTGAACAGACCAACGGTTATTTTGAATATCTGTTACTAGATTATTAACTGCTTCACGAACAGCTAAATCGAGCACTTTGCCATTTAAAGTAGAATCATAAGAAGCTGTAGAACCAAAACCTAATACTTCACGAGCTCCTAGTGCATATTCACCAGCGCCTTGTACGGAATGCACAACTTCTGATGTTTTAACATCAACAATATTTAAATTAACTTTTGCATAAGCAACTTGCTGTTTACCACGCCCTAAAATACCAAATAATTGTTGATCGCCTACTTCTTTTCGACCAAACTCAGATACATCACCAGTAATAACATAACGAGCGCCCTTAATAGCTTGATTCGTATTGCTATAACCTACTTCTTGTTTAATTTCAGATAAATTATCACGATTTAAAACTGTAAAATAACCAGTTTGCTGTAAATGTGTCTCAAGAATAGTTTTTGCTTGTCCGCCTAGACGGTCTACATTATCAGAGAAAACACCTCTCATATAACTAGAGCGATTATCAAATTTACCAATAGAAACTGGAGCTTTTACTCCATTATATTTAATTTGTGTTGTTGCTACAGCCACTTGCGAGCTTTGTATCGTTCTTGAAGTTTCAGTAGTTGAACATGCCATTAAACTGAAAGAACTCAAAGTAGTAATGATTAATATTTTTTTCATAGTTACTCTACAACAATTACAAAATACAAAGAATATATATTATATACAAAAAGATTATCGAACAATTCAATAATGTAACCATTAAGTAAAGAGTATATTTTCTGAACTTCTATTTAATAAAAAAACTCCTATTTTATAAGAGTTTTTCGAAGTTAGTTGCAGTGATATATGTCTGTAAGCATTCTAAGTAATTTTAAAAAATATTATAAATACAGGAACAAATCGAGTAACGATTTTTACTGGCTTTACATCTGATTTTTAGTATCTTTTCTTAATTATGCCCTCACCTCATTTACCCCAAAGAAATCAGAAAATATTCTAATAACCGCTCTCTTTCATCGGGTTTGTTTGGGTCTAAAAGCTGAACCATGGCCCCATCAATTACAAACAAAAACATATGCGCCTCTTGTTTTGAGGCATTTGTATAACTCGCTAAAAGCAATTGATAGATTTCATTAATCAGCCAGTTTCGATAGTCAACAACGACCTGATAGGCCTTTGGATACGTTTTCGCTATCTCGAAAATAGCTTTAAATGGCAAATGATAGAGTCCGTCTAAGTCGGCATGTAAATAGTAAATCTTGCGAAGCTTTTCAAGCAGCGTTAAATCTTTTTGAACATAGATAATTGAAAGCACCTCATGTTTAAGTCCATCTTTTTGAAAGGTTAGGCTCATTTCAATAAGTCGTTCTTTTGAATGAAAGTCATTATAAATATTGATGAGAAAATTTTTATATTTTATGATAAGACCTTGTTATAAATACCAGTTCAACAAATTTATTCCTTATTAATTATTAATTTTTTCTAAATAAATATCAGCATCGCACCTATTACTTTAAATTTAACAGTATTTTGAACACCGTTAATACATTGTGAAGTTAAATCATAAGACAATCCTGTTACAGCAAATACCGTATAACTTTTTTCTGTACCCCTCCATTCAATTAAGCCAAACATATCCACCAGTTGAATAGGATTATTTACATATTTCGTATTATATAAACCACCAAATAACCCAATCGGATCTTTACTCACATATCTTGCACTATGAGGTTCATAATAACGATAACGGTTATAGTGCAGTTCTGTTTCCAGATCGTAATATTGTCCTTGAAAGCATAAATTATTTTGCTCAAATGGATTATCTTGATTTACCGCTTTAATTTCCAATGATCTAGAAAAATTTAATTACCTGAACGACTACCATGACTAAGAAGGCTTTCAAATATTAAAATTTATTGTTAAATTTGCAATAATAAAAAGTATAAATAAAAAAATAGTCTAAAAGTAATAGACTATTTTTTATTTATAAAGGGAAAAGTTTAATTTTATAAATTCTTAAAAATTCAAGATATTTATTTCTCAACTTTAAGAGTATATGTTTTCTTGATTTCCTTGCCGCCACCTGCATAAAAACCAGCCCAAATATGAATTGTAAATATACCTTCGTACTTTGGAGTACCCTTGACCTCAATAATATTATAGCCATCTCGATCATTAGCAGGTTGAATTGTTATTCCTAAATCTTCAGGTATATCTGTTTTTAAAGGCGAACTTGTATCACTAACCTTACCCCCAGATATTTTTATAGTCTGTTTATATTCTTGATTAATATGGGCCACAGGCAAACTATCAGGTGTTATTGAATATTTCTTACCACAAGCTGTAAGTATCAATAAAACTGAAAAAATAAAGACTAGTTTACTTTTCATTAGAATTTTTCCTTTTTTATTACAAGTGCAAAAAAAACCTTTCTATCAAAGCTATACAAAGATAACCCTTCTTTCAATCTTGTTCTATTCTCTCCCCAAGTAAACATTTTGAGTGTCACTTTTGTGTCATATGTATTTGATGATTCATTGATGGGGTGGCCTTTTAAATCTCTTAATTTATCTGTCCAAACAATCCAATGGTCTGGAAATATATTAGTTCCTGAACTCGAACCACTATCCAATAGACTTGCGGAAATTAAAGTGACAATATAATAATCAGGTCCAGCATATTTACTATTAATGTCAGAAATAAAATCTCGATCATACCCTCCCATTTTGATTGGGTAGGAGGCTACTACGTGAAAACCAGACTTTCTAAACCATCGTTCCAAATCCATCGGAGGTGTAATTCCTGCGACCTCTTGTTCGGGATCATTTAACTTTAATTTAAAATTTTCTGATTCGCGTAAACTTGCAAGCGTAATCCAATCAATTGGAGGAATTCTAGGATATCCATCGAGTTGTTTATGAAAATTTTTAACCCGTCTACAGCCATCCTGTGAAGGTTTAATATCAAGTTCACCAATTTTAGTTTGACCAGTTTCCCATAGTTGTTTTACTGCTAATTTATATTTAGAGGGACTCAAATTTATTAGACAAAAAAAGTAAGCTGCGGGACCACATAAAGATGTCTGATCTTGATTTGGTAAAGGTTCATTTAATCTCGACTGTAAGCCTGCTTCAATTTGGGCCTTAGAAAAAGGATCTTTAGCCTCTCCTGGCTTACACTCTGGGTCAACACACTGAAAAATTCGTTTTCGATTTAAAGCAAGTTCAAAATTATTTTTAGAAACATCACCTTTAACGACTTTAGTGACAGCCGTTGACTCAACGTATTTTATTACAGGAATATTTTTATTCTTTTCATGATTTTGATAAGGATAAGATTCAATTTTATCTGGAATAATATAGCGACTCATTACTAAACTTTCTTGCCCAGAAGTACCTAGTCGATATAAATTAAGAATAATGACACAATCCCTCAGTCTTTCTAACCCTATTTTTGAACTATCAATTTCAACCGATTTAGTTTGATAGAGCTCATTACCTATTTTCTTAAAAGCAGTATCTTTAAAAAGAATAGCTGTTTCAGCTTGGTTAAGTACTGTGTTGTATATATAAATATTATATTTTAACAACTTAGGACTAACATTTGTTTTTAAGACAACGTATGGATAGAATTTTGTCATGGCTAATCTATATTAATTTCTTCATTGTTATACAAGTGGAGAGATATTTCTTCTGGACGTACTGTTTTAATTAACTGAGTATATCCATTCTCATCAGTGATACCTTCCAGCTTTTTCCCATTTGGCATAAAAGCAATATATTTATGATGGGCAAACGGAATACCTTCTTTATCTTTCAAAAGATACCGCAAATTATGCTGATTTAGCTCCCCCAACACAGGTAACTGAGGACTGTTTGCACTCGCACTTGCTCCCGAAGTAAATAAATGCTGCCTAGCCTTCACTTCAAACTTTCCGCCTGTGACAGGGAAAATTCCCGAGCCATTAATCTTGATTTGAGATCCGCCCGCCGTGATAACAATTTCTTTAGAGGCAGTAATTTCAATTCGATCTTCTGTAGAAATAATCTGAACGCCTTTACGTGCAATTAAGTCTGCTCCGTCAGCTTGGGCTTGTATCTCAACTTTACCTTTACCCGCATAAAGCCTAGCTCCCTGTTGGGCTGCAAAAAGACTGATCTTATTTTGTGCGTGTGCGATTATGTTCTTTTGAGTGCTTAAATTAATACTATCGCCGGCACTTTGGCTTAATTGGCCATCTGCACTTAGATGTATATCCTCGTTACTCGCTATAGCCATGCTATTTGGTGCACTCAACACCATAATAGCTTGCTTAAATACAGCTGCTTTGTCTTTATCTTGCTGTTCAATTTGCTCTAAAAAAGTTTTTAGGTTTTCAAGTATTTCCAGTGGATCAGTTTGCTGATTTTTAGCAATCTCACTAAGTGCCTTAGCATTATTTAAGCCATCTTCTATTTGTTGCTTGGCATCGGCTGCGTCTAAATGTGCGCCTTGGGCTTGATCCTGTTTATGAGTAGTGATGAGTAAACCACTTCCAGCTCGAACAGCACCCCATTGGTCCGTTCTGAGTTCAAAACCTTCACCACGACCCTCACTCTCAGCTTTGTCTTTCGGCTGGCTCAAATTACCAAGATTTAACTGACTTGCAGCATGGCTACTTTGGAGTTGCGCACTAATTTGCCCAGTTGTATCATCAAGACGTAACTGGTTAAAGCCTTTTCCACCCACCTCTTCTGAACGAATACCACTAAGCTTTTTGGTATCGGGTAATTGCCCTTTCTGATCAAATTGGGTTGGATAACGTTCAGCCTCATGAATACGGCCTACCACAAATGGGCGATCGACATTACCATCAAAGAAATTAATAACAACGATTTCTCCTACACGTGGTAAAAATCTTGCACCATAGCCTTTTCCAGCCCACGGAGTTAAAACATCGACCCAAGCCGAATCGGTGTCATTGTCATTACTTCCAGCTCCACCATCGTGGCTGTGGTCATCATTTCTGGTAAACAAGAAGCGAACCTTAATACGCCCCCATTGATCAACATAAATTTCTTCTCCTTCTGGTCCTACCACTCTGGCACGTTGTACAGAAGCTTTTGGTCGATCTTGTAATGGCTGGTATTCTGGTACTATCTTAATTTGACGACGTTGTAAAATCAGCTCATTACCTTGACGTTCTTCTGTATTATCCAACTGCCAATCGCTTTTTTGAACCAAAGCTTGAATTTGCTGATTTAAATCTTTGGGAAAATTGTTTTGATTGTAATAACTCTTACCAATAATTAAGAACTCTTTGTCTGCTCCACTATGCAGATCAATTTCTGGATGTTCATTAAGTTCAAACCAATATCCGACTTGGGTATCCCGTACCGTGGTTTGAGCAATAAACTGCTTAGATTGGGTATCATGGTAAGCGCTGAGGTTCTGATTGAACTTTTCTAGTTGTTGGCCACTAGCTGAGGTAGCCCCATCTTCACCGTTTAAATCCTGCATCCATGCTGGACTAAAATGCCATGCATCTTCTAGACTTAAACTTTGGTTGTCATAGTTGGCACTATGCTGATGTGTACTTTGTACACTGCCTGCCCCATCGGTTTGTTGTAGTACATCTGACTGCCAACGCTGCACAAAAACAGAAGTCGGCTGCAAACGACGTCCAGCGATCAGACTGGTCATACTGTCAAATTGTTCAGTTGCATGACTTCGATGGTAACGGATTGTTCTTCTTGTTAGCGCTTGATATTGGCTATTATCATCAATGAGACGTAGCTTTTGTGCATGAATATGATCTGTATTGCTCTGTACAGTAAGCTCTGCTTCATCAATCAGCCAGTTAATGCCTTCACTACGCCATAATCGTGTTAAAAAATCATAGTCACTTTCGTTCAACTGCATAACGAAAGGACGAGTATCATATTGTTGTTTTAAACCACTCAAATCTAGTGTAAGGCTAGAAGTAAATAATGGACTTTTCCCTTGCCATTCTTTAAACAAAATTTCACTAATTTCTTTTACACTCTTGTTCATAAACACACGACTATTTCTGCGTTTATGCCAGAGATAAGTTGGATCATTTATGGTGAGCTTATATAAAGTTAAAGCACCATCACTTTGCCCCTGCGATGCTCCCGTAATAATACCCGTAGTTCGAAATAATTGTCCTTGATCTGTCACCTGATCAACAGCAATCTGTACACCTATAAATTGTTTGAGCGCAATGTGAGCATTGGTTGATAAACAAATCAGCTCTGCTGTCACGCCCTGATTAAGATGATGTTGCCCATCTATACGTTGTAGAAAAACCTGACTATTCAGGGATGCATCTGAAAATTGAAGGTATACTGAACGATGTTTTGAAAGAAAACCAAAATTCTCTAAAATTTGAAAGATATTATTAAACATCACTTTTTTATAAATCTGAGTTATAAACATCAATATTTTATAAAAAATAGACAGATTTGTCTATTTTTAAAACTATCCTATTTTAGTCGACAATATAAAACCCTATATAATAAAAATTTAAAATCAAAAGCTTACAAAAAAACATCTCACAATAAATAGAAAAATAAATTTTAATTCTCTAAAAAATTGTACTAATTAAAGTAGCTTCTTTAATTATTAATAAAAATCACTAATTATTGATATAGAAAACACTATTGCTATAATCAATGTAGTGACAATAACTTACTTCTCTTCTCACTTCATTTACCCCAAAGAAATTAGAAAATATTCCAATAACCGCTCTCTTTCATCGGGTTTGTTTGGGTCTAAAAGCTGAACCATGGCCCCATCAATAGTAAACAAAAACATGTGTACATCTTGTTTTGAGGCATTTGTATAACTCGCTAAAAGCAATTGATAGATTTCATTAATCAGCCAGTTTCGATAGTCAACAACGACCTGATAGGCCTTTGGATACGTTTTCGCTATCTCGAAAATAGCTTTAAACGGCAAATGATAGAGTCCGTCTAAGTCGGCATGTAAATAGTAAATCTTGCGAAGCTTTTCAAACAGCGTTAAATCTTTTTGAACATAGATAATTGAAAGCACCTCATGTTTAAGCCCATCTTTTTGAAAGGTTAGGCTCATTTCAATAAGTCGTTCTTTTGAGTGAAAGCAATTATAAAAAGTTGCTTTTGAAGTTTTTGAAGATTCAAGAATACGGTCCACTCCAACTTTATGAAAACCATATTTATTAAACAAGAATCTTGAAGTATGAAGCACGCTTAAAGCACGACATGGAAGTTCTGAATGAGGCATATTTTTACCGTTTTAAAATAAGTTCTTGTTGTAAGTGAAATACTTTTTTGGGAGAAAAAAGGCACAGCAAAGCCTATAAAGACTGTGCTTGGCACATCTCAAGCTTTATTGTTGCTAAGTTTTAGTCGTGACGATTTAAAGCCTGAAAACCTTTAGGTAATCAAACTGCTTTAACGTTTAAGTTGTGTCCATATAGACTTTGGCAAAGGCTGCCAAGAAATAATGAATGTGCAAAGCCAACTCCTTTTTATTGGGAGTTCTGCCAAGTCATTAAAATTATGGTGGCAGAACGAAAGGGGGTTCGCAGACTGGAAACAAAGGAACCAGCACACCCGAGGGTGTCCCCCTTCCGCCCTACCGTAGAGAAAAAGGGGGCGAACGAGTTCCCGACACACAAAATAAGAATTTTGTATATCGACTTTGTTTTCACGGTCTGCGACAACCGACTGGCAATGTGGCCAGCAGGCAAAGAATAGTGCTCTACCCTTTTACAGTCAAGCACACAAAATGACATTTGCTTTAAATTAGATCATTAAAAAGTAAGGATAAATAATGAATGAGTTATTGTTAAAGTGGGGTTTAAAAAGGGAAATCATTAGAGTTGAAACCAAGGTTTTTTTGGCTTAGCTCCAGTATATGCTGGGCTAACTTTAATTGGCCCCTGACCTTTTTCACATTCTTGCACACCCCACTCACTCGGGCGAAAACGCGCATTAGCTCCATCGGGTTCAGGTTTACCAAATTCTTTTGCAATATCATAATGAATGACTGGAATTTCAAATAACACGACGTCCCCACGAGAACAAGCGATAGTAGGATGTTTTGTGTCGTAAACCCATTTACCGTAACCATTTTCCTCATTAGGGTCAAAGCGCATAACTGGACCTATTTGCTGATCCCACGCCAATTCCATTCGAGGAGGCTCCATCGCGGTTACCCACATTCCTGCGACTTTTACAGGATGAGGGAAACGTACAGCCTGTAATCCCCGTAAACTAAAGGGTACTTGTGGCTCACCGTTGTCAAAAGCATCATAACGACTGATTAAGCTTCCTTTAGGAATCAACAGTTCTCCGTATTGCGCATCTTGAGATAAAACAAAATGGCTTCGACTTTCCTTATAATGCTGCTTAAGTGCAATCTCATACTTTACCGATGCAGTTATATAAAATAAATAACCTGCCCATAAGTCACATATCAATGCCAACAGCGTAATGAATAATATCTTTCGAGAAAAAAACCTTACAGGATTTTGAGCCTTATTTCGCCAAAAGAGTATTACTTTCACCAACAAGCCTAGTGTTAGAACAACACCAATTAATGGAGCAATAAACAATAGAAAAATTGCGAAAAAAGAGAATGGCTGTACTGGTATCATAATTTTTAAATCTTTAACTTCATATTTTTCTAAGGTGGACCGCTAAGAAAATTATATATATGTATATTAAAAAATAGGCATTGCTATTTAGTACTTACATACAAAACAAGAATAGTTGCTTCCATTTTTACTTATGATTTTTTAAAAATATACATCTTTTCTGAATTTAATATGATTGGCCTGATATGAAGTATAAAAATTAAACGAGCCCTATAACACTAATCTAAATAAAAAAGCTAAGCCCCCATTACCGTGACTTAGCCTTTAAAAATAATTTTTAAATTAAAAAATTACTTATTTAATATCTGTAAACTCAGAAACAGGTTTGTTCACTTCAACTTTTGTGCCACCGAATTTTTCGCTCACAAACTTTTGAACTTTAGGTAAGTGGTAAAGCTCACCAAGTTTCGTATAGATTGGGTCATTTTTATTTGCTTCAGCAACACCCAATAGGTTCACATAAAGCTTAGTAGACTGATCAATAGGCTCACGGAAGATTGCATCTTTCATTACATTTAAGCCACCTTCAAGCGCCAATGTATTACCAAGTACAATCGCATCTACATCGTTTTTAACACGAACTGCCGTAGTCATTTGAATTGGTTTTAATTTCAAATTCTTAGGGTTTTCAGCGATGTCGTTCGTAGTTCCTTTTACAGGGTCAAAGTTCGGTTTAAGTTTAATCAGCTTAGCAGACTGTAATAATGTTAAAGCACGCGCTTCGTTGGCAGTATCGTTTGGAATCGCGATGGTCGCGCCTTGTGGGAATTCTTCAACAGATTTAACTTTATTTGCATAAATACCCATTGGCTCTAAGTAAGTTGTCGCAACAGCCGCAACTTTAGCAGTATTTGAAGAATTATAAGCTGCCAAATAGTTGAATGACTGGAACGCATTTACGTCTTGTTCGCCACTTGCTACAGATGTATTAAGCACAACGTAGTCAGTCAAGTTAGTCACTTCAAGTTTAATGCCCGCGTGAGCAGTTTCAGGAAGCGTTGCAACGTATTTCCATACATCAGTATCTGAACCTGTTGAAACCAATTTAATTGTGCGTACTGATTCAGTTTTGTCTTTAGCTGAAGCTGTATTTTCAGTTTGTGCAGGTTGTTTGTTACATGCAGACAGTGTTAGTACAGATGCGCTGAACAGGACACTAAATAATTTTTTCATAGATATATCCTAAACTAGGAAATGCCTACTCTACGAAAGAGTGAGACATTACCAACCATTGGGTCAAATGCAATTTTTGGGTGGAAATAATATCCAGATATAGGGTTTAGAAGACTGAATTCAGCATTATTCCTTCCTTGAACTTACTCGCTGAACGATAGAATTATGTTTTGAATCAGTTTCTAAATATGGCCTCATCATATATCAATAAATGAATATTCTACAAATAACTTGTTTGATTCTGATATATAGACTTCTTATTGCTAAGATATTGAAAACATAAAACATATTATATAAAGATAGTAATTTTGATTAAAATATACACTCGATTGATTTATATGAAATTTTCGGCATTTATTAGCAATATTTAAACTATATAGCGTTGTAATTTTTATTTTAGGCATAAAAAAAGCCCCTGTTTTCACAGGGGCTTTTTGAATTTGGCGGAAGCGGTGAGATTCGAACTCACGGAGGACTCACACCCTCGTCGGTTTTCAAGACCGGTGCATTAAACCGCTCTGCCACGCTTCCATGTGCGTAAGAATACAAAGCTTATTCATTTTATTCAAGAAAAAAATCACCGCTTTGTGTTCAAGTGCATATTGTTTCATCAATTTTACAGTTGGGCAGCCAATTCTGCTCCTTCTTTGATCGCACGCTTCGCATCTAACTCTGCTGCGAGCTTTGCACCACCAATAATATGGTAGTTCGCGATCGTCGACTCCCCTTCTTTTGGCATCAAGTCTTTTACCGACTCTTGCCCTGCACACACCACTACCGTGTCTACACGTAAAAGCTGGTCTTGACCATTATGCTCAATCCAAAGCCCTTCGTCGGTGACTGCTTTATATTGCACACCACGTAACATACGGACACCATGCTTTTTAAGCTGTGCACGATGGACCCAACCCGAAGTTTTGCCAAGTCCAATACCGAGTGGTGTTGTTTTACGTTGCAATAAATAAATTTCACGGATTGCTGGTTCAACGACTGACGGCTGCATCCCCCCTTCAGAAACATAGTTTGGATCTGGGTCCACACCCCATTCACGTTGCCATTCGGCTAAAGGTTGAGGTTGTGGTTGATGTGGCGGTTTAAGTAAAAACTCAGACACATCAAAACCAATGCCACCCGCACCAATCACTGCAACTTTTTGTCCAACTTCTGCTCCTTTTAGAACTTGAGCATAGGAAAGGACTTGTGGTGCATTACTTCCTTCAATTTTTAATGCACGAGGAATTACACCCGTTGCAACAATCACTTCATCAAACCCTTCGCGTTCAAGCTGCTCACGGTTCACGCGAGTATTTAAACGTACATCCACCCCAGTTTTTTCGAGTTGGACTTTAAAGTAGCGAATTGTTTCGTGGAATTCTTCTTTGCCCGGTACGACCTTGGCAAAGTTAAATTGACCACCTACTTCCGCCGTTGCTTCAAATAAAGTAACCGCATGACCACGGCTTGCCGCAACGGTTGCTGCCGACATTCCCGCTACACCGCCACCTACAACTGCAATTCGCTTAGGCTGTTTGGTTTTTAAATAGACCAGTTCAGTTTCATGACCTGCACGCGGGTTCACTAAACATGACACACGCTTATTTTTAAAAGCATGGTCTAAACAGGCTTGGTTACAGGCAATACAAGTATTAATTTCATCAACACGGTTAGTCGCAGTTTTATTTACCCAAAATGCATCGGCCAATAAAGGACGTGCCATTTGAACCATATCTGCTTTGCCAGTTGCCAAAATTTCTTCAGCAGTTTCAGGCATGTTAATTCGGTTTGACGCAATAATCGGTATAGAAATATGCTGTTTTACATGAGCCGTGTAATCGACAAAAGCTGCACGAGGCACAGACGTGACAATGGTCGGAACGCGAGCTTCATGCCAACCAATGCCGGTATTTAATAAAGTGACACCCGCTTTTTCTAAAGCTTTTGCAACAGTCACCACTTCTTGCATAGTGTTGCCGTCATGAACTAAATCGAGCAACGACAAGCGGAAACAGATAATAAATTTTTCACCAACTTTGGCACGAATAGCCTTGACGACTTCGACCGGAAAGCGCATACGGTTTTCAATATCACCGCCCCAACGGTCAGTACGATGGTTCACATGGCTGCTTAAAAACTGGTTAATGAGATAACCTTCCGAGCCCATAATTTCAACGCCGTCATAGCCTGCTTTTTTGGCAATGTCAGCACAATGTGCATAGTCATCGATCGTACTTAAAATATTTTTTTCAGAAAGCTGACGCGGTTTAAATGGGGAAATTGGCGATTTGATCGGACTAGAAGACACTGCAAAAGGTTGATAACCATAACGGCCAGCATGCAAAATTTGCATTAAAATTTTTGAACCATGCTTATGCACAGCATGTGTAACCAGACGGTGCTGCGGAATATCGGTTAAACCATTCATGGTTCCACCCATGGGTAGTAGCCAACCTTGACGGTTTGGAGAAATCCCCCCGGTCACAATCAGGCCAACCCCACCTTTTGCACGCTCTTCAAAATAAGCTGCCAGTTTTGGGTAATTGTAAAAACGGTCTTCAAGCCCCGTATGCATGGATCCCATCACCACACGGTTTTTAATGGTGGTAAAGCCTAAATGTAATGGTTTTAATAAATTGGCGTAACTTGTCATGCTGCGTCCCAATAATTTTTTGCAACTTGTTGCATAGTACTTTAATACTTTTTTGAAATGTTAGGATGACCACACGTATTTTTTTACGTGTTGAAATTGTCAATTATTCGAGCTTGTGACCCTTCATTTAATTTTTTATGGGCAATTGAAACGTTGAAGCTTTTTCCCATTTAAATAAAGAAAAAAATAGCATCACGACAGCAATCACAGTTCCTACAGGAAACATATTAAGCATTAGAATAGAGATCACTATTGAACCGATACGGCTGCTTGTAGTCCCCGTCTTAACGCTTCTAGCGCATAGGAACTGCATAGCGATTGCGACAATACGCCCTAAAAGACCACCAATAAAGAATTTGGGCATATACACAAATATATTGTAAATCGCATAGATAAGATCTGAAATTAAAATAAACCCCGCGATACGATGCAATGTTGATAAAATTTGATTGTGATGAATTAACATATTTATATTTTTTCCTTTTATAGAATTTCTTCTAAATTGACATACTAATCGTAAAACTTTATATTTTTCCAATATTAATCTATTTTTTAAATGAAAAAAAAAGAATTCCTTTCCTAACAGAAAAAAAATCGATTTGAAAAGTGATATAGTACTGAGCGAATAAATTCTCTTGGTCACCGAAGTATTAGGGTGCCTATTTCGAAATAGTTAGGACTAGCAATGACTGATAATGCAACGATCTTGCAGCATGTACCAGTAGGCAAAAAAGTTGGGATTGCCTTCTCCGGAGGCTTAGACACTTCAGCAGCTTTATTGTGGATGAAACAAAAAGGCGCTGAGCCTTATGCATATACTGCGAACTTAGGCCAGCCAGATGAAGATGACTACGATGCAATTCCAAAGAAAGCAGAACAATACGGCGCTGTAAAAGCTCGCTTAATTGACTGCCGCTTACAACTTGCGCTTGAAGGTATTGCTGCGATTCAGTGTGGTGCATTCCATATCAGCACAGGTGGCGTTCCATATTTCAATACGACTCCTCTCGGTCGTGCAGTAACAGGTACTATGTTAGTTACTGCAATGAAAGAAGATGACGTAAACATCTGGGGTGACGGTTCAACTTATAAAGGTAACGATATTGAACGTTTCTATCGTTATGGTTTGTTGACCAACCCGAATCTTAAAATTTACAAGCCTTGGTTAGATCAAAACTTCATCGATGAACTCGGTGGCCGTGCTGAAATGTCACAGTTCCTGATCGACAATGGTTTTGACTATAAAATGTCAAAAGAAAAAGCGTACTCAACTGACTCAAACATGTTAGGCGCAACTCACGAAGCAAAAGATCTTGAATACCTAAACGCTGGTATCAAAATTGTTGACCCAATTATGGGCGTTGCTTTCTGGAAAGATGAAGTTGAAATTACTCCAGAAGAAGTGACTGTACGTTTTGAAGAAGGTGTACCTGTTGCATTAAACGGTCAAACTTTTGACAGTCCGGTTGAGCTTATTCTTGAAGCAAACCGTATTGGTGGCCGTCATGGTTTAGGTATGTCTGACCAAATCGAAAACCGTATTATCGAAGCGAAATCTCGCGGTATTTATGAAGCACCGGGTATGGCCCTTCTTCATATTGCTTACGAGCGTTTGGTTACTGGTATTCATAATGAAGACACGATCGAACAATACCGTATTAACGGTTTACGTTTAGGTCGTCTGCTTTACCAAGGTCGCTGGTTCGACTCTCAAGCGCTTATGTTACGTGAAACTGCGCAGCGTTGGGTTGCTAAAGCTGTTACAGGTGAAGTGACTCTTGAACTTCGTCGTGGTAATGACTACACCATCATGAACACTGAATCTCCAAACTTAACGTACGAAGCTGAACGTTTAACAATGGAAAAAGGCGATTCAATGTTCTCGCCTATGGACCGTATTGGTCAGTTGACTATGCGTAACCTCGACATTACCGATACACGTGCAAAACTTGGTATCTATACAGATGCTGGTTTGCTTTCAATCGGTCAAGGTTCTGCTGTGCCACAACTCGATAGCAAGAAGAAATAATTTTCTTACTTAATAAAAAAGCCACCGACAAAGGTGGCTTTTTTATTTTAAGTGTCTGTTTAAGCAGGTTCTACTATTTCTAAAGGTTGATAATAAATCTGGTTACGACCAAGCTGTTTAGCCCGATACAAGGCTTGATCCGCAGCGTGAATTAACTTTTCCTGATTTACTTTAAAACCTTCTGTATAAACAGTAAAACCTAGACTAATGGTGACCTGCTTAGAAACTAAAGAGGCGGCATGAGGAATTGCTTGGCGCTCAATCGCTTTATAAATATTTGCAGCGACCGCATAGGCACCTTGAGCAGGTGTTTTCGGCAACAGCACCACAAACTCCTCTCCACCATAACGGGCCACAAAATCAACGTGGCGTATCGAATTTTTAATTGCAGAGGCAATAGATGAGATGACCTTATCCCCCATTTGGTGCCCATAAAAATCGTTATAATTTTTAAAAAAATCGATATCAATAAATAAAACAGCCAATGGACGCTTTTCTTGCTTTGCACGATAGTAAAAAAAGTCGAACATCTCATCAAAAGTACGTCGATTTGAGATGTTGGTCAGTGCATCCTGCTGACTTAAATGAAGCAACTCGGAAGCCTCAATTCGTAAAATCTGTTCATTCAGCTCAGCAAGCTGATTATTTAAAAAAAGGCTTCTTTCTCTAGAGGTGAGCATCGTGCTAATTGAAAAACCTAAAATACAGCTTCCAAACAGCGCTCTTCCCAAAGCAATATAATCACAATTTGCTTGCAATAAAATCAGTAGAGAAAAAACACAAATCGCTGCGATCAACCCCACATAGAGCATATGCAAAGGCTTTATACCGCTTAGGATAAAACCTAGCATATATAAAAAAGAAAGTAGCAACATTGACTGGTTTTTAAGGGCGACATTTTCTACGCTAAGAAGCAGCATTGCATTGATAATAATGGTCAAAAATACAATGCCACAGGCAGCGATATAAAAATATTCACTGAGGCCTTTAAACTTTGCAAAAACCCAAAATAGCAGCAGCGCACAAGCAATATTAACTGCACTTAGTAAGCAGTAAAAAAAGTCCCAAGTAATATTAGGCACCCCGATTACCAAGTAGTCAGTCGGTAAAGCCAGTAAAATAAAAATAAGGTAGGTTAAAATGCCACTTGCTAAAAATTTTGAGATATTTTGTTTAGTTCGCTCAAGGTTTAGGCACCAGAATTTTTTTTCTAATTGATGTGGCAAAGGCGTATTGGCATAACGATGGGTATGTAGAGTTACTAAATATTCTATTTCTTCTTTTGCTTTGAGTAATTCATGTACATTTCCCCTATTCGCCACTACTTGATTCCTGCTTCTTACACATTAACAAAATATAACATTATTTTTTAATGCGTCTGGCGCTTTATTTTGCCATTTGTCCGTAATTCTCGTTACCATTTTCACACTTTATCGATTATCATTTGTTTTATTTCGAAGTTTGAACTGCCTTGGACTCTATTACCCTGCTCCAGCCAGATGATTGGCATGCACATTTACGTGATGGTTTAGCATTAAAACGTACTGTACCTGATTTGGCCAAACAATTTGCTCGTGCGATTTGTATGCCAAACCTTGTTCCACCTGTAAAAACTGTGGAAGAAGCATTGGCTTACCGTGAACGTATTCTTGCTCATGTTCCAGAAGGTCTTCATTTTGACCCGCGTATGGTGCTTTATTTTACTGATTTCACCTCACCAGACGAAGTTCGTAAAATTAAAGAATCTGGACATGTAAATGCTATTAAACTTTACCCAGCAGGCGCGACCACTAACTCTGATAACGGTGTAAGTGACATTCGTAAAGTTTATGCAGTCATTGAGCAATTAGAAGAACACCAAGTTCCGTTATTACTTCATGGTGAAGTGACTCATAACCACGTTGATATTTTTGACCGTGAAAAACGCTTCTTAGATGAAGTTTTATCACCGTTATTAAAACAGTTTCCAAAACTTAAAGTGGTACTTGAGCACATCACAACCAGCGATGCTGCACACTTTGTTTTAGAACAAGACCGCAATGTCGCTGCAACAATCACGCCTCAACATTTATTATTTAACCGTAATGATATGTTGGTGGGTGGTGTTAAACCGCATTTCTATTGTTTACCAATTTTAAAGCGTCAAACTCACCAGACCACTTTGCTTGAAGTTGCAACTAGCGGTAACCCTAAATTTTTCTTGGGTACAGATAGCGCACCTCACTCGCAAAATGCAAAAGAAAATGCGTGTGGCTGTGCAGGCTGTTATAGTGCGCCTAATGCAATTGAACTTTATGCTCAAGCATTTGATCAAGTGGGTAAATTAGAGCGCCTAGAAGGCTTTGCTAGCCACTTTGGTGCAGACTTCTACGGTCTACCACGTAATACTTCTACCATTACTTTGGTAAAAGAAGATAACCTCGTTCCAGAATCTTTTGATTATTTAGATGATCAAAAAATTATCCCGCTGCATGCCGGGAAAACGCTGCAATGGAGAAAAGTGTGACACAAGAAACCTCTGTCCCGGTCATTGGCCAACGTTTTCGTGGCTTCTTACCTGTTGTTGTTGACGTTGAAACGGCAGGTTTTAATGCCCAGACAGATGCATTGCTAGAAATTGCGTGCATTCCAATTGTGTATGATGCTCAGGGACAATTTGTCCCTGGTCCAGCATTTCATGCGCATATTAACCCGTTTGAAGGGGCTAATCTCGACCGCCGTTCGTTAGACTTTATTGGTATTGATCCATTCAATCCGATGCGTATGGCAATGGCTGAAGATGAGCGCACCGCATTACGCCGTATTTTTAAATCGGTGAATGAAGTCCGTAAACAGCAACATTGTACCCATGCAGTGCTAGTTGGTCACAATGCGCATTTTGATCTTGGCTTTTTACAAGCAGCAATTGCACGTACAAGCACAAAAAATCAAAACCCATTCCATAGCTTTTCAGTAATGGATACGGTTACTTTAAGTGCTGTAATGTTTGGACAAACTGTGCTTGCTAAAGCCTGTATTCAAGCTGGAATTGATTTTGACGGTAAAGAAGCTCATTCTGCTTTGTACGATACTCAGAAGACTGCTGAACTGTTTTGCTATATTTTGAACAAACTGTCACCTTACCTCCTTGACAGTTTGGTGGCGGCTTCTTAAGATACCGCCATCCTCAACGTCCCTATCGTCTAGAGGCCTAGGACATCGCCCTTTCACGGCGGTAACCGGGGTTCGAATCCCCGTAGGGACGCCATATTCTTTCTTTTAAGATTCCTTTTTTATTTTTAAACGTTCTGTTTATATTTCTAATTTTCTGTATTCCCCCATAAAATACACTTGTGCAAATATATCTCCGATCCAGTATTTCCTTTACATAGATTTACAATATAATAATTCTTATTTCTATACTGATATTTATTATCAACAAGGTTTTAAATGGATCTTAAGCTTCGCCTTCTCTCCCTGAGCATCGCTCAACTATGCTGTATTTCAAGTACTTTCGCAGAAACCAATAGTTCCTCAACGACGCTTGCTACCATTAAGATTAAAGCCCAACAAGCTGCCGACCAAGCCTATAAAGTCGATAGCTCAAGTAGTGCAACACGTAGCGAAGTCGCATTAAAAGATACGCCACAATCGGTCAGCGTAGTGACCCAAAAAGTAATTGAAGATATTGGTGCGACACGTTTAATCGAAGCGCTTGATTTGGCTGGCGGCGTTACTCGTGCTAATAACTTTGGTGGCCAAGGCTTAACAGGATTTAATCTCCGTGGATTCACTAGCGGTGAGTTTTACCGTAATGGATTCCCGATTAACCGTGGTTATCCAAACGCCCCCGATAGCAATACAATTGAACGTGTAGACGTTTTACGTGGTCCCTCTTCTAGCTTATATGGCCGTGGTGATCCAGGTGGTACGTTTAATCTAATCTCTAAAACACCGAAGTCTGAGCAACAAACTACTTTAGGTTCCCAGCTGAACAGTGAAGGTTTATATCGCACTACTATAGACACTACAGGCACTATTCCAAATGCAGAAAATATTGGCTATCGCCTCAATGTGATTGCAGAAGGCGGTGATAGTTATCGTGATCATGTCGAGTCCAAACGATATGGAATTGCACCAGTCATCCAATGGCAAGCTTCTGATGCAACCAAAGTTACTTTTGAAGCAGATATATTACGAAATCAGCATCCACTTGATCGTGGCCAAACACGTTATGCAGGCCAGAAATCATTTAACAGTTCACCCGAAACCTATTTGTGGGAAACAGGTAAATACAACAACCGACTCTACAATGATAATGACATGACTCAATTACGAGTTGAGCATGACTTGGGAAATGACTGGAAACTTAATGCGGGTGTGCAATATCTACATGGCAAATTATATGGCTATGCGGTAGAGGCAAATGGCATACAGGCCGATGGAGAAACTTTAGACCGAAATTACAACTATCGCGAATTAAAATGGCAAGATACCGATGCCCAAATTAATCTAACAGGTAAATTCCAACTTTTAGGTCTAGCTCATACTCTTGTAACTGGGCTTGAATATGAAAACTACGATTACAAGTCATATATTATTCGTTCGGATCCTAAGTCGAATAACTATCCAATCAATATTTATGATCCAGTTTTAGGCCAACCTCTACCCGAGCTTAAAAATATTACGACCCATGACCGCGAAAATCTAAAAACAACTGCTGTTTTTGCACAAGACCAAATCGATTTAAATGAGCGTTTAAGTGCGCTACTGGGTTTACGTTTTGAGCACTACGAACATGATTACAAAAACCTATTACCAAATACTGCAAACTGGAATACCAGTCATGACGCATTTATTCCACGTTTAGGTTTAGTTTTTAAAGCCCGTGATGATCTTTCAATCTATAGCAATGCTGCAAAATCGTTTAAACCAAATACAGGGGCTAGCCGTAATGGAGAGGGATTTGACCCAGAAGAAGGCATGGCTTACGAGTTAGGCTTTAAATGGCAAGCACTCGACAATATGTTGTCGGTTGACTCTGCTATTTTCTATGCCAATAAAGAAAATGTCTTAACAGATGATCCTTTATACCCAAATCAAAATAAAAAAGTCGCTGCTGGTGAAGTTCGTAGCCGTGGTATTGAGCTAAATATTGCAGGGCAAATCACTCCAGCTTGGAAAATTATTGGTGGATATGCCTATACAGATGCAGAAGTGACTAAAGACAACACTCTGCAAAAAGGAACAGCACTGGCCAACATTCCAAAGAATAGTTTTAATCTTTTAAATATCTATGAATTTCAGGATGGCCCTTTACAAGGCTTAGGTCTGGGCATTAATCAAAAATATATTGAGAAACGTGCAGGACAAACAGCCAATAGTACTTACACCATGAAAGGTTATGCAGTTACAGATTTGGTTTCTTATTATCAGGCAACACCAAAACTTCGTCTTAACTTAGATGTGAAGAACATTTTTGATAAAGTTTATGATGAAAGTGCCTTTAATTTATATGCTTATCCGGGTGAATCACGTACGGTTCAATTGGGTATGAGTTATAAATTCTAAAAAAAATGCGCCATTTCAGTTTTTGAAATGGCGCATCTGGTTTACGCAGACTTACGTGAATTTACTTGTCCTTGTATCACCGCCTTAATATTGCCTTTGGCATAGTTCAAAAACACCACAAGTGGTGAAAGTTTTGGATTTGGTTTTTTACCCTTGCCAATGGTTTTAAATTGAGCGGCATACCAAATAATTTCCATAATTGCCATTTTATCGACAAAAGGTAAACCTGTTTTAATTGGTTTTACTGCATAGCGAACATCTTGCCCTGCAATTAAACGTTCTGTTAAATCCGTTTCCACGGCAAATGGACGAGCAATACCAATAAAGTCACATGCGCCACTTTCAAGTGCAGCGTTCATGCCTTCTACAGTACGGAAACCGCCTGTCACCATGAGTTTACACTTAACATGCTGGCGAATTTTCTCTGCAAAATCTAAAAAGTATGCTTCACGTGCAATCGTACTTGCTTTACGTTTATCCGCCTTAGCTCCAGCCATTGCTGGTGCCTCATAAGTACCACCTGAAATTTCAATTAAATCGATACCAGCTTCATCTACTGCTTTAAATACAGAAATTACATCTTCTTCGCTAATACCGCCCCGTTGGAAGTCGGCCGAGTTAAGCTTCACTGAAATGATAAAATTATCCGAAGTCGCTTCACGTACCGCTTTATAAACCTCGAGTAAAAAACGAGTACGATTCTCAACTGAACCGCCCCATTGATCTGTGCGCTTATTGGTTAATGGCGATAAAAACTGACTAATTAAATATCCATGTGCACCATGTAATTGCACTCCTTCAAAACCTGCTTTCTCACAGATTTGAGCTGCTGTGGCAAAGCGTTTAATAATATCTAGAATTTCATCATGAGTTAATTCACGTGGCGTTCCAAACATGGTTGCTAAAGCTGGGCTAAAAGGTACGGCTGAAGGCGCTACGGTTTCTTTATTTAAACCTTTTGGACACTGGCGACCTGGATGCGATAATTGAATCAACTGAACCATGCCATATTTTTTACCTAATGCCGCCCACTCTTTTAAGCGCTCTAAGTCACGTTCAGTTTCAATAACTACAACACCCGGTTCATTTTTTGCACCGGCATTTACCATGACATTACCCGTAATTGCACAGCCAAGCTCACCTTTTGCCCATGCGCCATATAAACCCAAATGTAAGTCATTTGGTTGGCCTTCATAATTTGCAAGTGCTTCACTCATTGCGCCTTTAATAATTCGGTTTTTAAAGGTGGTATTGCGTATCATGATGGGTTGAGCAATCTGGTTCATGGTTAACCTCTTTTTTTGATTTTTAGAGCAATTACTCTAATTTAAATGAGTTATTGGGCATGTCAAGGCATAATCGATAACTGACAATAGCACATGTCAATTTTAAAGAATATAAAAATATGCAACTTTTTGCACAAAATGCAAATTTTAATTTTTTATTTAAAAACAATTAATTAAGATATTTTTTTTAAAGAGATGATCTAATTAATTGTTTGGTATATTTAGTTTGAGGCTTAGAAAATAGGAGTTCAGTTTCCTGATATTCAACAACTTTTGCATGACGTAATACCATCACTTTATGGCACAGTGCTTTCACTATATTGAGATCATGACTAATAAAAATATAACTTAACTGCTCGGTTTGCTGTAATTGTCTCAACAACTTGATCATAGCTTTTTGCGTGGTCCGATCTAAGGCAGAGGTAGGTTCATCCAAAATTAAAAGTTTAGGCTGAACCACCAAAGCTCTAGCTAAAGCCACGCGTTGACGTTGTCCACCTGAAAGTTCATGAGGATAACGATGTTGAAAATCTTCAGCCAATTCAACCTTTACCAATACAGATTCAACTTGCTGCTTTATCTCTTTTTCATTCACAGCTTTTAACTTTAACCCTTCAGCAATAATCTGCCCTACTGTCATACGCGGGTTTAAACTGCCAAATGGGTCTTGGAAAACAAGTTGAAAATCTGATCTCATCAACCGTAGCACTTTTGGCTGTAGCTGATTCAAATCTTGCCCTAAAAAAACAATCTGCCCTTTACTCTGAATAAGCTGAACCAAAGCGAAGGCTAAAGATGACTTACCAGCACCACTTTCACCAACCACCCCAAGCGATTCACCTAGAGCAAGGTCAAAACTCAAATCTTCTATTGCGGTGAAATATCCTTGAATACGATTTAAAATTCCTTTTCTTATTGGAAACTGTACGCTGAGGTGCTGTACTGATAAAACGTTTTGTTGAGCGGATTTAGGCTCTACACTTCCAAAATCATGATCTAATAACTGTGCTGTATAAACTGTTTTAGGGTTTGTAAAAATTTGGCTCAGTTCACCTTCTTCTACTACACGCCCACTTTGCAATACAATAAGTTTCTCAGCATAGCGATGTACTAAATTTAGGTCATGGCTAATTAAAATAAGTGCCATTCCATATTTGCTTTGCAAAGATTTTAATAGCTCTAAAATCTGTATCTGTAAAACCACGTCCAATGCAGTAGTAGGCTCATCAGCAATTAAAATTTTAGGCTGAAACGCCAATGTCATCGCAATCATGACACGTTGTCTTTGTCCCCCAGAAAGCTCATGCGGATAACGTTTTAAAATTTGCTCTGGTTCAACAATTCCCACATCTTTAAGCAGTTCAACTATTTTTTGTCGAATTTCAAGTTTTGAGAAACCCGATAATATAAGGTTTTCCCCTATAATTTTTTCAACACGATGAAGCGGATTTAATGCAGTAGCAGGCTCCTGAAAAATCATAGCGATTTGGCGACCACGTAAATTTGATTGAGCTCTCTCATTTAACTCAAGCATGTTTTGTGAGCCAATCCAGACCTGACCTGTTATTTCTAATTTTTCTTGTAGCAACCCCATTATTGCTAAGCAGCTCATCGATTTACCTGAACCACTTTCACCCACAATAGCAAGTGTTTCCCCTTCATTTAAGTGGAAATTCAGGTCATCCAATAAAACCTTGTGAGCTTTGGTTTGAACTGCAAGATGCTTTACCTTTAATAATGTTGAAACGTTGTTTAAATTATTTTCTTGGGTCAAACGCATCACGGGCCGCCTCCCCAATATAAATTAAAAGTGAAAGAACAATTGCCAGACTAAAAAATCCTG
Source organism: Acinetobacter sp. WU_MDCI_Abxe161 (assembly GCF_025514355.1). Classification (NCBI taxonomy): domain Bacteria; kingdom Pseudomonadati; phylum Pseudomonadota; class Gammaproteobacteria; order Moraxellales; family Moraxellaceae; genus Acinetobacter; species Acinetobacter sp. WU_MDCI_Abxe161. The sequence continues at coordinate 135,177 of NZ_JAHPTU010000002.1, forward strand.
AAATTGCTAGCCATGGTGCATCTAAGTTATTTTTACCTTGTAGCAATAACTCGCCTAATGAAGCTGCATCGGGTGGCAAACCATACCCTAAAAAATCAAGAGCAGTTAAAGCGCTAATATTAGTCGTTAAAATAAATGGTAATTGCGATAAACTCGAGCTTATCGCATTTGGCAAAATATGCCTAAAAATAATCGCGCGATCAGTCACTCCCAATACTTGGGCTGCACGAACATAATCTAGCTGGCGAGCTTTCAAAAACTCTGCTCTAACGATGCCCACCAAAACGGTCCAGCCAAAAAACAACATAATGAAAAATAGCCAATATACGTTTGGCACAAACATACTGACTAAAATCATGACCATAAAAAGCATGGGTAAGCCATTCCAGACTTCAATCAATCGTTGTCCTAATAAATCGACCCAGCCACCGTAGTAACCTTGAATGGCGCCAACGGTAATTCCAAATAAAGCGGAACAAAAGGTTAAGGCTAAACCAAAAAGCAACGACACTCTTAAGCCATAAAGAATACGGGCAAAAACATCCCTGCCCTGATCATCTGTTCCTAACCAGTTTTGTTTGGAGGGTGGTGATGGCACCGGAACGGCCAAGTCTAAATTGGGCGTTTGATAAGAAAACTTAACGAGTGGCCAAACTGTCCAACCTTTAGCCTCAATAAGTGCTTGTACGGCGGGGTCTTTATAATCAGCTTCTGTTTCAAACACACCACCAAACGTGGTTTCTGGATATGTTTTTAGCACAGGCAAATAGTAAGAACCTTCATACTTCACTAACAGTGGTTTATCGTTAGCGATCAACTCCGCAGCTAATGACAAAACTAAAATCAGACTAAATAAAATAAAGCTGGCCCAGCCCAATTTATGCTGTCTAAAACGCTGTAATCGAGTCCGCACAATTAAAGACATTATTTGCCTCCATGTGCGTCAAAATGAATTCGAGGATCAATCCATTGATACAACACATCACAAACGAGACGTAAAATTAGGCTAAATAAAGTAAAGAAAAATAAGACACCAAAAATAACCGGATAGTCGCGCTGAACAAGGGCTTCAAAGCCCAACAAACCCACCCCATCCAAATGAAAGATAATTTCTACAAACAGGTTACCTACAAAGAAAATACCCGCTAACACTTCTGGCAACCCGGCAAGCACAACTAAAATGGCATTACGAAAGACATGTTTATATAACACCTGTTGGCTATTCAGACCTTTTGCATAGGCTGCCAAAACGTAGGGTTTATTGAGTTCTTCTAAAAATGAGTATTTAGTTAAATAAGTTAAACTGGCAAAACCGCCTAATACCATAGTAATCAGTGGCAGAGTCATATGCCATAAGTAATCAGTAACTTTGCCCCAAAGACTCAGTTGATGAAAGTTATCTGAGACTAAATTTTGTAATGGAAACCATTGAAAATAAGAGCCACCTGCAAAAAAAACAACTAACAAAATGGCAAATACAAAACTTGGTACAGCATATCCTACTACGAGGATTAATGAAGTGGAGCGATCAAACCAAGAGCCCTGCTGCCTTGCTTTTTTTATTCCCAGCGGAATAGAAATGAGGTAAATGAGCAAAGTACTCACCAGCCCAAGTGAAATAGAAACAGGCATTTTTTCCCATAACAATTGCACAACAGGTTTATCTTTAAAGAAACTTTGTCCAAAATCTAAAGTTAAATAGCCTTTTAACATTAAGAAAAACCGTTCAGGAGCAGAACGATCAAAACCATATTGTGCCTTAATTTGCTCAACCATTTCAGGGCTTAAACCTTGGGCACCTTGATAATAAGTTTCTGCACTCAATGCACGACCAATTCCCAAATCGCTTTGTGCCTGATGTATTGCTTGCTCAACTGGTCCACCCGGTGCAATTTGCACAACCACAAAATTAATCAATAAAATGACGAATAATGTGGGAATTATTAAAAGAAGTCGCTTGAGAATATATGAACCCATATAACAGGATTTCCTTTATGGCAGATGCTTTTTATTATTGATGTAAATATTTGGCAACTTTTTTGGCTTTATTTGCATCACTCCACCAATATTCTATCCCAGAAGAAAGTGCTGGTTTAACTTTAGGTTGTTGATACATATTCCAATAAGCATACCAGTTTTCACCTTTACCATAAGTCGGGATTTGATAATATCCAGCTCTAAGCAATCGATCGAGAATGCGAGTATAAATAATCTGTTGTTCACGGCTCTTACTCACAACAAGTTTTGAAATCACTTGATCAATTACTGGATTGCGGATTCCCGCATAATTGTAATTCCCATCCTGAGCTGCGGCTACACTTCCCCAAAATTGAGATTGTTCATTGCCCGGATTGAGAGATTGCGGCAGGTTCATCGTGGTCATGTCAAAATCGTAACGGCGAGTCCGTTCTAAATATTGCGGTGCATCAACCTGACGCAAATTAACCGCAATACCTAACTTTTTTAAGTTACGAATAAAAGGCATGAGTGTTCGTTGTTTACCATCTTGCTGAATCAAAAACTCAAGCTGAACTTTTTTCCCTTCAGGTATAAATAGCTGTCCTTCTTTAACTTTGTAGCCAGCTTGTATCAGTAATTGCCGTGCAGTTAACAAATTCTGACGGTTAAACCCACTCGCATCTGAAACTGGGTATTTCCAGTTTGCTAAAACACCTTGCTGCATGAGTGGAGATAACTTAGGCAATAACGGTTTTAATAACTCTAATTCAGTTTTTGAAGGTCGACCCGTTGCTGCTAATTCACTATTTTCAAAATAACTTTGTAGACGTTGATATTGTCCATAAAACAAAGCTTTATTTTGCCATTCAAAGTCATAGGCATAGGTTAAGGCTTGTCTAAAACGAATATCATTTAAAGGTTTTCGTCGTGTGTTAAACACATAGCTTTCAGTGGCAATCGGGTTGTGGTGACGAAACTTATATTGAGTAACCAGTCCCGCTTTTACGGCTGGAAAACGATAATCTGTTACCCATTTTTTAGGATTAGTCTCTTCATGCAAAGTGTATTGCCCAGATTTAAATCCTTCAAAAGCAATATCCCAATTTCGATAATAAACATATTTTAATCGGTCAAAATTATAACGTCCTTTATTAATAGGCAAATCTTTTGCCCAATAATTTGGGTTTCTTTTATAACTAATGCTTCTACCCGGATCGATTCGTTCAACTACATACGGTCCCGAGCCAATAATTGGTTGTAAAGTAATTCGGCTAAAATCTCTTGTTTGCCAATCTGCTTTTGAATAAATGGGTAAGGTTGCCAAAATGAATGGCATTTTAGGGTTGTGCGTAGATTTAAAACTAAACTTTACTTGATGAGCATTGATCACATCTGTTTTTGCCAAATCAGCAAGGTACATCTGTAAACCTAAATTTGACTTCGTCTGATAAGCATCAAAACTAAATTTAACATCTGCCGCAGTGACTGGCTGTCCATTACTAAAACGAGCCTTAGGGTTTAAATAGAAAGTAACAGACTGCGTTTTTTCTGAGTCATAACTCACTTTCTGTGCCAAAAGTGGATATAAAACCCCGACCTCATCTAACGACTGCGTCATTAGAGTATCAAAAAGATAATTAACACCTTCCGTCGTATTCCCTTTCCCATTCATACTATTGAGGTTATCAAAAGTTCCTTGGGCTGCCTGACTTAACAAACCACCTTTCGGAGCGTTAGGGTTTGCATATGGCATAGCCATCATTCCCAAATATTTAGGCTTGGAATGAATCGCTATATATGAGGTGGTTTGCTGTGCAGAAAAAACTGCATGCGAAATGACACTGAGCCCGACTAGCAGGCTCAGTTGAAAAGATGATTTATGCATAAGTTGCTAATTATTTTATAAATTAGGCACTTTAATTACATCACCAATGCGAAGCTGAGTAGAAGGCGTTAAATTATTCAGCTCAGCCAAGAAATTGGTTTCTAAACCATATTTGCTAGCAAGGCCAATTAATGTATCACCACGCTTCACTTTGTATTCCACAACAGTTTTTGGAATCACAATATTCTGGCCGCGCTGTAAATTAGCATTCGCTTTTAATGCATTCATTTCAGCAAGTTCGCGCACTGAAATACCTGCACGGCTCGCAATACTATTTAAAGACTCACCAGATTTCACAGTATATCTTTCAGTATTTTTACCAGCCGCAACTGTTTTAGTTGAAGACTTAGTATCTACTTTAGCTGTTTCTACTGTAGGTACATCACCTGTTAGCTTTAAACGTTGCCCTACACGAACGCTACTGGTACGTGAAAGACCATTTAATGAAGCAAGGTAGTCCAACTGTAAATGGTAGCGGTTAGCGATATTACCTAAGCTATCACCAGATTTGACTGTATAAGTTTCTGGTGTTTCTTCTTTGGTATTTTTAGAAGCTTTGCTTGGTTCTTCTTCTTCCACTGTACCTGTGAGTTTTAAGCGTTGACCAGCGCGTAAGCCAGCCGTACGAGACAAACCATTTAAGTCAGCCAAATAGCTTGTTTGTAAATTATATTTACTCGCAATCGCATTTAAACTATCACCAGACTGTACAACGTATTGTTCAGGAACACTTAAGCCTGCTGGTACTTTTAAAGTTTGACCAAGCTGTACATGGCTATTTGCTTTTAAGTTATTTAACTCGGCTAACTCAGCTAGGCTAATTTTTGATTTGGTTGCAATACTCGATAAAGTATCACCACGTTGTACTTTATAGCCTTCTGTTTTATAAGAAACATTTGCTGACGCTTTCTCAGTTTTAGTAGAGGTCTTAGTTTCAGCTACTTCATCTACAGTAATATCTTGTGTAGGCACATTAATTTTTTGGCCGACCAACAAATTACTACCTGCCGTTAAACCTGGGGTTAACTCAGCAAGTTCCTGATTCGAGAGCGCATAACGATCTGCAATTAATTTCAGGTATTCACCACGCTTCACAGTATAGCTCTTAGTTGCTATACGTTTTGCACTTGCCTGAACTGCTTTTGGCTCGGCTTTAGTACTTGAGCGGCTATTCTTTGGTTCTTTTAACTGTAGTTTTTGCCCTACAAATAAGCCATCTGTCACTGATAAATCATTATATTCAGCCAATTGTCTTACTGACAAATTAAACTGGTTGGCGACACCACTTAAGCTATCGTTAGCCTGAACAACATATACATCAGGTTTAGCTGTGCTTTTCGAAGTCGTTTGAGTTTCTTGTGGCTTAGCGTCATAAAGATAAAGCGTTGAACCAACATATAGCGTTTTTTCAGGGTCAATCTGGTTCCACTTCGCAACATCGCGCCAGTTTACGCCGTTTTTCATCGCGATAACGGCTAAAGTATCACCCGGTAAAACTGTATAGGTACTACGTTTGCCTTTAGGCTGCACAACCACTACATCTGTATCAGTTTTAATGTAAGGCTTATCTTTATTGCGCTGGCCATCTTCAGAGTTAGCTACGGTCACGTCTTCAGCTAAAGTTTTTGGATATGCAAAACCTTTACTTACTTCTTTACCTTGTTGCTCTGCAACCGATTGGCTCGTTTGAATCGCAGTTAACTTAATTTTGCCGTCATAAGGATCAACAATTTCTGTTCCTTGCGGGGCAAGAGCTTTCAACTCAGCAACCACCTGATCTTTTTCAGCCTGTGTTGGCTGTGGTTCTAAAGCTTGCTGAACTGTCTCTTTCTCACCTTCAGCTCGAACTGCCGCTAAAATCTTCTCACGCTCTGCAGCCGAGATTGGTGGCTCCGTCTTCACTTGCTTAATGTTTGCCGCTGGTGTCACAGCGACAGGAATACGTGGAGCACTCGGTACATCAGCTGAAGCTGCAAACGCGGCTAAAGCATCAGACCCGCGAGGTGTTGAAGTTTTTACTGTGCTAGAGCTGCTTGTTGTTTTAGTAGGTGTTGACGGTTTAACAGGTTGAACCTGATTTGCAGGTGTTGTCTTAATTGTTACCGAGGTTGAAGCATTTACATCTGGCTTAGATGGTGAAGTCGCGTTTGCCCACCAGCCTGAACCACCACCCGATTTAAGACGTTTTAATTTATTGTCAATTGAAGGACTTAAATCTGCTGGAATCAAGATACGCATTGGACTTGCAGGGTCCACCATTTCACCACGATATCCCGGGTTTAAGGCATAGAGTTCCGAACGACTTAATCCAGCTACAGAAGCAATTTCGCTTAAAGATAAAGGCGCAGATAAAGTCACTTCACGGAAATGGGGTCTATTTGCAATTGGTGGTAAAGAAATACCGTAAGCTTTTGGGTTTTTAATAATTTGGGCAACAGCCAAGAAACGCGGAACATAATTCATGGTCTCTTGAGGTAATTTTAATGACCAATAATCTGTTGGTAGACCAGCTGCCTGATTTCGGTTAATCGCCTGTTGAATACGTCCAGGACCTGCGTTATAGGCTGCTAAAGCGAGTTCCCAAGAACCGAATTGGTTATATAAGCTTCCTAAAAACTCATACGCTGCACGGGTCGACTCAACAACATCTCGACGCCCATCATACGTACCTGTTTGCTTTAAGCCATAAATACGACCAGTACTCGGAATAAACTGCCATAGACCTGCTGCAGCTGCACTACTTGTTGCAGCTGGGTCATATGAACTTTCAATTACAGGTAATAATGCAAGTTCTGTCGGCAATCCGCGGCGTTCAGCTTCTTTAACTGTATGATATAAATAACGACTTGCGCGGGCACTTAATCGATCAAGGTAAGGCTGACGAGAAATAAACCAACTACGCTGAGCTTCAATACGTGAATCCCAATGGTTCAGATCCATTTTGAACCCCACAGACATACGCTTCCAGACATCACCGTGCTTTAAAATAAGCAGACGGTCACCCTCTACAGCACGCATATCAGTTGCTGAAAGTAAGTCTTCCAACGAATCAAGACTACTCGCATCTAAATAACCTGCACCACTGACCTGTTTTGATTTTGAGGTTTTTGCAGATTGCGGAGTCGATGAACAGCCTGTTGTAATACCCAACGCAGCTAACGCAGAGCTAAGTACGGTAATTTTGAACAATGATGCTGCAGATGGCTGCCACACAAATGTGGTTGGTTTATACATAAAAACTTCCAAACAACTCGCGTAATATTTTTTTGGGGTCTGCCCACAAACCCTGGGTCTTCGATGCCATTGTAGTAAAGCATGCAAGATAGACAAGGCAATAATTTAATGTCATTTGCATGGAAATGTTACAAGAAATTAAAAAAACCTTGCTTTGATACGATGGAACCGAACTTTTTGCGTATACAATACACCATATTCAGTTCTTTTTCTTTTAGTTTAGGTTTCGATTTATGTCTCAAACAATCACACTGTATGTTGATGGTGCATGTCGTGGCAATCCGGGTTTAGGTGGTTGGGGCGCATATGTCATTACTGAGCAGGGTGAACATAAATTATTTGGTGGTGAGCCTGATACGACCAATAACCGTATGGAACTCACTGCTGCCATTGAAGGTGTTTCATTTTGCCCAGCCGATGCTCACTTAATTATCTGGACAGATTCAAATTATGTGAAGCAAGGTATTACTGAGTGGATTCATGGCTGGAAAAAGAAAAACTGGAAAGATGTAAAAAATCCTGACCTTTGGCAGAAATTAGATGCTGTCTGTGCAGGTAGAAATATAGAATGGAACTGGATTAAAGGCCATGCAGGACATCCGGGCAATGAAATGGCAGACCAGTTAGCTAATTTAGGTGCAGACAAAACTGCTAAAGAACTCAAGCAACCACAGCCTGCCACTGTACCGCAAGATATAAAAAAGCCTGAACAGGACTGGTTACTAGACGACCCTTTCGGATTTGATCTGGCAGAAGTAACTGAAGAGGAAAATATTCACCTTGAGGCAACTGAAGAAGTTGAGATGATTATTGAAGATGAAGAAGAAGTTATCGAAGTTGAAACTGCCGAGCAAGAAAGTAAGCAGCTAACCAAAAATATTCATCCTCAAATCGTTGTGACCGAAGCCAAATTAAAATTACAAGGTCCTCGCCAACTGATTCTCGATACGGAAACCACTGGTTTTTATTTCCAAGATGGCGACCGTATTATTGAGGTGGGCGCGATTGAGATGATTAACCGTAAGCTTACGGGTAGCTCAATTCATATTTATATTAACCCACAAAAACCAGTGGGAGATTCAGAAAACGTCCACGGGATCAGTGATGATTTCTTAAAAGATAAACCGCTCTATGCGGATATTGCAGACACCTTGTTTGATTATCTCAAAGGTGCAGAGATTATTGCCCATAACGCAACCTTCGATATGAACTTCCTTGATATGGAGTTTAAACGCGCAGGACTTCCTGCGCTTTCTGAAGTATGTGAGGTAACGGATACTTTAGCTTTAGCGAAGAACAAACATCCAGGGCAAAAAAACTCTCTTGATGCGCTCGTAAGACGTTATGAAATTCCGGCACGTGACCGTACTTTCCACGGCGCATTACTCGATGCTGAAATTCTTGCTGATGTTTATTTAGCAATGACTGGTGGTCAGGTTTCTTTTGATATAGATGCCTTATCTCAGAGTGAAAATAGCCAGCAAACAACCAATAGAAGCAGAGTTCAAATTGACCTTCCTGTAATTTACCCTTCTGAGGAAGAGTTAAATACACATGAGACTTGGGTCAAAGAATATGAGGAAAAACACGGAGAACCTTGCCTTTTTGCAAAATAAATTTTTGATTCTTTAGTGTTTTTAGCTTTTCCCCTTTGCAAGTTAAGTTATATTAGTCGCATAGATTTTTAGCTCAATTTAATGAGCACTACGAATATAACAATTGATTTTTTTGCAAAGGGGAACGTTTATGTCTGAGCATACGTCGATTCATTTCGATCCAACAGCCTTACTCATCATTAAACATGAAATTGATCGTTCAATAAAACTGGTTGAAGGTGCTGTAAGTACCTTAATTGAAGAACAAACTCTCCCTTTTGGTATTGATGATGCATTAGAACAGTTTAAGCAATGCACTCAAGTACTACGCTTAATTGATATCCCCTATCTTGCAAAAATCACTCAATATTCAACTGAGTTGATGCAAAAAATTATTGCGAATCCAGCACAAATTAATACTGATGATGTCGTTGCCTTAAGCGAAGGCACGACTATGGTAAAACGTTATATTGAATTTATCTGTTTGCGCGAAATACAAGTTCCACAGTTTCTTCTTACGACCTTAAATAATTTAGAATTAGCTTTAAATAAACCACTGACTACATCAGGACAGGCTCTTGTTCCCTTACTTGCAGATACTTCGCTCGAACTGCCTTCGCCTGAAATATTAATTAGTGAAAAAACTCAGTTCATCCATCAACTCTATAAATTATCTCTACATCAATTTTTAAAAAAGACAGCATCAGCTCAGAATTTTCAAGCCTTTAAACTTATTGCAACCTATTTGCTCAGCATGGCTAACACTCAGCCAAGCCAACAATATTGGCAGCTCGTCAATTATGCTTTTAACCATATTGATGACCTACCTTTAAATGATTCACGCCTACGTGTACTCATTAATATCGAAAGTCAGATTGGTCAGTTCCTAGCAAATCCAGAAACTTTCAAGCCTGATTTAGCTGCACTTGCAGATGTTTTAAGTATTGTCATTGCTCAAGAAGATGAGATTGCCCACCATATTCGCACCCAACTTCATATAGGTGAGGAAACACCAACAGACACTCAGTTACTCGTTCTCAGCCGCCATCTTTTTGGTCCCGACTTTGACACGATGCACACCGTCAGCCAATTAATCTTGGATGAAATGAATAAGGTGCGGAACGATATTGAGTACAACTATCAAAATATGTCGTCTGAAAAAGCACAGCAACTCCAAGCGAGCCTTTTACAGCTGGCCTATACCTTTAAACTTCTTAATCTAGATGACGCCTCATCTGCACTTTCTCAGCAAGCTACTAGTTTAAGTCAACTTAACATTTTAAGTGATGAGAACTATGCGCAGCAGCTGATGAACAGTATTTTGTCGGCCATGAACTCAATTGGTATTTTAGTACGTCAATTCACCTCGAATCGTTTACAACTTAATGTGAACAATACGGATATTTCTTTAGATCGTCTTGATGAAGCACACCAAGCCTTGCTTATTGAGACAAAAAATTTAATTGATTTTATCTGTCAAAGTCTGACTTTGTATGCAAATGATCAAACACAAAATATTGAAGCAATTGCAGGTTCGTTAAAAGAGTTAGCGGGTGCAGCCGAATTTTTAGGAAGCACGATTCAACAACAAGCTTTACTCCAAACTGCTCAATTTGTTCAAGAGCAACTTGAACAAAAACAGCCTTTTAATACAGACCAAATTCACTGTATTTTTAACGTATTAGCCGGTATTGACATGTTAGTTGACAATTTAAAAAATAAACAACCTGTTCTACAATCCATGTTTAATGTAGCATTGTCGAGTAGTCAACAACTTCAAAAAAAGGCAGCTTAATGTCTGAATTATCACTTGCTTATATTTTCCATCATCAACAATTACTGGTTGACCAGAACCTTCAATTACCCAAAGTCGAAAAGTTAGCAAGTGATTTACTTTTCACTCATGATGAGCAGGTCATTGCGCGTGACTTGCTTGCTGAGGAACCTATTCCCGAAGGTTTACAACTTGTCCCAATTCGCCAGCTTATTACCAGTTGGTCGAAAGAACAGTTTTTGCAAGCGAGCCGAGCTGTTCAATTACTTGAATGGCGACGTAACCATAAATTTTGTAGCCACTGTGGACATCCGACAGAAGTTCATCCAACCGAATATGCAATGGTATGCCCTTCTTGTCGCTATCACCAATACCCTCGTGTAAACCCTTGCATTATTACCGTCATTACTCGTGGTGATGATGAAATCTTACTCGCGAAGTCAGTTCACAATAAAACCAACATGTATGGTTTGATTGCAGGTTTTGTTGAGGTGGGTGAAACACTGGAAGAAGCAGTACAACGTGAAGCCTTCGAAGAAGTCGGTTTAAAACTCAAAAATATTCAATATATGTCAAGTCAGCCTTGGCCATTCCCAAGTAACCTTATGGTGGCTTTTCGGGCAGAATATGAGTCGGGTGAAATTAAGCTTCAAGAAGAAGAAATTGCAGATGCACAATTCTTCAAAATTGATCAATTACCTGAGATTCCATTTAAAGGAAGTATTGCTCATTCAATGATTATGCAGATTACCCAAGCTGGGTAATCTGCTGTGTTTTAAACGAGACTTTCGTTTAAAACACTTCTTCAAGAAAATGTAAGATCGTTCTTTTCGTTCTGAAATAATGGCTAATAAAACTAGAAAGACTGGCTAAAATTGTAATATGGCCAGTTTTAGGAATCACGGCGATATGGCTGTGATTTCCACTTTGTCTTAATGCACGATCCAAATCTAATGTATTTTCTTTGCCGACAAGCTGATCATTTTCAGCCATGAGCAAGTAATGTTTAATACTATTTTGGTTGACGAAATAGTATGGCATCACCTCTTGATAAGAAATACTTTGGTCAAAAGCATCTTCAGCTAGTGGGTCACCCTTATAATCAAAATGATAAGGTCCGGCTAAACCAAAAATTGCCTTAATATTGCCTAAACACTGAATAGGGTTTGGTTTTGGATGATAAACAGCAGACATGACATTAAATGCCCCTGCCGAGTGCCCCATAAGTACAATATTTTCTGTAGAGATTTCCAGCTTTTCTTGGTTTTGATGTAAATAATTCAATGCCTGAGTCAAGTCATCAACAAAACTTGGAAAAATATTTTTAGGCGCTAATTGATAGTTAATAACTGCAACGTCATAACCTTCTTTAGCAAATGTTTCGCCAATAAAAAGATAATCTCGCTTATTACCATGCTGCCAAGCACCACCATGTACAAAAACGATAAGCGGCTGATGTGCTAGTTTTTTAACAGATCGGTAAATATCCAAACGGTGACGCGGTTTTAAACCATAACGGACATTGGCAACCTGTTCAAAACCATCTTTAGGCGTAAAACGGTTTAAAACAAAACTCCCCAAATCATAAAGGCGGAACTCTTTATAAAGAGTTCGCGCCTGTTCAATTTTGCTTTGTAGTTGTTCAATCAGATTCATATATTACTGTGCATTCGAAGCTGGATCTGTTTGGTCAGGATCAATTGCAACAGGAGTTTGAACTGTTGGTTGAGCAATGACGTTATTAATAACCGGAGTAGCCGTTGCACTTGCAGTACTCGCTGCTGGTGCAGGCGCTAAGTCAACGTTATCAATTAAAGTAACAATTTTAGTTACGTTACCCACATTTTGTAAGACACTATTCAAATCATTAATTTCAGCAGTATTTAAACGTCCCATGACATAAAGTACGCCGTCTTCGGTATGTACGAGAACCTTACTATCAGAAACTACAGGTGCCTTCATTAAAAGCGCACGTGTATTGGCAGTTACACCCGCGTCTTGCATAATCGTGTTGTAGCTGACTTTATTACCAACGGTAATGTAGTTATGTACAGCTTTCACATCGCTCATGGCTTTAAGATTATCTTCTGCCAATTGTTTTAAATATGGGTCTGGCACTTGTCCTGTTAATAAAACAGTGCTGTGGAAGCTTTCGATATTAATACGTGACTGCTTAAAGCGTTGATCAAGTTTATAAAGGTTGATATTTGCTGTACGTTTAATTGAAGAGTCAATGAACACTTGGCCCAGACTGCGGACACCGCTATCTGTTCCGACTGGAGCTGTGCCTGTTCCACCAGAAATAAAACTTGCGCAACCCGATAAACTTGCGACACAAAGCATTGTTACAGCAATACGGTTTAACACTCCACCAGACTCCTATCAATCTTTTCTTGGCTTGATCATAAAGCATCAGACTTAAATTTGCTCAAAAGAGTAATGAACTCTTAATCCAAAGTAAATGCATTTTCGATCCATTGCAGATCATAATGGAATTTCGAAAAGTCTTGCTGTACTGTTTTTGCAATTTTCTGTGGAAAATCAAAACAAATCACATCAAAACGACAATAAAATTCCTGATAAGATGGATAGCGCTGTAAAAAACGCATCGCAGTTTTGATAATTTTCTTCCGCTTTGTCCATGTCACCATTTCACAAGCTTGTCCATAATTTCCTATAGTACGTGCCTTTACCTCCACAAAAACCAGTTCTTGTCCTCTTTTAACAATCAAGTCTACTTCACCACGGCGTGAATGGTAGTTGCTGGTCACCCACACATAGTTTTGTGCTTGTAACAGGTTTAATGCCGTTTGTTCTGCCCATTTACCCAACTGCTGTGCTAATAACATTTTTATCTTCCCCAAGTTAAAAGTAGCATCACATATTTTTATGCTTAAGTTTTTGTTAAATCTCTCTGTATTTTCTGACTTAAATTGAACAAATGAAAATCACTTCATTTTCGAAAAGCCAAGGTTAGCAGACATTGTTCACGCCCAAATCATAATTTCGGGTAAACTACCCGATTAAAATTGTTTATCTGTACGGAGTAAAACCAAATGAGTGCTCAGTTATTCGTTGTAGCCACCCCAATCGGGCACTTAGATGATATGACTTTCCGTGCAATTGATATTTTAAAATCAGTTTCTATTGTCGCTGCCGAAGATACACGTCAATCAGCACAACTATTTAAGCACTATAATATATCGACTCAACTTACTGCATGTCATGATCATAATGAAAGCAATAAAATTGAGCAGTTAGTTCAAAGATTACTTGCGGGCGACAATATTGCTTTAATTAGTGATGCAGGTACGCCGCTTATTAGCGACCCCGGTTTTAAATTAGTTCGTGCTGCTCAAGAACATGGTATTAGAGTTGTGCCTGTGCCTGGTGCATGTGCGGCAATTGCTGCTTTAAGTGCAGTTGGTTTACCAAGTGACCGTTTTAGTTTTGAAGGCTTTTTACCATCAAAAGCTTCTCAACGTATTTCTCAATTGGAAAAACTCAAAAATGAAACTCAAACCTTAATTTTCTATGAAGCACCCCACCGTATTTTAGAATGTGTAAAAAATATGGCAGAGGTATTTGGTGAAAATCGCCCAGTTGGTTTCGCACGTGAAATCACTAAAACCTTTGAAACGATCAAAAAAATGACCTTAAAAGACTTGGTCAGCTTTATTGAAAACGACCATAACCAAGAAAAAGGTGAAATTGTACTTGTAGTTGGCGGCGCACCAGAAAAAACAGATCTTGAACAAGAAAAACTAGATGAGCTTTTAAAACGCTTACTTCAAGACTTATCAGTTAAAGCAGCATCTCAACTTGCTGCCGATTTAACAGGTATTAAGAAAAAAGTTGCTTATCAACGTGCGCTTGAGTTAACCCAATCTTAAACTTATCTCAATATTTGTTTTGCTGACTGAACAATCGTTTCAGTCAGTGCATCAAGTTGCTTCGACTGCCTTTTCCAATGATGCCAATATAAAGGAATATCAAGTTGCGCCTCAGGCATAATATCAACAAGTGTTCCATTTTCGAGTAATGGTTGAACCTGTAGCTCGGGCACCATGCCATACCCTAAACCTAGTTGAATTGCTTTAACGAAAGCATCTGTTGCTGGAATAAAACTATAAGGATAACTTTGCATCGGTAAACCGTATCCTTTTAATAAAACCTCCGAATGCATTAAATCTTTATGGTTAAAAATAACTGCCGGCGTTTTTCTTAAAGCTTCTCGGTTAATTCCACCACTAAACCACCGGTTTACAAACTCGGCCGATGCCAGCATTTTATAGCGCATTTTACCAAGAAGCTGAGCTAAGCAACCCACCATAACTTGCTCTTCTGCTGTAATACATGCATTGACCTGTCCCGTTTCAAGCAAAGTATGTGTGTGAGATTGATCGTCAATTTTTAGTTCTAATACAATTTTTTCTTTAAAAAGCGTTTGCTGAATACATGGTAAAAGCCAAGTGGCTAATGAGTCTGCATTCGAAGCCAAAGCAATTTTATAAAATTCAGATTCGGAAGATTTCCCCATTAAACCTTGTAATAAATTTTGCTCCATCAGTCTGGTATGACGTAAATGTTGCAATAAAGTTTGCCCTGCTTGAGTGAGTACGCAGGGACGCCCACGTATGATTAGGATCTGCCCTAAATATTTTTCTAAGGCCTGTACACGTAACGATACTGCCGACGGAGTAATATATAAATGCTCACCTGCTGCATCAAAACTCCCTACTTCTGCTACAGCCAGAAAAGCTTCACATTGTTTACTATCGAGCATATCAAACCTAAATTATTTTTAGCCAAACCTAAATATTCTTAATTTTACTTATTTTTTAATAAAAAGACAGATAATTCCCCCATCTGATTTTTTCAAACTTACTTATTGTCATGTTATCTCTTAGTATATTTTTTAAAGGTTTCGGTATTGGTAGCGGGCTTATTGTCGCCATTGGAGCTCAAAATGCTTTTGTTCTAAAACAGGGTCTGAAACAACAATACGTATTTTGGCTATGTTTAATTTGTGCATTGTCTGATTCGATTCTAATCGCTTTTGGTGTATTAGGTTTTGCCGAAATCATGACTGCATCACCAATCCTAATTACTGTTGCCAAATATTTAGGGGCAGCGTTTTTATTAGTCTACGGTGCAAAAGCATTCTATGCTGCATTTAAAACTACCCAAGGCATGGAGCTTGATAACGGTCAAAAACAGACTTTAACCCAAGCATTAGTGACCTGTCTTGCCTTTACTTGGCTTAACCCCCACGTCTATTTAGATACTATTGTTTTGATTGGTTCTGTAGCAACCCAGCTAGAAGATAAAATTAGCTTTGCTTTAGGCAGTATTCTTGCTTCTTGGATCTTCTTTTTCAGTTTAGGTTATGGTGCAAAATTATTGAAGCCGTTATTTACCAATCCTAAAGCTTGGAAAATTTTAGATTTCATTATTGGATGTATTATGTGGTGTATTGCCCTAACACTTTTGTTTTAATGGCTTAAAAGTAAAAAAGGATCCTATAAAAGATCCTTTTTTATTGCTCTTTATGATGCTTCACTGCCAAGCACAACTCTTGCCTGTTTTCTTTCTTGCTGTGACTGTTTTATAACAGCGTAGCCGGAGGATACTCCCAAGTAAGCAATGACAAAGGCAACCAATAAATCGGGAAATACACTGCCTGTTCCAAACACTCCAACCGCCGCTAAAATTACAGCAATATTGGCAATTGAGTCATTTCGACTACACAACCAAACAGAGCGCATATTGGCATCACCATCACGAAATGCATAAAGCATAAGGGCGACAGAAACATTAGCAATTAAGGCTATTACTCCAATTGCCCCCATGACCATTGGTTCCGGTGGAACTCCATAAAAATATGACCAGACCACTTTCGTAATGACAAAAACACCGAAAGCTGCCATCGTTATTCCTTTAAGTAGTGCCGCTGTCGCACGCCAATATAAACTCATCGAAAGAACGACTAAAGATAATGCATAGTTTGCTGCATCTCCGGCAAAATCTAATGCATCTGCCCAAAGTGAAACAGATTGGGCTTTGTATCCCCCCAAGATTTCAACCACAAACATTAAGGCATTAATTACAAGCGCAATCCATAACGCTTTTCTAAAACGTGGACTGACTTTCTTGGTAGGAGAGCATGTTGAAGCACAACCACATCCAGCCATTTTATTTCCTCAAAAACTCTTTTATAGTGATTAAAAACCCTTGAGTAACTCCAGAGTCAAGTCTTATGAGTCTTTCTATTGGTCAATTATCAAAAAAAGCGGGTATTCCAATTGATACGATCCGTTATTACGAAAAAGTAGGTGTGCTGGACCATATTCAGCGCTCAGAAAATAATTATCGCGTTTATACAGAGCAAACCCTTGCGGACCTTTTATTTATTAAGCATTGCCGTGAATTAGATATTTCTCTCAACGATATTAAAACGTTAAAAGAAATGAAAGCTCAACCGAAACAGGCTTGTACAGAAGTTGATAATTTGGTGAATAAATACTTGATTGAAGTATCTGAAAAAATCGAACGATTATTACTTTTAAAAGAATCTTTAATTGATTTAAAACAACACTGTTCTACCAATCGAACAGTAGATGAGTGTGGGATTTTGAAAGAACTTCAAAGCGCTCCTTAAAAATAAAAAAGCATCACTCTTGTGATGCTTTTTAGAATTAATGGTCACTATGCTCATCTGGAGGAACTTCGGTAATTCTTCCCCCTCGAGCTAGAAATGCGGCAACTTCATCTTCCAACGCTTGGCGCTGTTTTTGTTTAGCAGTCACAGTCAGCGTTTCTGCCTCCGCAATGTCAGTATCATTAATACTGCTTGCTTCTTCATCAGCTGCACCGCTTTCGGCCGCTTTCGCTTCATCTTCATCTACAGCAGAATCTTCTGCATCTTCATAATCATTGATATCTGACATTTCACACTCCCCACAATGACTTTTATTGCATCATCGCTATGGTCCCAAGACCTCAGAAATTTAGCAATCTCTTTGCATTTAGCAAAGAGCCAAAATGGTCAAATCCGTAGTTTTTTTGACCGAATTGGTAATGATATATAAATGATTGTTTAAAAAATATCTACTGATATTTTTTTAGACCAGTAGAGCATAAACTACGTAATTATTTTAACGACTATACTGGGTGTTTTGTAAAGCCCCTAAACCATTTGCTTGTTGCATAAAACGCTCCTTTAGGAACGAAATTTGTTCAACTTGCTTGAGTCCCATATTTCGAACCCAAATAAATGGAAATAGCTCACTGCTTTCTAGCCAGCCAATTGCTGACATGCTATGCATCATTGCATCATTCTGGCCTTTACGGCGATGTTCATAACGCAACAATGTCTGTTCATTTGCCCATACACCACGTGCTAAGTCATGTAGTAGTGCATCACAGAGTACAGCTGCATCTAGACAGCCAATATTTACCCCTTGTCCAGCAAGTGGATGAATAACATGTGCTGCATCTCCAATTAAAGCTAAACCAGCTTTAACATATTGTTTTGCAGCGCGAGCTTTAAGCGGGAATTGTGCTCTTGAACGAACATCTAACACTTCACCTAACATATGTTGGCTTTCTCGAGTTAAAAGCTGCATAAATTCATGATCAGTTAAAGCTGAATATTCATCGGCATAATCATCAGGTAGTGTCCAGACAATGGATTGCCAGTATCCATTCTCACTTTCTTCAAGGCTAGCCATCGGCAAATATGCTAAAGGGCCGGTCGGTAAGAAAATTTGGCGAGCCACATAATTGTGGGGTTTAGACGTTTTAATGGCACAACTAATCGCTGCTTGCTTGTAATCTAATACGTCTAGATCAATAAAAGCCTGTTCTCGTACAAATGAATTGGCGCCATCAGCACCAATAAGCAGCTTAGTTTTAAGTGTAGTACCATCTGCCAATTGAATATGCCAACACCCCACACCCTGCTCAATACGAGTCACACGAACCTGAGTGCGATAATCTGTTAGTTGCTCAAGCATTTTTTGTTGAATAGCAACATTCAATACACTTGGCTCAACCATAGAACCCAAGGACTGCTCCGGCATTGGTCTTTGTATGGACTCATGACCAAAATTAATTTCACCATAGCCATTCAGATTCCACACCTGCATGCCCGTATAAGGCATTTGACGTGCCAGATCATCCCAAACATTGACAGTTTTAAGTAAATGAATGGTCGCTTGGCTGAGGGCTAAAACACGCGGGTTCATCACACCCAGTGTCTTTTCAACATCCAGTACAGGAGCAGCATCAAGCACAGTAGGCTGTACACCGCCTTGGGCAAGCAATAAAGCAGTTAAACCACCAACCAGTCCACCACCAACAATGACAACATCTAAGATTTCACTCATGCTTTTAGCCCCATTGCATAGTTCGCTACCAGTGGCTTAACACCCGGAATGACATCAAATGCAATTAATCCCGTATTACGAATTAATTTTAATAATGGATTTTGGTTACTAAAACCACGAACCACAGTGTCACAGAACTTAATCACTCGTTGTTGGTCTGACAAACGGGCTTGTTCATAGGCAAGTAAATTATCAGGGTTACCAATATCATCAGAAGCGGTTAGCTGGTTCACTAAATAACGCACCAAAACATCCGCATCACGTAGGCATAGGTTAAAGCCCTGTCCGGCAACAGGATGGATGGTATGCGCTGCATTACCCATTAAAATAACGCGACCTACAGCTTGTTTATGTGCAAGCACTTGCGAAAGTGGATAACTAAAACGTTTGCCGGTTTTTTCAAATTTACCCGCTCGGTCACCGTAAGTTTGTTGTAAAGCATTTAAGAAGTGCTGATCATTTTCATCGCCTAACCACTCACCTTCTGTGCCTTTTTTTACAGGCCATACAACCGAACGGCGGTATTCACCCGGTAAAGGCAATAAAGCTAAAGGACCTAATGCACTAAAACGCTCAAATCCTACTTGGTCATGAGGTTTTGAGGTCTGAACAGTTGTAACAATTGCAACCTGATCATAATCATGAACATCAACACCGACGCCAATTGCCTGACGACAAAAAGAGTCACGTCCATCTGCTGCGATTAGTAGTTTTGACTCAAGTTTTAAGACTTCGTCTCCACGCTTGGCTTCAATATGTACTTGTTCAGCATCTTGAGTTAAAGCAGTCACCTGTACGCCATCAATCAGCTCAATCAAAGGCTGCTGACGTACTTGAGTCAATAAAACACGGCCAAGCCAAGCATTTTCAATCACTTGCCCAAAGCTTTCGACTTTTTCTTGTTCTGCAATTAAGCGCGCCTTACCAAAACTACCTTGTTCAGTAATGTGAACTTGTAGAATTGGAGTCGCATGTTGCTGTAATGCATCCCACAACCCCAGCTTTTGGTAAATCTGTACACTACGACGCGATAAAGCGGTATTACGCGCATCAAAACTAGAATGATAAGGAGCAACATTTTGATCATCATAGTTTGGGTATTTCACAGCCTCTAACAGCTTTACTGCAATATTAGCCTTCGCCAGCATGAGTGAAAGGCTAAGTCCAACCATTCCCCCACCTACAATAATCACTTGTTGTTGCATCGAGTTGTGCTCCTTTGGCGAATACGTTTAATTATGATTTAGCTTGCGCCATTAAATGTTCAATATCTGCAATATTTTTAACTACATCAGCAGTTAAAACTCGTGGACCTTTCGATGTTGCGACTACATCATCTTCAATACGAATACCAATACCACGCCATTTTTTATCTACAGTTTCATCGTCTGGTGCGATGTATAAGCCTGGTTCAACGGTAACGACCATACCTTCTTCATATTGACGCCAGTCTTCACCTTTTTTGTAAGATCCGACATCATGTACATCCATACCTAACCAATGGCCTGTACCGTGCATATAAAATTGACGGTATGCTTCGGTTTCGATGAGTTCTTTAACATCCCCGTTGAGCAGACCTAAATCCACTAAGCCTTCAGTTAAAATTTTAACTGCTACTTCATGGGGCTCACGGTATGAATTACCAATACGTACTGCATCAATGGCAGCGTATTGGGAAGCCAATACAACTTCATATAATGCTTTTTGCTCAGCACTAAACTTACCATTTACCGGGAAAGTACGGGTAATATCTGACGCATAGAATTCATATTCACATGCAGCATCAATTAAGACCAAATCACCATCTTTGAGTGATTGGTTATTTTCAACATAGTGCAAAATACAAGCATTGGCGCCGCCACCGACAATACTGTTATAAGACGGGACACAGCCATTTTGCCCAAAAATATAATTGAGTTCGGCTTCAAGTGCATATTCCATCATACCTGGACGCACCATTTGCATCGCACGGGTATGTGCCTTGGCACTAATTTTTGAAGCAATCTGCATCAACTCAAGTTCTTGTGGTGACTTGATTAAACGCATTTCATCCAAAATACGGTCGAGCTGAATCAGTTGAGCCGGAGCACCTTGATGTCGGTGCTCAGCATCTGCTTTTTTAATCCACTGACTTACCCGTGCATCAAATGCAGCATTTTGCCCAATCCGATAATAAAGACGCTCTTTATTTAATAACTTTTCAATAATTTCTTCATCAAGCAGATCAATTGCATAGGCTTCATCTGCATCATAGTCTTCAATCGCGCCATCAATTCCGGCACGGTAACCATTCCAGATTTCCATCTCGCGGTTACGTTCACGGCAGAAAAGACTATAACTATAGTCAGTTACATCCTCAAAGGTTTCAATAACTGCAACTGCTTCAGGCTCAGCAAAGCCCGTCAAATAGAAAAAACTACTATCGGCACGGAATTTATAATCCGCATCACGATTACGGTACATCTCCTCACGCGTTGCAATAATTGCAATACTGTTAGGACCCATTTTTTCTGCCAGACGGTCTCTACGATGTTGAAAATCAGCTTGAGGCAATTTCATAATGATCTACTTGATTTAGAATTTTAAAGTCAAAAAATAAAATACAACCAATAACACATCGCCTCAATTAGCTTGGGCGATGTGGTGTGAACATTTCTACAATATTCTGATCTGTACCTAGAGCAGCAGTTTTACTTTTTGCATGAAAGTTTTTCAATAAAGAACTTTCAGCTACAGTGATTTTTTTTCTGCCAATAGACAAGCTCACCGGGATTAAGCGTACAAATTCATACAATTCTTCGTAACTGCTTTCGCCTTCCTCATCATTGTCAGAATCTTCAAATTCGACTGCTGCAACATCTTGAAGGTGTTCGATCAATTCGCGCTCATCACCGCGCACATGACCAGATGCTAAACCGAAACCTAATACAACACCTGCACACCAATCAGATAATGCTTGCACACGTTCTTGAAGTAGATGTTCATCGTCTGGAAGCATTGGTAGATAATCTAATTCGTCTTCCGATAAAGCATGAACTACATCTTCTGCTTCGTCAGTTAAAAGTGCTAAAGCATCTTCACTTAACTCTGGCACATTAAGGGTTGTTAAAATTTGTGACCATTCTTCACGCGTAGGCGCTTCTGTCACACAAACAATACCTGTTAACAGACCATGTAACTCACTAGGGCTTGAAATTTCTTCAATTCCTTCAAAATGAGCGTTCCAATCTGTCCAGCCTGAAATATCGTCTTGCATTCGTTTATCCAATCTCTATACTTTGTATATATTACCTTTGATTGCAATTCTGTGCGACCTCGTTATGTTAGAACAATTACAGCGGCTACAAGCGCATATTAGCGTTTTAAAAACACGCTTACATCATTTAGAGAGTGAACATGCGGCCCTCTCAGAAGCTAAAGAACTGGCTGAAACAGAGCATCACGCACAAGTTGTGCAAAAAAATAGTATTATCACTAAAAAACAAGAGGAAATTGAGTCGGTAACTGAGCAACTCACTCAGTTAAAAGGCCAATTTCAACAGTTGAATCAAGATGCTAACACACTTGCTGAACGTTATAGCCGATTAGAAAAGAGCACGACTGATTTAAAAAATCGTTTTCAGGAAATTCTTGCTGAACGCAATGAATTACGTGTTGCAAAAGAAAAGTTACAAGCCCACCAGCGTCAAACCCAGCAAGAGCTGCATGATTTACAACAAGATCGTGATCGTTTGTTACAAAAAAATGAGCTTGCCAAATCAAAAGTTGAAGCGATCATTCAACGTTTGGGAATTTTAGGCACCGCTCAAGATCAACATGCCCAAGAAATCCAGCAGCTTGCCCATCCTAATGCTGAAACTGGTGAGGAGACCCAATCATGAGTGAACAAGTCATGGTAGAGCTTAGGCTGATTGAGCAGACTTTTAGACTCGCTACTACCGCAGATAAAAAAGATGAACTTGAACGTGCAGCACAGCTACTCAATGAGAAGTTTAATGATATGCGCCGTAGTGCCCCACGTGTTGAGCACAACAAACTAGTCATTATGGTTGCCCTACAGTTAACTCAAGAAGTGCTGAGCCTTAATAAATCTTTGCAGGAATACACTCATTGCGAACGCCTCTTGCAAACAATTTTAGAAGAAGTTGAACAAGTAGTTTAATCAACTTCTATCAATACAAAAATGCCTTGTATTCTAAAACATAGATGCAAGGCATTTTTATTGAGAGTAAAACTCCAGTTGAATATGATTTTCTGTACTCTAATGTACAAAGCTTCATCAAACGCAAACTAAGTTTACAGTTCCATAAACTCAAGTGATTGCCATCAGGGTCAGATCGGTTATACTTAAGCTATCTCTGGGATGTTCGCCAGCGGGTCTATTCCCCTGCCGATACTTAAACTTATGGATTGCGTTCTGTATATTTAGAGTGTATGCCTACCTTCGAGTAGGAAACCCAGCAAGTATACGTCGCGTCCACCTTGAACTCATCGGGTTCAGGGTAACGACACATGCAGCGGCATCTTCGGAGCATTTATTTTAATATAAAAACAATAACTTACGACAAGACGTATCAATTTAAAAACCTATTATTTTTCACCCAATTAATCAAAAATAGGCTTATAGTAGGCTTTAAAAATATTGTGGTATATTGCTGCGTATCGTTTCGTACTTTTTAAGTCATCATGACCCAAAGATATAAGCTTACTAAAACATTTATCGATAGCATCCCCCTCGAAGAAAGCGGAAGTAAATTTTATCGTGACTCAGTTACTATTGGTTTTGGCTTAATTGCAACAAAGTCAAAAACCTATTTTGTTGAAACGAGAATGCCTGACGGCCGAAACAAAAGAAAGTCTATTGGTAAACATGGTGTATACACACTTGAGCAAGCACGTACAGAAGCTAAAAAGATATTGTTAATGATGCACCAAGGCATTGATCCGGTTGCTCAAAAAAGACAATTAAAGAATGACTTTAAATCCGAAAAAGAAGCAAATGAATTAATCCCAACGCTTGAACAAGCCTATGAAGTCTACAAAAGTAAAAAGAAGCTAAGCGCTAATACGATCAATGCTTACGACCGATGTGCTAATGATTATTTTAAAGATTGGAAAGACATCAAAATTACTGAAATTTCTCAGAAAATGACTTTAAACAAGCATATGGATTTATCTGTGCGGAGTTTAGCGCAAGCAAATCTTGCAATGAAGTTTCTATCTGCTGTCTACAACTTCAACGCTTCAATTCTATATAACGATAATGATGAAAAAATTATCACAGAAAAAAGCCCTGTTGGAGTTATTTACAAAGAGAAGAAATGGAACAAGATAAAACGTCGTAAGGGATATATTCGAGCAGACCAAATACACGACTGGTCACTTGCCGTGTGTACGACTTGGTGGGCAGGCAATCAAAATTTAAATCATCGCGCCTACACAAATCAGGACTTCTTACTCCTATTGATCCTAACCGGATTCCGAAGAGAAGAAGGTGAAACACTAGAATGGGCAAATGTTGACTTAAAATATGGAACTATAAAAATTCAGGATCCGAAAAATCATGAAGACCTTCTCCTACCGATGGGAGAAATGCTTTGGTATGTCTTGGCAGAACGTAAAAAGCTTGCTGGCAATAATAAGTACGTTTTCGCTGGAGATACCCTAGATTCACATATCGTTGATAAGCGGGAAGCTCGTCATACGATAACTGAAGCAACTGGTATTGAATTTACATTTCATGATTTGCGGAGAACCTTCGGAACTATTGCAAATAGTCTAGCGATTGGTAGTTACACAATTAAAAAACTCATCAATCACATGGTTGGTGATGATGACAACGATGTAACCGATGGATATGTTCAAGTGACTTTTGACGATCTTCGAAAAGCTATGAATATGATTGAAAATGTTGTGTTATCTGATATTTCAAAAGCTTTGATCAAAAACCGCATTTACTTTGAACAAAAATCAATAAGGAATATGCAAGAAAAGTGGATTGAGCATAACAATATTATTATAAGCAGATATCATGAATAGCTAGGCTTAAGATAGCCCTAAATATTAAATCACTTACTAGACATTGAGAATTAGCAAATGAAAGATTGGGTTTACTTTTATATCCAGCACACAATTAAATATGGTGAACCATTTTATAAAGAGACAGGCTGGTCCTTGGGCTTACAGAATAATTATATAGTTATGAGTGTGGTAAGAAGCTAAATAAAGAGAAACTTTGCATATAGCAAGTAGTTCATGTTAATAGTTAAACGATATAAACAAGTATAGTTTATCCATTTCATTAAACATTATTATTCATAATTTTCAAAAAAGGCATATTTATGAAAGGCGCAATAAAAGTTTATTTAAGAAATTTAGCAAAAAATCATCTAATAATCTTTGCTTTTGGCTTTCTTGGTTTATTAATTTTAGCAGGAACTATCATTATTAATGTGTTCTGGGGCGGTTGTGTTAGGCTTCCTTTAGCACAAGACAATGCAACAATTAAAGATTATATGACGTTATATCTATCAATGTTGAGTGTGGTTGCAACTTTATTTGCAAGCTTTGTAGTTATTTATGCCTATGATATTTGGAAAGAGCAACACAATAAAACTGTATTAGCAGAAGAGGCTAAAATAATTTGGAAAGAGATCAACGAAGCTTCACATAATTTCACAGCAATTAGAGGTTTAAAAGACTTAAATTTTTTAACTGAAACGTATGTTAACGATAGTCAAAGAATTAAAATACATGTTGATAGAGCAATGGAAACAATTATAAATTCTACTCAGAAGACTATCTATCTAGGGAAATTATCAGATAATCCTCAATTTAACGAAAATTTACACTCAATTGCTCCGCACCTAAAAACTTTTGGTGAAAACTTCAAACATGCCTATACAAATAAGGTAACTGTTGATGATTTTTATAAGATGCAAGAAGAAAGTTATAAAAACATTTTAAGAGAATTGAATAAAACTTTAAAAGAATTAGAGGCATACATACTCATAAAATAGATTTGAAACTTTTTTATTAGATATGCTTTCTTAGTTAACAATTTAGCAAATGTTTTCTATGAAACTGTATTGTTTTTACAAAACTTCGATGGGAAAGTATATTTAGAAGTAGACTTGAAGAAGAATTAGACATGTGCGCAAACTACGAACCTATTTCAAAAGACCGGGTACACCTACTAGATCTCTTCGAGCCTACGTTTGACTATAAAGCCGATATTTATCCGGGTTACGACTGTCCTCTTATATTTTCTAAAGATGGCCATATTGAATGGCGACAAGTAAAGTTTGGCATGATTCCACCTTGGAATCATGACCTAAAGTTTTCAAAATATACATATAACGCTAGAACTGAAACGGTAGATAAAAAGCCGAGCTTCCGACATGCTTGGGCTAAAAGCCAATTTGCACTAATACCAGTCGAAAAGATTTATGAACCACGTTATGTGAATGGGAAAGCTGAACGCTGGGGAATTTATCGTGAAGACGGCTTACCTTTTACAGTTGCTGCTATTTATGATTCGACTGTGATTGATGGTCAACAAGTTAGATCAATGTCTATGCTTACAATCAATGCTGATAATCACCCTTTCATGTCGCAGTTTCATAAACCAGAAGATGAGAAAAGATCTATCATCATTATTCCTGAAGAGTATCGAGAAGATTGGCTAAACTGTAAAAAAGAAGAGGCTGATCAATTTTTCTTTGAGCTGCCTCTAGGTGAATTTACAGCAGTTAATTGCATGCGAAAAAGATAGGCTTTCCTTCTTGTTGATTTTCAAAAAGAAGTCATATAAATTATTTTTCTAAACTTTAGAAAAATCTATTACTTATGAAAGACGCTTTTATTTCTTTTTACGAAAATCACGAAGATGATTATTTAAAATCTATTTGGAACAGCCCCAATACAAGATTCATTTTGGATACTAATGTTTTATTAAGCCTTTACTCATTTCAGAAAGAATCTAGAGAAGATTTTATAAATATTTTGAAATTCTTAAATTCAAGACTATGGATTCCTTACCATGTTGCACTTGAGTTCCAAAGGAACAGATTGAAAGTTATAAAAAATCACAGAATTTATATTCAAGATATGCAAAAAGAGACCGATGATTTTTTAGACTCAATTTCATTTGATGATAAAATTCTCCATACATTTAAAAATAAATTTACTAGTAAAACCAAGCATCTAAATATTTACACTAAAATAGAGGATATAATTAATAATATCTCATCAGAAATTGAAGACGTTAAAGATTTACTCAAAGAGGAAGTCGGTAAGATTAGAGACTTAATAACTGATATAGATCAAGATAAAATTTACTTAACCTCAAAAGATTATATAAGAGAAGAGTTTGACTACATTTTTAGTGGAAATAGTCTGGGTAACAATATTTTTGATACTCAAGCTAAACTGGATGAGATCTTCAGGAATGGTGAGAATCGC
Organism: Acinetobacter sp. WU_MDCI_Abxe161; assembly: GCF_025514355.1. Classification (NCBI taxonomy): domain Bacteria; kingdom Pseudomonadati; phylum Pseudomonadota; class Gammaproteobacteria; order Moraxellales; family Moraxellaceae; genus Acinetobacter; species Acinetobacter sp. WU_MDCI_Abxe161. The sequence goes on from NZ_JAHPTU010000002.1 coordinate 162,477, forward strand.
TATAAAAATATGACTCCTCCTGGTTATAAAGATGAAAAGGTCAAAGAAAATGAAGTTTTTACATTTAATGGCTTAACATATAAGTCTAAGTTTGGCGATTTATTAATATTTAAACAAATTATCGAATATTCAAAAGACCCCAACATTAAAAATATAATTTTTATTAGTGAAGATGTAAAAGAGGATTGGAGAATAGTCGAGAATTTGAATGGAAAGAAAATTCTTGGCGCTAGACCTGAATTAAAACAAGAGATATTTATAGAATCATCTGTAGATGACTTTTATATTTTCGACATCAATAATTTTTTAAAATATACTACTTCATTCCTAAACGTCGGACTAAACCCAAGTTCAGTAGATGATATCAAAAATTCACTTTCAGTTAATGAAACTTATCAAGATGTGGAAGATTTTTTTACTGAAAATTCAGATATAAATAATATATTAAAAAAAGAAATTAAAAATATTATTCAAAATCATCCTAATCTTAATCTTTCATTTGATCCTTTATTACTTAAAGATTTAAGTGATTTAAATTTAAAAATTGAGAATTTAAATAAGTTAGAAATTATTAATTTGGAAAATATAAAATTACCCAATTTTCCTTTTTTCGATAAGAAGTACGAAGAAATTAAAGAGTATGTTATTAAGTGTAATGCAGTAATTGAACATATTAATAACCCATCTAATAAACCTAAAATAGAGGGATTTTTAGAGTTACTTCAAAGGCTTATACGGGTCGTCAACTTACTAATTGACATAGATACTAATGCTAGATGATGAATTTCCGACCAAATGCACAATAATGTGCGACAAGTTGTGACTAGTCATTATTTATCCACAACTTTTTAAATTTGAAATTTAACTAAGCTCTAGCATATCATCTTGAATATGTTACAAATTCAAGTTAGGGGGTATTCTATGAGCGAAATTGCACCATCCATTATCCAGATAAAACCGTACCTCACACAAGGGGCTGTTTTATCTGAAGCCTTATTAATCAAGCAAGTTATACCAACTACTCACATGCTTGTCCCCTATGCTCTAGAGAAGATTTCAGCAGGTTTTCCCAGCCCAGCACAAGATTACATCGACAAAGCTCTCGATATGAATGAGCACCTAATTAAAAATGAAACTGCAACTTTTATTGTCAAAGTTGCTTCCCTTTCAATGCTGAATGCAGGTATTGATATTGATGACGAACTAATTGTCGATCGCAGTCTCGATGCAAAACACGGCGATATTGTCGTGGCACTAATCGATAATGATTTTACAGTTAAGCGCCTAATGATTGATGAAAAAGGCAAATGGCTAAAAGCAGAAAATCCCGACTATAAAAATATTTATCTATTGGATGGCCAAGAATTAATAATTTGGGGCGTTGTTACCTACATCATTAAAATGATAAGAAATTAGTCATGAAACATGAGAACAAAGTCTTTTTCCTGATTGACGTCAATAACATGTACGTCTCTTGTGAGAGAGTCTTTGACCCGAGTTTAAACAACAAACCCGTTATTGTGCTCAGCAATAACGATGGGTGTGCCGTTGCTCGTAGTAATGAATCAAAAGCTTTAGGCATTAAAATGGGTGTGCCTCTTTTTCAAGTTAAAGACATTGTTCAACAACATAACGTACTTGTACTTTCAAGCAACTACGCAATGTATGCAGAAATGTCACGGCGCTTTCATACAATCCTTGCTTCGTATGTTACAGATGAAGAAGTAGAACCGTACTCTATAGATGAATGCTTTGTTGATTTCACAGCTTATGAAAAGAACTTTGATTTAGAAAAAGTCGGTCAGCAAATGCGCCAACAAATATGGAAATGGTTAGGTTTACCAGTTTGCGTCGGTATCGGTAGAAGCAAAACAGAATCGAAGATTGCCAACCATATAGCAAAAAAGAACTCGGGCTTTAACAGTGTGTGCGATCTCGCAAATATGGATCCTTGCAACAAAGAATATTACTTCTCATTAATTGAAGTATCTGAAGTTTGGGGTGTAGGCCGTAAGCACTCAAAAAAGTTGCAAAGCATGGGAATTAATACAGTGCTTGATTTAGCCTGTGCTGAACCTCGAGAGATGCAAAAAAAGTTTTCAATTGTGATGGCTCGTACTATCTATGAACTACAAGGTATTTCATGCATTGAGATCGAGCACACCCCACCCTCAAAAAAGCAAATAGTAGCAAGCCGATCTTTTGGCGGTCGCGTAACTGAACTGAATGACTTAAAAGAAGCAATCTCAATGTATGCACAAGATGCATGTAAAAGGCTACGTGATGAAGAGCTTTTATGCGGATGTATGATTGCTTTTGTACAGTCAAATCCTTTCGATTCCAATGTGCCGTTCTACAACAAATCAATCACAGGTTCGTTTTTTGAGCCCACGGATTGCGCAGTTGATTTTGTTAGAGCAGCGACAAGGATGTTGAACGATATTTATAAAGAAGGAATTAAGTATAAGAAGTGCGGAGTAATATTAACTAGTTTAGAACCAAAGTCTGGCCATACTTATGATCTCTTAACCGACTTTGAGCACATAGAGAAAAAGGAATGTTTGATGCAGGCTATGGATGGTATCCATAGTAAGTTTGGAAAGAAAAAACTGGGTGTCGGACCTTGCTTTATACCCAATCGGAACTGGTCAATGTCGCGGGATAAATTAAGCAGAAATCCGTTTAGATGGGATGAATTATTAGTAATAAGAAATTAAAACAAATATAATAATCAAGGACTAAAAGAGTAGTATTAAAATGGACCTAGAAAAAAGATTAGAACTTTACAAAGCTGAATATTTATTCCAAATTGACATGAAAGAAAAAATATATACGAGAATGGCTATATTTTCCGTATTTATAACAGCCTGCATAACTGCAAATTTTACAATGTTTGATGCTTTATTAAAATTATCACAAACTCAACTTGCGTTAGTTGTCGGCTTGTGGATATTTTGTTTATTCTATTTAGTGGCGATTATTATTAATTTTTATGGTATTTCAAAACATAAATACGATAAATTAGTAAATTCTAATATTGAAATGGAGCAATATAGAATAGTTTTAGAAAATCATTTCACAACTAATAGTGCCACTCCACCAAGTCAGCAAGAAATTGAAAAATATGTGAGGGAACAATTTAATCTATATCTTATAAACCAATATGCGGAATGCTCTTCAGCATATTATTTAAATAATGTAGATCGTCAAACAAAGCTGACTAAGATTGCAAGCAGCTCCTACTCGATTTTAGTCTTAACTCTAATTGTTAGTTTATTTTATGTTGGTCACAAACTTGAAGGGAAATTCGATGAGTCAAAATCAAAACATTCCACCACCACCACCACCGCCGCCTGTAAGAGTAATAAAGGGCGATAAATTAATTATTGATAAAAGTCCTCAACCACCTCAACCTCAAATTAAAGCATAAAGCTATAGGCCCTCCTCAAAGGGCTTTCACACAAATACCTACATTCACATTGCTATTGATCGTATGAGCTGTGCATCCTGATAATAGAATGCACAGCAGAGCTAAGATTCTCATGTCATCCAGCTCTTAATTTTAGTTAGTTTGGCTTTACGATCATCCAAACCATTTGTACCACCATTAATACGGCGAGTAATAGTTAGTAAATCATCACGATCAGCAAGCTCATTAAGGCCATTGATTGCCCAAAACTTACACGCAACCAGTAAACCAATACTTGGTATTGCGACAAGTTCGGGGTGGGATTCAAAATCAATACCTAATGCTCGGCTATATTTTTGATAATTATCACGCCCAGTTAATTGGATTGGCCCACGTCCCTTAAAGCGAACTCCATCACCAGCCATAATATTGCCTAGATCCTTACGCCCTTCATATGCTGCACCGGATGCGATTTCTTCCATATAGCGAAAGTTACCTGACTCATGTGCAAGCTGAGCTATGAAATGCGCAAAGCGTAACTCGTTGTACAAAATTGCGTATTCTTTTAAATGTACATTTGCAGCTAAAGCAAGTTCTTCAGCTCGACTTTGATTTGCGCCAAGTTTCTTAAATAAGGCAGTAAGAGTGCCACGTCCAATCTTTCCATCAACTACAACACCAAGTGTTTTCTGTAAATTACAAAAGTTCATTTCGGTTTCCTTTAGATGTAAAAAAACCGCCCGAAGGCGGCATTAACTGTTCGTAATATCGTTTTTGGCTTTCTTAACTTCTTTAAGTACTTCAATAATCGTCTTACCTTCCTGTTTGTTAATAAAATTAAAGATCCAGCGAACTAAAGCCCAACCGGGTAAACCACAAACGAAGAAGAACCCACCAAGTGCAATCATCCCCCATATATCAGTAACCCATTCATGAAGCCCCCACTTCACAATAATGAATGAGCCACCTGCAAGGCTTGAAACAACCGTACAGATCAAACCTACAGCCCACTCTTGTGGTGAACGTGGCATACGCGTCATTAATACGACTGCTACAACCAAGCTGGCCGCCAAAGCCACTACAATTGCAAACCCATAAAATTTTAATAGTGCTGTAAAGCCGCTAGTGGAAACTGGTTCCATTTGTTTCTCCAGAAAATTTAGACAATAAAAAAGCCCTAAGCTAGTGAAGCAAAGGGCTTGGTTTTAAGTAATGAGATCAGGACTTCATTATTAAATTAAAAACAATTAATTGAATGGCTTAACAATTAATTTTATTACTGTTATGAAGCCTCCCAAAAATATATGACATTTTCTTTGTTAGCATTTCCTGTTAGTGTCGCAATTCCATTTATATTCACCCCTGTTATGCCATTAGCCATTGAACTTGTTCCATAAGGCAATAAACAAACCGTTCCATCACTGGCTTGAATTTTGAGTAATCTCGGCTCATAACCAATCAGTAACTCCTTTGTTGTGCTACTCCCTGTTCCAACATAGACTCCTTGCTTATAAGTAGAACCCAAACTTACTGCTCTTGATAAGTTGTGAATAAAGGAACTACCAATAGCACTCACTTTTATCAGATGGTTTATTACGGAAAGTCCCGCATTACGTGTTACCGCTATCCAAGTATCATTCGGAGCAGATAAAATTTCCTCAACTTCTACTTGGTCAAATTTACCACTTTGCATATTTAACAATGGCGCACTTGAATTAAAGCATTGTTCATAATGATTATTTTTGATAGTAATATTTGAGTTCAACGTATTTGAATCAGTATAAATACGCACTAAACTCTGACCAATACGCTTGAAATTATTAGAAGTAATCGTAATATTCTTAGCAAACTTGTTAATAGTTATAAACTCGCCTGAGTCTGGAGTTTCTGGGAAATCTGAATCTTCATATTGATAAAATGTATTTCCCGAAATTACAATATCTTGCAAAGATGTGGCCTCGATATATTTCCAATCTGCCGTCCGATGATAGGAAATATTTCCAGAGATTGTAGCCTCGCGACAAGCACCAAAAATTAAACGACTCCCACCTTCCAGCTGATTTCCCGTTATCAAGAAACCTTTAGCATTCTCTGAATTCCAGCCAATATTCTTAACCATATAACAAGGTGAATAATGGTTACGATTATTTCTAAAAATATAGCCCCTCATACCCTGTCTGGCATTCATATTATTGAAAGGGCCAGGCTCAAAAACATCTTGTGCAGGAAATTCTAAATCTAGCCATGCAATACGAATGTTAAAAAAAGAACTATTATCAACTATAACTCCACGTCCAAAAATTCGAATTGCGTATTGAGATTCTGATAAATAGCAATCATTTATATCAACATCTACATCTGCTCTATTGTGATCTTTTTCATCAAGAATTAATACATCATGATTAAATACGCCAGTTCCAATAATACTAAGATGATGAAATCCACATGCTTCTTTTATTTTTATACAATCATTAACTACTCTAAATTTTAGAACTGTATTTATACGGTCTTTTCCAATAAATCGAATGCCAAGCTGCTTTATTTTAATTGTATTAATTAGAAACGTTCCAACTGGAAAGTTTAAATTAGAATAAGCCGGCATAATATTTAAAACTTTTTGGATTCCATCTGTCGCATCGGATACTCCATTAGGGATTGCTCCACCCCACGTCGCATCATATTCCTTCTGGTTTATAAATTGACGAACCCACCCATTAAAAACAACTACATCATCTTTTTGTGCAGCCTTACTAGAATCATATATAAAATGGCCTCCTCCAATCGCTAAACCATTATGGTAAGACTTCACATAAACAGTTTTCCCATTCACAGGATTTTGAATATTTAATAGGTCACTAATACTTTCATACACTTCCATTTCTTTCGCCTTTTTAAATTAAACTTAACTTTTCTTTTGAAATCAGTAGGTTTTGAAATTAATTAATATTTACATCATTCACCCTCCTTAAATATGAAATAAAAAAGCACCCAATTGGGTGCTAAATAAGTAATTAAAATTAAGCTTCAGAAGTACTTTGAGTAATCTGATTTGAATAGTTCCAGACTGTGTTTTCCCATACATCACGTACAGCAACACGGATGTAATATGTGGTTGTTGGTTGTAATCCTCCGATTGTGGTTGTTAATTCTGTGCCGGTCCATGTAGGTGGTGTTTGTGTTGGATCAAAATTAGATGTACTGCTTAGCCAAACAGCATAGTCTTTCAGATCCGGAACCTCACTAGGGACCCATGTCACTGTGACTGAATCAATAGTTGCTGAGGTATAAACATTCAGCAGTACTGGCGGTACCGGATTACTAATACTTAATTCAGCATAGGTGCTGATCTGGTCGCCATTCTTACTTGCCACACGTATTGTATAAGCTCGGCCTATACCGTCCTGTTTCGCCTCTTCTATCGAATAGCTGTAATCCGTATTGGTTGTATCAACCTCACGAATCATTGCGCCATTCGACCAGACTTGCACACGGTAGCCATCTGCACCGGTTGAGCTTTGCCATTGAACTTTAAATGTAGTTCCTACAAACGGCGATTGAAGTGATAGACCTTTCACACCTGCAGGACGTCCACCAGATAATGTATAGCTGTATGCCGTTACCTCATCTAATGTTTGCTCTTTACGTTCCAAACCGTTAAAGCTTGTGAACTTCAAGAAGATCTGTTTACCCACCAGATTTTCATTGAAAGGATAATTAAAGATAGCCCGATCAAGACGCACAAACGGTTCACCTGCACTATGATTTTGTGCATCATCAAAACGTCCACGTAAAACATCACTTAAGGTATAAAGCCCAGATCCGTTTAAAGTAGCCACTTGATAATTAAAATACTCATCACCAACTTTACAAAGTGTTTGGTCAGCTTGAGCATCTTCTAATGTGCCGCTAAAAATCTGGCTCACCGTATTGAGTTCAACTTGTAGCGCTGTGTCATCGGCATCAATCGCCGTAACTAATTGGCCATATCTTGCAGAACCGTAAATAGTTCCAATCATTTCATAAGTTGTATTATCAAGACTGGCCCAAACGTTGCAGCCACCCCAATTGATACCACCAGACACTGCAACCCATACCTGATTTTTACCATCTGTAAGATCCAGCGGAGGCTCAAAAATAACTGGTGCATTCACATTACCCGGTTCTTCATTTCCGCCTTGGTAACCGTTAGAGGCTTGTGAATCATATTCAATTGCCGATCTTGAACCTATGGCCAACTCTTCTGCTGTGATAGTAAGCTCGCCGTCTCCATCTTCTTCTATGCGTGTAATACGTACAGGAAATTGATTTAAGCCCAGTGCTTCATCCGTAATGGTGACAATATCCATAGGTTCCAATCGGCAGAACTTCCAGCCCAAATTAAACTCATATTCGTTACGCACATAGAGCAAACGTTGTAAGCGAAGCTGTGCGGCATGACGAGCTATTTTGGGCTCACAAAAGAAATGGTTTTCTACTGGATCTTCAGTACGTAAGCCGAACATTTCAATATTTGCTTGGTCCTTCGCTTCAGTAGTCTCTGTGTTGTACTGGTTGTATCGATTGATGTACTCGATCTGAACATGATTATAAGCATCTGTATCACGGCTACGGCGTACTCGTACCGGTTCATCATCACTTATAAAATCATCATCTGTTAAGTGATAAACAGGTGTGAGATCTGGAGTAAAAGTTACACCGTTACCAGTGATTGCTGAGTCACCAAAAGAGCGGATCTTTAAACCGTCTGGACTTGGTACCACAGCACAATTTACAGCTTCTACAATTTCATTAATCGTTTCATAAGCTGCACGTTGCTCTGTGAATGCAGGACTAATTAAAAGATTGGCAGCACGGCAATAAGTACGGAACTCTTCTAAATCGGCCATGTTTAGATTAGGCGCGGCTCCATGACGTGGATGCGTAATAAAGTCTTCAATCACATCTGCTGGATTAGCATCATCAATAGTATCTGACAAAGTAATTGTACTAATCACTTCAAAGTTATGATTTGAAAGGCTTGCACTATTGCCCATCTCATAATTTGCAGCCGCCACATACCCCAAATATGGATAGTTAATTGCCTGATTGGGATGTTTTGAAACCAACCAACCCCACGGCGGGTTATTATTTCCATCAAATAATTCAAACTTAAGCTGATCAATTGGATCTAAAACAATGGATCCTTCTTGCTTGGAAACAAATTGCTCTTTATCAACCCATATCAAGCCAATCTTTTTAATCTGATTTTCACACAAGCCAAGCATAAGTGAGGCACTATAACTAAATGTTGTGTTACTGGTTTTCGTGCCTCCGCCCTTACCTCCAGACTTTTGAACCGTTGTATGAGGAGTAGCTGTAAAATCTCCATACCAAAACATATTGGCCGCTACCCGGGTTTTTCCGTAAACCAAAGGCTGACAAAGCCCATAGGCTGATTGCTGGATACGCATTGAATTAATACGTGTATCTGACGTACTAATTGTTGTACTACCAAAAACACCACTCATTCTTTTAGCCTCTTCATACGAAAAAACCCGGCAATTCGCCGGGCTAAACTTCCTTTAGTTCCATCTTGGATAATCACTCCCTGATGGAGATAACTGTGAATGACTTGCGGCCATTCGATGACAATCGCACCATGACTAATGCACTTGCCAAATTGATATAAAACGATGTCACCCGGTTGAGGTGGTCCATCTACTGCATCACATACACCTAAGATAAGTTCTAAATAACGTTGCCCCATCTGATGCAGGTGCCAGTCTGGTGGATATGGCCGTGGATCTAAATGATCCATGAGGCCTACTTTTTCGTAGACCTCACAAATCAAAGTCCCGCAATCTACCCCAACCCCTTTAACACGGCCTTGGTGGTGATAAGGAGTACCAAGCCATGTAAGAGCCTCTTGAACTGCTTCAATATTTTTCATAATGAAAGAAACGCTCTTTAGAACTTAGATAATGATATTTTTCGCGGCTAAACGTAATTTACAACGTTGAGCTACGGCTTTGATCTGATTTAATCCTAAAGCTTTGTTGTAAAGGATAGCCTCTGCAAAAGTGGTTTTAGTGCTACTCTCAACTGCATCATAATATGCATTACCAACAGCAATCTTTTTAGACGACTGTTCATAAGCGCCTGTATATGTGGTTGAAATAAAAGACTCAACACCATTTTTAAGAGTGTAAAGCAAAGCAGTTTTCTTAGTCTTATCAACGCTTACCGCCACAAGGAACGGCGTTGTAAAATCGATGACTTGCCCACTGGTTAAAGCAGAAAAGCCGCCAGCTTGACTAGCTATAGCAGGCTTCATATTCATGAATATCTTAGGTTTATTACCGTCTTGAGAATCCACACCAGCATAAGCACCAAAACCATTTTCAGTAGTTTTAGAACCGTTTGTTAACGATGCTCCCATCAAATAAAGGCCTAAACTAGTTGTTTTAGCAACGAGAATTTCAGTAATACTCGTATCAGTGCTATCGATTAAATCACTCAAAAAAGCACTTCCTTTTGCGTTTGTTAACGCTACGCCTTGAGGTGAAAAGATTGGCTGGATAGCAGCATTAGTCTGTAATGTAAGTAAACGGCCATTAATCTTATCTTTTAATGGGTTATCACCATAAAATGCCCAATGACCATATGAATCCGTTTCAAATCGAGTAGAAGGCATAACATCTGTAACATTTTGAATAATCGGCAGGTCAGTACGAGATGAAATAAAATCTGAATTTTGAAAAGTTAAATTAGGCATCTTTAAATTCCTTTATTTAGGTATGCAGTTAATTCAAAATGTGGGCAAACGTGATAAAGGGGTTTTTCAACCCCTTCAATTAAGACAGTTTCTTTAGTGGAATCTCGTAAATTACCGCTTGCCCCTTCCGTAAGAATCAATCCAGTCCCTTGATAATCAAGACCATATCGAACCAAGGCACCCGCAGTTAATGGAGCAGCCAACTTCAATAAAACCATGTCATCCTTAGTAATGACTTCTGTAATATCAGCTACTACTTGCTGCCCATTGGTATCTAGTTGAACTGCACCATTTTCATCAAGCAATAAGACTTTAAAACCGTTGTCGGTTGTAACGGCTAATGAAGTGGTATCAATTTGAAGGGGTAAAGCCGGTACATCAAATTTAATAATGATGGTGTCATTTTCGATGTATGCCAGGCGTGGATTTATGCAGTCAGGTTTTCTATTTTCATAGATGTATTGATCATATGCGCGTCCGAAATATGCCGACATCCACTTGTAGCCGATATTTGTAAGATGGATTTTATCTCCATCATAAGGGAAGTGATACATCGGTGTGACCAACATAAACTTGTCAGATTCTTGGCATAATTCAAGATGAGCAAGTGCCATATCTTTATGTGCAGCCGTTCCATAACTCATCTGAGCCAACATAAAACGTATAGGATTATCCTTACCCGAAGCCGCTTTAATATCACTTTCAGCATCGATCTGGAGCTGTACAAGCATGGGCTTATATACTGATTTAGGGGTTCTTGAAGCTGCGGCCGCATCATTTGCACCTTGCACAAAATTAATAATCTGCGGTGTATAACCAGAATTATTAATTAGCTGCTTAGCTTTGTTTACATGCGCCAATAGTCTTGGATACCATGACGTACCTTTAATCAAATCAGAAAGTTTAAAGCTACCGTGACCAGCCGTGCTTGAGAAAATGACATGGTCACTTGGATTTATTCCCCGATTCTTCATCATGCTAACAGATGCATAATTTGCAGATCCGGAACAACAAGTCTCACCTCGATCATGATAGCCATCGACCGATGGATCCGTAAAAAATTCCCGCAATGGAATTACGGATGTTGCTTCGACATCTTTTCGTGGACCTGAATCAAATGTAAGGTTTTTATAGGGTTGTGAATCACTTAAAACTATTGGTGCCGATGCTCCCATAGTGTAAGACTCGCCATACCAAAGCATATGATTTACAGAGCCAACGTGTTGTGCCTGTTCAAAAACATAATAGTTTTTTGATTGCTGCTGCCCCCCAAATTCTTCACCACAAAAGAACCTATCTGTTAACTTATCCCAGCCAAATAAAAGCCGACCATTTGCATCTACAGGGTCCGTGCTATAACGGCCATCTTCATACTTTTTAAGCTGACCAATTATTTTAAATAGTGACTCAAATAAACCAGCTCCTACAAAGCACTCGTTTTCTTTGTCGTAATAAATTAATGCCCGTCCTAAAGCATCTGCATGAATACAGTCAATTTTAGGATCATTGGCCATCTTAATGTCGAATGCATTTCCGATGACTTCTACCTGCTTATTGGTATACACATTAGAAATGACCACAGGATCATAAGGACTTTTAACAAGTGCTGTTCCGTTCCAAATATAGTCCCCGTTTTTTGATTCATCAGGATCACTAGTGATTGTGACCTTATAATCAATAGGCATTAATGCCGTTTTAGAGTCAGCAAGTTCCTTCGTTGCAAAGGTATTAACTAACTTTTCAATAGTTGGAACTTCATCTCCTAAAAATTCAATGAGTTGTGTTTGGGCTTCTTTAAAGCCAGATTCTGTGACGTTTTGACCCACGAACTGGTCAGCATTAGGTAAAGGCATTTCTTCCCCCCAATAAAAAGCCCTGCATTTGCAGGGCTAGGGTTAAATTAAGTAAATTAAATTGACGTTTCAGGTACAGGTACAAATGGTGCACCACGGAACCGAGCACGGTTATTAAATCGGTTTGTACATGTATCGAGTCGTTTGTCACACCCCGGATAAACCCGAATTGCTTCTCCTATTGCTGGCATGTCAAGGAGTGGTAATGTTAGAAGTAAAGCCCCAGACTCATGCAAACGAACTGTACGCTTAATGCCAATGTTTGCACCTTCCAAGAATTCAACAACCCCCTGTGTAAACCAACCTTGTGGCTGACTTAAATCACAAAGGATGCGGCTAGGTGTACTATTCGGACCAATTGTCGTATTTACGGCAAAATCACCATTAAGCAGTCCACACGCATTATCAAACAAGGTATTTAAACAACCTGGTGTGTATAAATTTCTTGGCATTTGAAGTTTTAAATCATCCACTTCTGAAACTACACTGGCGTTAATTTCATGACGATTGAGTTCAGGCTCAACAATGCGGCCTTCAAATAAAACTAGCGTACCGGCGCTGGTATTAGTTGGGGTATTTATATCCATAAATATGCGCTCCAACTTAAAACGAGCACCATCCAAAACGCCGTTATGAAAAGCCTGTGCTACGGGCACGTCGCCGAATTTTGTATTTTCATTGGTTTCAATTTTGATAGAAAGGTTATCAACCTCTATTCCTAATGACAGGCTAGTACCTTCACGGCTTATGATTGGTCCGTCAGAACGAAATTCCTTGCCTTGTACCGTCAAATTTACGTCATAGCTGGTATAGCGATATTCAATACCTTGAATAGTAGTGATGGTATACAGGTCAGCCATAATGAACTGATCAGCATCTAATAAGGCAATAAGTTTGGGTGATGCTTGTCTCATATCTTATTTCCTAGAGATCCAATTAATTCAACCTTATTCGCCTTCCATAATTTATGCATAAAGTTGACATACTGTTGAGTATCATCTTTAAAACGACATCGATAATAGAAAGTACCCTTTACAGTTACTTCTACTCCCTCTTCAATTGGCTGTGAAAGAATGTATTTGCCGTCACTCGTCACCTGAGCAGATGCGGTATTCCACATCAACTTTTCTTGGTTGGAATTCCACATGGTTTTAACTGGGGTTTGATTCCACATATTAGGATCTAATTCACCGACAATTTGCTCTTCGGTATTTCCCAGTGGCAATTGACTTGTATACATATCCTTATAAAGCTGAAATGAGGTTGTAGCTCCATCACCAACAAAGGTACAGCTAAACTCATTATCCTCAGGCATCTTATAAAGAAATGAATCAAACGCCCCTCGGCGCTCTAAATAAAAACCTTGTAGTTGCTGCAATTCCTTTCTCCCCTTATTTTCACGCAAAAATGCGTAAGACAACGAGATCTCATATTTTGGAGCGGCCTGAAAACTCGCACGGAGTTCTCGGCCATTAATTGAAGTCATGATCTTGGTGTTGAACATGGGTGTAATTGATGTATCCCACTCAAGACCGGGTAATTCTGGAAATAATACGTTTGACACTAATACCTCCTTATTTACCATTCTTACCAAAGCCACGAACATAGCTATGTAAGCCGCTAGCGACTGCACGGCCATTTTTCTTTAACAAGCGCTCAATACTCTTAGCATCCACGGCACTAATATGAATGGTTGGTCCAGAACCCCCACCTTCTGCCGCTGCAGCTGCTCCAAAACTTGCACCACTACGCATAGCTTTACCCATTTCACGAATGGTATTTGCATGTTGTGAAGGTAAAACCATTTCATCTTCATGTAGCTGAGTAACAGGATTTACACCAGATGGAATGTCATAACCGCCTCGAGCTGACTTGATCTTGCCAGCAAGGCCAGCTACTAGACCAAATGCAGCAGCACCGGCACCTACGGCGAGAATTGGTCCAATGTATGGAATAGCAACCATTGCTTTAAAAGCACCTGCCATGGCTTCCCATGCAGACATCATGATGCCCTTGATAGCTTCAGCAGCCTTCAAGCCCAATCGAGCTAAACCACCAGCAGCAGTAACACTAGTACGAGTTGCTTCACCTGCAATCGTTGCCCCTGTTTGAGCAGCTTGGCCAGAAGCTTCCGCTGCCGTTTCAGCACCAACGAAACCAAGCTTACGAGCTAATTTAATCGCTTGGATTCTTAGCCAGCCTTGAAGCTCTTTAGTCGCTGATTGCAATGCAAATGCGCCCATATCAGCAAGTACGGCTTTTGTTGCATTACTCCAAGTCAAGGTACCATTCATAAGAGACTGAATGCCCTGATCCCAAAGGTTAGAAAGTCGAGAAGTGAACCCACCGAACTTAGCTTCAAAGTCTTTCATTTCCGCATCACTGATTAAGCCCATAGACTTAGTGTCAGCAACTTTCTGATCTGTCTCTAAATCAGAAATATTGTTTGTGATTTGGTTTTGATTACCTTGTTTGCCTGTAATTCCGGTTTGCTCGTTCTCAAGTGCAAGACGCTCTAAAAGACCTTGTCGTTTAATTTCGCGTAATTGATCTTCGAGCTGCTTCTCTAATTGAACTTTACGTACATTAGAAATCTTCTTGGCATCATATTCAGCTTGGATCCGAGCAGCTTCGATTTCATACAGGCGTTGAGCTTGCTGTTGATAATTGTCAATCTGTTCTTCACGAGCTTTCTTGTATTCATCAAACTCTTTCAAACGGATAGCAATAATCTTGTCTGAAGCATCCTTTTCGGCTTTGACTTTGGCAGCGGCTTTTTCATCGGCAGTCATTTTAGATTTTTCAATCTCATCTAATGCCTTCTGAAGATCTAAAGCGACTTTCTTTTCTTCGGATGCATATTTATACCGAATATCAGCAAGTGCTTTAGCTGCCTGTTCAGCTTGGCGCACAGCATCAGATTTACCCTGCTTTGCCTTATCTGATTTACCACCATCAGGATTAAGTGCTTTATTCTGGCCAATACCCGAAGTGACACCACCGCTTCCACCTCTAGCACCTAATTGTGCATTCTGTATGTCAATCTTTGCCTGAGTTAAACGATCAAATGAGGGTGTTCCACTAAAGATATTAGAAGCAGAATTAATTGCGGCTTTGGTGGTACCAGCAATATCAACCACAGTTTCTTTGGTTTCTGTCCAGATAGCCTTAACGCCACCCGCCAGAGCTTTACCTTTAGCCAGAATCCCATCCGCATTTACAAAGTTTACGGCGGTACTTCCAATAGTCCTTAAGTTACTCATAACACCAGACATTAATCGCACAAGATTTTGTAATCCAGCTCCAAGCCCAACAATAACGACTGCCACGCCCTTGGCAACTGAGCCTAATGTCTGAATAACTCCGGTAAATGCTCCACCTTTTGTCGTGCCATTCATAAAATGACTAATTACACCACTTAAAGCTGGCATCACTGCTTGAGCCAATTGATTTTTTAAGCCGGTGTACTGCATTTGAAGTACTTCAGTTTGAGCCTTTAATTCAATGGATTTTTGAATTGCCTCTTCACCAGTAATAATCCCTGCTTCTTCCATAGCAGACTGGTATTCTTTCCAAAGCTTACCGCCATCTTGCAATATTGGAATTAAACCAGTGAGATCTGAGCCCATACTTTCAAGGTAAAACGACATTTGTTGCTGGTTGACTCCAGCTTCTTCCAGCTTATCTACATATGTTTGTAAGGCTTCTACCCCATCCATCTTGGACATTTCTTCAGCGAGCTTTTTTGCCCCCTCAGCACCAGACTCCGTTTTAACAGCGATTTGCTCAAAAAAATCTTTAGCACCACCAGAACCTACTGATGCAAACTCACCGATCTTTTCGTTGAAATCTTTCATCATGTCTGAAAGTTTTTCTTGAGAAAAACCCAATGTTTGAGCTGCACCTGACAATCCCTGAAATGACTGTATTGAGGTATTTGCTAAGGCTGAGAATCTCGTAAGTTCAACATTGTTATTAGCCACTTCAATTGCCAATGTTGCTAAGCCTGCGGTAGCTACTATGGTCCCACCCACTGCTAAACCAGCAACTGCGCCTGCAGCAACCAATGCACCACCACGCAGAGCTCCTAATTTGGAAGTAATACCATCAAAAGCTGAACTTATTCTTGAACCGCCAAGTGCTTCACTAATTTGGTTGCTAAAACCCTCTGAAATAGACTTAGAAACATCATCAAACTGACGCTTAACACTTGAAAGGTCAAACTTAAACTTCACCCCTTTGGTGGAATTTTCAATTTGCTTTGCTGAATCTGAAACAATTTTTTCAGCATCATCCATACCTTTTTTTAGCTCGGATGTTTTCGCACCCACATGGACTTCAACGCGGTTGTTATTTGCCATACAAACCTCATAGGCATAAAAAAACCGCCCTAAAAGGACGGCTGTGAAAGTTTAATTCATTACACCAGTGTTTAAACCACTAAGATTTCAATTTCACTTAATTGCTGCAAGGGGGGAATTAATACACTTCCATATTATTAATAGCAAACATTAAACCCATTAAAAAAAGCACCCTAGAGTGCTTTTAAAAATCAAAGAGCTATTTTTCCTTGATCATCAAGTTCATCCAAATAATGATTAACTTGTTGTCTAAATTCTAGGGGTCTAGAAATATATGGGATTGGCGCATGTGATCCTCCAGTCCCCTTCACAACAATTGAACCAAAATTAAAAATTCGCCCAGTAATGCCTTGATCTACCCCTAGACTCTCAACCCTATTTACTTTCAATTCAATTGTATTTCTACGGATCAATCCAGTTTTCGCAATAATTCTTCGGTTTGTTATTGCAAGCTCTGTGGTTAAGACATTAATAATTGCAATTATTATTAAAATTATTCCAATACCACCTGCAAATATTAGGAGGGTGCCAAATAATAATAACCAGATTTGCGACCACCATGACACATGCGCCTTAACAATGATTTTTTCATCTTTTGCTAAGTTTGATTCAATATAATTACCCATATAAAACCTTTAGAAATGTTTAAATTTTATTACTTAATCTCTGCTTTAATTTTTTGAATCATTTGCTGTTCTAGAACACCACGTGACACACAAGTTAAAGTAATATTTTGAGTTACATCACCAACTTTATAATCCCCTTGAAGCGTTGTGCGAACATCTAAAGAATTATCTGCAATTAAAATATTATACGCAACCTTTGTGCTGGTTCGATTATCTTTCAAATAATCAATTCCCATTGTTGTTCCACAATCAGCTAAATTTGGTGTCAGGCGATAATCACGAGCAGCTGTAGAGATTACTCCGGCATCAGCATTTGCACTCATAATTTGCTCACCATTAATAGCTAATGCACGCTGGGCAGCTTTAAATATTTGGTCTTTTGAAGCACTAACTTTTTCACTTGCACTTTGGTTTAAAGTAACAGGCGCCTTATATGTAGTTGCACAACCAAATAATCCAAAACTCAATAAAGTTACCATTATAAAATTTTTCATGAGTACACCAGTTATTATCAAGTTCATACAATTTAACAAACTGGTTACTTAATGTCACATTAATATTTATAAGGGCAGCCTTAACCACCCTGCGAATAACTTTCTAAAACCTCAAGCATATCGTCTTCATCATCATCTGAAACTGTGATTGCTGGGTCTGTCTCTTCAATTCCAGCGAATGCTTCCAAGATACGACAAAGGCGTTGTATTCCAATATGTGCGGGAGGGTTAATTTGCTGATACGCACTTAATGCTCTTAATCTTGGTAAATCCATTTCGTTACGCACATAGTCGTAATCGTGCCCCATAGTCAGCACTAAATGCGTGTACAGCTCCTCCCAGATTATTCCCCCGAAGATTCATCCGCTGGTTTAGTTGCACCTGTATATTCCAAGCCTGAGGTCTTAGTTACAAGTGATAATACCTCTTCCATGTTAGCCATATCTAAGAGCTCATCAGAAACATATTCACGGGTAATATCTGGATAATTCCGTTTTAAACAAACATGAGCCATATCCACAATTACAGATGTGGGAACATTGTTTGAGCTTAATTGTTCTTGGAACCGCTCAATCGTACCCAATGGCGCCGGAGCAAAAATCCATACTTGACCAGCAATTTCTTTACTATTACCACGTGGGTTTTCAACTTGTTTAAATTGCATTTGCTATTACTCTGATAAATCGATTTTGAAAACACGGTTGAGATCATCAGCCATAGGCTGGAATTCAAACTCAGGAATATCATAATCGTCCTGTTTTGAACTGAACCCAAGCTTGTTACTGGTACAACGGTAGAAATTCATGTGCATGAATTTGCCCTTGTAATCACGTTGCAGATCTAATGCAAACTCAGGTGTATAACCCATGTCTAAGTTAGACACCGTAATTGACTTACCACCTGCTACTGTTGCCGAATATCGGAAGCTGATAAAAACAACTTTCCCAACATCCGCCGTTGCAAAAGTATATGCACCAGTTGCAGCATCTACACTGTATTGCCCTGCCACAGGTGCTGATGCCACACGTTTAAGTGGAATGGCCTTTCCATCTGTTACACCTAAATCTTTAACAAAGGTGCCGCTATTTGGAACTACTGGAGTTACTAGGCCACCTGCAGGAACGATTTCACCATTAATGGTTTGAGATACTGTCTCAATCCCGCCTTCAGCAACTACACCACCAAAGAAAATGGAATTTAACAATGTGCCATTAATACGGCCGAACGATGCTTTACCTTTAATAGAGCCTTTACCGCGTGCAGCATCAACGGCGAACTGTCCACGGCCAAAGAGTTCTTTTAAATCGAAACTAATATCAACACCTACCGACTGTAATACGCCTACTTCAACCGGTGTGGGATTACTAATCGGCTGACCGAATACATCTTGGATCGGTGTAGCAAAGATCTTGCCAGCACCAAATAAATATTGAGCCATTTATTTTGACCTCTCTAATATGACAAAACCGCCATCGAGGCGGTCATAAAATGAATATTTTGTTAGTTAGTGGTGAGGATCCGGATAGGGATAATGGCAATCGCCTGATCATCCAGCATGTTTTCTACCGCTTCATATACTTCTACTGTGCCCTCGATCCAGCAGTGCTCTACCAAACCACCTAGGGTTTGATATTCGCTAAATTCTGGATGTTCAGGTTTGATAGCTTCACGTACACGATCAATAAAAATATTCATCTGTGATGATGGAGGCTTTGCAGTATCCGACTCATGGATATAGAGATAAACCTCTGCGGCTAGCTCAACTTTTGAATCTAAACCATGTACCGGCACTTCTTGTTGATTACCTTGTGTGATAAACATCGCTGGTCGCTGTTCTGGCGTTACATGGTTAAAGTGACGTAAACGGCGACTTACGGTAATCAATCCTTCTACTTTTGTACTTAATCGATCAAACAACGCTTGATAGATTGCTTCGCTATCCACTTGCTAAACCCCGCTCAATTGCTGCATCAATATTTTTCGGCACAATCTTGGCCACGATATCCAGTGAATCACGCATAAAGCGCAATTCTCTAAAACGTACATTCCTTGAATGAGCTTTAATATTGACTTGAACTGGTGATATAGGTCGTCCAAAAGCCTGCTTAATTGTTCTTAGGTGTGCTTTAACTCCTAAAGAACCATTTAAACCAAACTCATGTGCAGGTGCATATGGCACTAAAGCGCCACCAGCTCCCACCGTTCCCTCTATCGAATCCTTATCCTCATCCACTTTAGAAGAAACGGATCCACGCAAGCGGCCTGACTGTACATTCAGCCTTTGGCCACTCAACATATCTTCCTGAATAATCCGCTGTAAGCGCAAAGTAAGAGCGTTAATCGTGCGTCTTATTTCAAACCTAACGCGATTATTCATCTCATCAAAGTTGACTTGGCTATCAACACGATAATCGCTCATAGCTTAATTACTCTTTAGCAGATGCTGCCGATTTCTTTGGCTCAACAAATTCGACAAAGCGTTCAAAACCTAAAGGCTTTAAAATATGGATAATGTCATTATCAGATTCTAAAACACCGTTTTTGATATCTAGGTTTTGCCCGGCAATAACGATTTTGGTTGGCTTGTAACCTTCTGGTGCCTGATATTTAAAAGGCATGGGTATCTCCTATACGACAAAAGCACCAACGCCTAAACGGTTAGGGTTTGTACCTTCATCATCAATTGGAATTGAATTTTTTAAGGCAAGGTAGCGCTGGCCATACATGCTGAGATCATAGAAAGCTTCTTTCGATGATCGAGAATAACTCACACTTTGGCCCGCGATAGTCATGCTCGAGGCGGTACCAAAAGCAGCACCACTGCCGCTTGCAATACCTACTTTAAGAATATGTGCTGCATACAGACCTACAGCACGTTCCTTTAATGCGCCAAACTCAATTTGAGATACGACCAGATCTGCTTCTTCTAATGCATCCTGAATTTTTGCATCAGGCAAACTGACTAAAGTCGTATCGGTAGAGAATTTCTGGCGAAACGTTTGTACGTCCATATGTCTGCCTTATTCCTTAGCCTGAGCTAACTTTGCCTGTAGTTGCTCTAGTGTTTCATCATCACTGAACGTTACTTCAAGCTTTGTTAATTCAGCTTTCACGGCGGCCAAAGCAGCTTCATCAGCTGCCTTTTGCTGTTCACCTGCTGCATCGTTTGATTTGCCGCCTTTACCACCACGACCACCAGTTTTACCTTTTGGCTCATCATCTGGGATTTCCTGAATTTCAAGATCACCTTTTTCTACAAGTGACTTAAAAGCCTTCCCTTTAGAAATACGTGTGAAATCCTCGGCGCTGACTTCTACTGTTTGGCCTTTACCGACCTGAATTCCATCAAAAGAAAAAGCGGCCTGAGAGCCGCTGTAAGTAATTTTTGGCATGTTTAGTTTTCCTTATTCAACATCGTAGTAGCGGAGAGAATCGACACGTTTTAAATAGACACCTTCATACATATAGTGTCCTGGTGTACGCATCACATAATTGATAGGTTGAGCTGCCAAGAATTCCAGTTCATTACAACGGAAAGTAATACAGCTTGGATCACGGCGATAAATAATGCTGCGGTCTGTACCACCTTCGCCTTTTCCTTCTAACGTGCTTTCAGAAGTAAACGTTAGTGTTTTACCTTGCATTGCAAAAGTATTCTTTTCCTTAATGTATTCAAGGAAAGTTTTACCAGCAGAGTCTGGAACAATACGGCTTGCTAAAATCGTGAACTTATTTTCAGGCATCACGAAAGTATCTGGTTGAACACTGCTATCAAACTTTGAAGCATTGGTAGCGCCTTTAATCGCCTTGTTAATGTCTGCAAGAACAGCTTCAACTGTAGCGGTTGCATAATCTAATGTTGAAGTAATGACCTCTACACCAGTCTGGTTATAAAAACCAAGTAAACCCGTTTCAGGTTCACCAAACCATGCAACATCACTCATATGGTTTTCATAAGCCAAACGAGCAGCAGCAACTTTGTCTGTAGTTAACTGGATACCTGCTTTCAATGCTGCTGCCGCATCAAAGATACTAATTTCGTAACCAATAACACCCGGCTGTACGGTGAGTTTTACTTCATCGTATACAACCTCTGCCAATGGCACATCATTACCTTGACCTGAGAAGCGTTTACCACGTCCAACACCTTTCTTACGTTGTAAGACACTTGCAGAACCAATGACCGCACCTTCTAAACCTTCGATTGGTAAATACTTCGCGTACGCTTGAGCTTCAGCAAGCTGCGGCGTCATTTCATCAATTGATTCAAGCTTTAAAAGCAACTTGGCAAAGTTATCTAAATTAAAAGCATCACCAACGGCAATTTGCACCCCATGTGCAACCGCCGATAAGCGAATTTTCATTTGTTCTAATTGTTTTGACATTTTTATGCTCCACGTAATCGAAGGATTGCTAAACCATCAGGACTTGTGATGGTTTCCCAAGAGGCATTAGGTAGTTCAGTAGAATCTAATGCTGCAGATGAAAGAGATCCTAACGGCGCTTGTGCTGTTGGGTTCGAGGTACGGACATACACCTTTGCCTTGATATCAATTACAGGTGCAGTGGGTTTTACCCAGATTGAACCAATCTGCATGATCG
Organism: Acinetobacter sp. WU_MDCI_Abxe161; assembly: GCF_025514355.1. Taxonomy (NCBI): domain Bacteria; kingdom Pseudomonadati; phylum Pseudomonadota; class Gammaproteobacteria; order Moraxellales; family Moraxellaceae; genus Acinetobacter; species Acinetobacter sp. WU_MDCI_Abxe161. Next base: position 184,576 of record NZ_JAHPTU010000002.1, read on the forward strand.
GTGCGCAGTCTTTGGCTTGATAGGCTTCTTTACCTAAAGCATTTTTTCCCGACTTACCTACATGCTGAAAAACAACCACACCAAATTTTGTATTGGTAGCATCTGTTACAGCACTTACGGTTTTACCATCTGCTGATTGAACAGCTACTTCTCCATCGCTTAACACTGTAGTGCCAGCGACCGCCAAAGATAAGATTTCTTCGGGCATATGGAGACGAGCTCGCATACCCGGAATTGCTTGAGGTGTTAATGACATTCTCTTTTCTCCAGAAACTTAGAAGCTCTGTTTCCAAGCTTCTTTTTTGTTGTTGGTTTTCTTCTCTTCACCACCAGCAGGTTTGCCATCCCCTGCATTAATGTTTTGTTGATGGTTAAGTGCATCGGCCACCGGGTTAGATGGATGAGTTCCTTTTACAGCTGACAATGCGCGGAAAGTTGTATCGATCTGATCTGGCTTTGCATCACCTACAGCAACGCTACCCATTAAAGCTGTTACTAACGCATCACCCGCTTTGGCTGCAATTACATCGCGCTTGATTTGCTCACAAGTGCAACCTTCTGTTTTTACCGTTGGCACCAATGCTTTAGCATCGGCAATCACAGCAGCACGTTCGGCAGCGGCTTGCTCAACCTTTTCTGGAGTCATCTGGTTCTTTTCCAGATCTCCCACTTTTTGCTCAAGAGTGGTTTTTTCGGTATGCAATTGATCTACCACTGCTTGAACTGCATTTAGTTCATCACCGATAGAAAATTGTTTATCACCGACTTTAAGTTTTGCAGCCTTCAAGTTTTCCAGATGCTCTTGTTGCTGCTTTAATGCATCCGCCAAGGGCTTGTTATCGCCAATGTCAAAACGAATACCGTTTACTGTTACTTCCATTGTTTTCCCCTTTGGAGTCTGCTTTTCGTCACCGATTCGGCAATCACCACCACAACGCCCGTACTTAACGAGAGCTATGTGATCACCATTAAAATTAATAAATTTAGCTTGGTACGGCGTACCGTCTGGTGCTGTACCTTGCTCAACAACTAACATGGCCCCGTAGCCAAGCGACATCTCAATGCGCTCGTTATTTTGAATAAGGTCAATACTGATCTTGTCCTTAATGAGCAGATCACCCACTAGATAATCACCTTCCTGTCGGACGTTGTCACAATAACCAATGTGATAATCCTTCCAGTTAGAGGCATTAATTTCATTTTTAGGTGGGTGATAGTCAGTAGCATCTACGCCATTGAAACTTGCAATCGTTTCAGGTTTAAAGAGCTCTTCTGCAGGCGTATAGATGTTAATAATCTGGTCTGCTGAATATCCCTCTAAAGACGGGAACTCATAGGCGTAGTACTGACGGACCTGAGGCGCTTTAGCTAAGCGAACATTGACGCATTTCAGATACCCTTCTTTGGTAAATGAGCGTGTCGATTCACTTGGCGCAAAGTCACCTACCTTGAAGAGGTAAATGTTTTTCATAAATTGCGCTCAATAAAAAAACCACCCGAAGGTGGTTGATGATTAAAAATATTTCGTCTAAATATTTTCATTTATATAAACTAAATTATTTAGGTAGTTAATTCTTTCTTTTCATAGTCTTAAAAGCATGTTCTGAATCATCTCCCTCATATGTGCTGAGTCTTACCGCACATTCTAAAAGTATTATTCTACCTACCATTATCAATCTTTCTTTATCATCGTGAAAAGATTCCAGAAAGTTATCGATAGTACCATGCAGTATTCTTGAACGCCCATCTTCATAAATTCTCTTAGAGAACTCATGAATACTTATTGTTTTATTACCCTCACAATTAAATAAAGTTTGATTATCTTCTTTATTAAATAAATTACATATTAGCTGTTTAATACCATTATTTTTACTTCCATGACTTAAAGTATCTAAACAACTTGCCAGTTTAGTAATAGCAATTGCATCATTTGGTTCTCTTACTCCTTCAGCATACCAACTCAATGCAAAAATCCATTTATTTGCCAGTTTAGGAAACTTACAATTCTTTTTATCAGTTAATCCATCAAAAATAATTTTGAAATAAGATAAAAATTCCTCTAAATCTTCTCTATTTTCATTACGATGGTTTTCATTCTTGAATATTGGTCTTACATGTTTTCCAAAATGGAATCCTAGACCATTTAAATATTTCCCATTACTTTGAAGTGTATATGTACGTGTTGGTAAGCTTCTTTCTAAATGCAAGATTTGCTTGTAAAATACAGGAAGTCCGCCTAAATACAAGGAAATCATATCTAAAGCAGATTTCGCTAAAATATTAGCAACTCTTTGTGATAATTCTTTTTCGTATCCCTTTACAGTAATTTTAATAATTGCATTATTCCCCTCAATAAATTTGAACATATCATTAGCAATACCATTTAATTCTACTTCCTCATTTTTTAATTTTCTTCTTACTAATTCTTTCCATTGTTTATTATGCTCAGTATTTCCATAATAGTTTTCTTTAGCTTTTTCTGAATAATCTACAATATTTAGCCAATTTTCAATTGAATAAATTTCTACATCACCAATTTTTATAGATTTAGAAAGTTCTAATTGAACAGTTTTTGCAGGTATATAATGAATATACTCATCTTTAAGTTCATTTATTAGTGCTTTCAACTCTAAACGTATTTTTTTTAAGTTTTCTTTAGAACTATGGTCTTCAATATTAAAACCATCCTCGGTAAAAATATTAACTATTGATCTTTCTAAAATTTTTCTAAATTGTTTTTCTTCAATTCCAATTGGCTTGTCAAAATTTGGAAATAAGCCTTCTGAGAGTTGAGCAAGGTAAATTCTAAACTGTTTATTAAACTGACATTGAATACCATTTTTTCCAGTTGAAAAACCAGTAAATTCCTCACCATCAAAGTCTTCAATATTAAATTCAAATAATTCTTTAATTAATAAATTAGCAATTTGTTTAAGTTCCACATTTAGTTCCGAACTATTAAATCACCTTTATAATATCGATAAATTTTTCTAACTAAAACAGTTAATTGCTAATTTTAATATTAAATTAATATATCCTCATAGTTAGGCAACGCCGTGCAACGACAGCGAACCTTTTGTCCGGGATGCCCTCCATCTGGCGGCGAATCCCATCTAAAAGTCTTTCCTTGGTGACTACGGCACAACGGCCTTACCCTTTCATCTTTAGACGTTTGCCAATCATATGTCTCAACACCCATTGAAAGCTGTCTGGCTTGGTTGATTTGGCCGTTAATCTTACCCATCTGATCACTAGCAATAAGACGTGCACGATAATCAGTAGATAAACCCAATTGCTTAATTGCTTTGGCCAACTCTTCATTTGTCTGGCCAGTCTGCAAAGCATTGGTGATTAGAACTTCAAGCTTATCGGCGTATTGCTGAGGAATAGACTTAATCAAACTGACGTTTGCAGTAATGTTTAGATCTACCTCATCTTGAATATCAGCAGCTCGGTAAAATGGCGTTAGATCCACACCAATAATTGTTTTGGTGTGCTCTGCAATTTGCTTGTCCACTTCCTTTTGAGTATCAGTCACAACTTTTGTGGCCAACGGTCGGGAAACCTCAACAACATATTTTGTGAGCTTTTCTCTAAACGCCGTCATCATGTCAGAGAACCAAGCATCACCAATGTTTTGGCCAACCGTTGGAATAACTAGATCCTTGGTTTGATCCTGACAGTATTTTGAAATAGCAAGCAATTGCCGTGTGTAATAGAGCTCTACACGGCGATTTACGTGCACGGCTCTAGGTTTAGAAGCTTTTCGCCCTTTCTTACGTTTCTTCGCCTGCTGGAGGTGTGGTTTCAGGATCTGAATTATCGTCGTCATCCGGCTTCACCATTGTTTCAAGCTCTTTGATGTGATCTTCATCGATCACTGAATAAACGCCGTCAATAACAAGCTGCTTCGCTATTTGCGGCTCGGTAATGACGCCCATTTGAAGATATTTATCGTCACGTTCTGCGTTAGCTTTCTCAACTTCAGAGCGAACCTTAGCGTCTAGCTGCCATAGCGGGTTAAATACAACATCCAAGCTTGGAATCAGACGACCAAATGTAGCTTGACAAATAACTTTTAAAAGCTTCAGCATGAACGGCTTTAACATCCATATTTGCTTAGTAGCAATACTGTCGTAATAGTTCCGAGTGTCATGCTCACCAGTTGCGTTCATTCCTGCAGGTGATTGGCCAAATAAAATGGTATATGGCATATCGGCAGCACCAGAAGTTTGAATCGAATATTCACGCATAAGATCAGGTAAACCACCAAAGCTATAAGATTTAGAGTCATACTCTTCCTCTTTATCTAAGACGATCATACCGTTCAAGCCCTTAAGCAATCCGACACTAAGAAAACGTTCAGCTACAGATTTCATGTCTTCTTTGATCTTATCGACCAAGTTGGGTGTTCTAATCACATCAATTTTTGATTCATGGACTAAACTAGCGGTCGCTTTCTTAACTGCAGCATGATCAAGTAGATCCTCATAAACTTCCTGTAAAACACTTACAGGCTCTTCATTGACCACATCTGCATGGCCAAATTTAATTAAGCGTGTGTGGTGGATCCGTTGGTTAGATTTGCCATCAAGCTTAAGCTTGTAAAACTCAGGTTGCTTTAAAAGCCCGCCTGCTTCATTTGGCGGTAAATACTTTGAAGTATCGGCTTCAATCTGCTTTTTCTTGAGTACCGTAAAAAACTCTAAACGACCAACACCTAGTTTGTTTAAATCGAAAGGTTGATCTAAGTTGCCGCCGTCCACCGTACCTAGAAGAACGTAGCAAACGCCATATAAGCGTGAAAGAACCAAGCTAGACAAGAGAATCCCATCTAAATTAAAAGTCTTACACGCCTCTTTAAGCTTCTCTAAATCATTATCCTGAATTCCCTCATAGAACCACCCAGCTCGGAGCATGTCACTTGCTGGTCGGTTCACAATTCGTTTGGCTAACCAATGTTGATAAACCGCCTCTAATTGTTCATCTGGAATAGTCTTCTTAACGAATGATCCATGTGATGCCTTATCGCGATCTGTACCAATATTTGAGACAAAGTTTGTATACGCCCCTGCATCGCCAATTGCATCGGACTTTTTATTTTCAGTCATAATTTCCTCTAATCAAATACAGTTGGCTTTTTAGCTAATGAATCATTAATCGCATCAATGGTCGGGTCCCACTGGTCATCATGATCATGTGACCAATCAGCGGTGAGTCCTTCGATTTCTTCGATGTAGTTCAATAACCATGGTGCGTTTGCAGGCAACCAAACGCGCTGATCTTCAACATAAAGAATGACGTCCATTGTCCGTGACAGCTTGTCCTCATCACGCTGAATTGCCCTAATAGGTAATGTAGTTTCTCTAGATATAGATTGAATCAATCCAGTACCACTCGCCTTATCTTCTACAGCCATGTAACGCAGCTTGCCGATTTTGGTGTTACTGTCCTTATGCTTATTGATAAAGGCTTTAGCCTCCTTCAATAACTCAGGTGCTTCCCATTTGCCGCGCTTCACATCAATGATGTAAAGGTTATTGTCATAGCCAAGACCAGCACATAAGAACACTGAAAAGTCATTATGCTTTTTGACCTTCTGTGCTGTATCTGCCCATACAGCCCGCCATTTAAGAACAGGTAAATCAAGATAACGTGGGAACCATTCAGCCTTAACAAGATCACCGCCAAGCTTTTTCGGTGCTTGCTGATATTGGCTTGCAAAGGTATATCGCGATACCGTAGCGCCGTCTTTATCCTGTCCGCCTTGTTCGAGTTGCAATAGCGATTGCAATGATTCTTTCAATGGCCAATAGCTTTGACGGCCTTTCGCATCTCGCTCAACATTACGTGGAATTTTGCTTTGTATTTTTTCAGGCAACTTACTGATGTATTCATCATCAATAAGCGCAGGAATACTGATCTGCTCCCACTCACCAGGCACATTACCAGTCATTACAAAGTTAGTCGGATCTTCAACGTGCAAACGCTGCATGATCAGAATAATTGGCGTGTCCGATTTAGCTTTACGCGAGTTGACCGTGTTTAGTATCTTACGGTTAGCTTTACGTCTCGCTGTTTGGCTAAATGCATCCTCAGGTTTTAAGGGGTCATCCAGAATAATCGCACCGGTAAATCCTTCATCCGCTAATGTACCGGCACGGCGACCTGTAACCTGCCCACCCATTGATGCAGAATAAACATGACCAGCGTCATAGCCATCGACTGTGGTTTTCCAACTAGACTTAGCGTCTGTACTGGTAGAAATCTTTACAGGCCACAAATTCTGAAAGTCTTCTGACTTAACAATATTTCGAGCCGTTGCAGATACATCCTCTACAAGTGACTGTGAGAAAGACAAATACAAAAAGCGTGATCGAGCATTACGGGCAATACCACGGGCAATAAGGTTTGTAAGTAATTCAGTTTTACCGCTTCCGGGTGGAACGTTAATAACTAAGTTTTTAACCTTCCCTGCAATAACCTCGTCGATCTTGTCGGCAATATATTCATGATGCCAATTGACCGAAAACTTAAAGCCCATGCGAGGCAAGAAAAAACGCCGTGTAAAGAATAAATGTTCTTTCTCACAGCGCTCTTGCTCTAACTGCATTTCAAGCAAGTTAGTATTTAGTTTCGAGTTCATCCATTGCCTGCCTTATTTGTTCAGGCGTTGCTACGACATGGGTAACATGCTCAGGGTTGAGTGGCTGACCATCTGCACCAGTAAACTCTGTCTTATTGGTGTACTTTCCTCCCATATCTTCTGCAGCTTGCTTAAGAATGCTTAGAGCTGCTACCCGATTTCTACTGTGCTTTTGATATTGACTTTCATAACGCTGCAAACGCACCGCTAAATTTGCAATGGGGATTGCCTCAGGCTTACCCAAAAACATTTCGCGAGTCTTTTCAAAATCAACTCTTAACTCTTCGCTTAGGTTCTCACCTGCCCGTTTAGTTGGGTCGTATTTCTCACACTGCTGTTTTGTTACTTTTACCCCGTATTCTTGGTTGACGAGCTCAGCAGTTTCTGTGGGTGTATTAAATACGGCAAGTGAGCGAACTATAAAGAGTTTTACCTCTTTTTTTAGAGCCGCCATATCCTCAATCCTGTCAACCTACGTCAACCTAAATAGCCAAAAAAAAGAGCCCTAAGGCTCATCATGTAATAACGCAGTTTCCACAGCATTTTGATATATCTAAATCAGAAACAAACGGCGGGTTTTTAGCGACTTCAATTAGGCGCTTAACGTTTTCATTTGCGCCCCAGCGTTTGACCACACCGATAAACTCTTCCACATCGTGACCAGCTAAATAGTGCTTTGGTAAGCCAGTATGATCACTATAAATAATCTCACCGTCTTCATCACGCTCTACGCCAATGTGGTAGAGCTCATGTTCTAGCAAAGCGCAGAATTCACTATCATTGGCTTTATCGCAAAAGGTAGCGTCGATAGTGATTAAGTATGTCGGCACAAATCCGAACCAATCCCGCATTTGTTGTTCTTGGCGAGCTTTCTTCCAGCCGCCTTGTTGAAACATAACCTTTTCACATTGGCCTAATACCATACGCTTAGCTCGCGTATACGCAGAAGAAGCCCAAGCAAATGCTAGAAACTCTTCATTGTCATGAAGCAGCTCAGCGATATGGTCATGGTCCGGGTTGTGTAGAGGACCACCGAGCGTAAGAAAATTAGCAATAACCCATTTCTTTAAATCTGGTGCCGGTATTAAACGGATTGCTTCCTCTTCTTCAGCTTGATCAATAAAGTCTAGTTGCGGGAATGGTCTGATCTGATCCATTAAATATTTGCCTCTTCAAGTTTTTGAGCCACTCACTAGCGTATTCAGTTCTTAACTGTAATGGCCCAGTATCATCGATCCTGCATCGAGAAGCTGTCTCTATACGAATTACTGTATAGCCCATCTCCTCAGCTACGTCGTAACGATCAAGACTCCAAGCTTTATTCTTAAGCTTACCCTTTCGGCCACCTGACCAAGGACCTCCAGCAATTTCAACTAAAATACGATGCTCTATTAAATGAAAATCAAATCGCCAGTGCTTCGTTGATTTAATTTGAAACTTCTTTTCGTATTTAATTTCCAGAACATCTAAGGATTGAGTAAATTCTTCCTCAGCTTCTAGATATTTTTGAGTAGCTTTAGGCAATGGTCTGCTTTTAGGTTTTGTTTTGGGCTCTTTTTTTCTTGTTAGCCAAAAATAATCTTTACTGTCCATACCTAAGACCTTTTAAAGAAACCCCTAAGGCTTATTATTGAGACGGGCAATTAACTTATTTTGCTTTGTAATGGTCAAAAAAAATCGCTCATCTAATTGAGCGACTTCGTTTTGTGTTAAACCTTTTGTTGTACAGCTTCCCAAATGATTAAGCTCTGTTTGGAGCTGTCTAATCTCATTTATGTTTTTTTGAAATTCAGTCATACATGCTCCAAAAGAAAAAGCCCACCAAATGGCGGGCTTCTGTGTATAAGTTCTAAATTAAGAAAGATATGGGTATTTTTCGGCTAGATACTTATTGGCGATTTTTGTAGTTTCAGAATAAGGAAGTTCAGCACAAAGCCAAAATCTATAAGTATTTTCACCAACAATATAACTCTGACGGTTATAGGTTGATTGTTTGCTTGAATCTAATTCACAAGCTTCAAAGTATGTACCTTCACGGTTATTTACAACTTCACCGTCCAAATCACCGCCAATACAGATATACATTTTTCTAACCAGTTTTTATTCAAGCTGGACTATAACATAAATAAAAAAAGCTCATTCCCTATTTAGAAATGAGCTATGTGAATTCCACAAAACCTGAAATCCTAAGCGTTTGGTGCTTAGCATATATGAGATTAGAACTTTTAACCTGCCTCAGCAATTAGCAGAACTCATGCGTTTAATATAATTTGGTGTAAGCTAGAAACCAAAAAAAAGCTCAGCCAATAATTGATACTTTGCGTGGCTCTGGTTAGTAATAATTAAAGTCATAAACTCAGGTGAAATAATTTTCTACTCTAGCTTTCATTTTAGGATCTAAATCTTCCTGCATAAAGAAACAGTCCCGATATTTTTCAATCAATAAGTGGATGAATTTCTGCTTATCGGGAACAGTATGTGCCAATATTAATTGTGATGAAGCTGTGATTAAATTATTAGATTGTCTCATTATTGTCATCACTAGATTCTCATCAAATCCTATTTCATCGCGCGTAAAAGAATGTTTACCCGTATGAACGAATGAGTTCAGTTGGTTGAGATGATACTTTTTAAATTCAGCAAACATATTAATTACTGGTTTAGCAGGTAAAACAAGTTTCTGCAGCATATCCAACATTTCACTTAACATAGGAAATGTGTCTTTGATAAACTGCTCTTCAAAAGTATAGCCAAAACTTAATTTAGAAATTTGAATATTAGTTGCACAAAACAATAGCCAATAGGCCCTTACGGCAGACTCAAACTGTGAACGGAATAAGACCATTGCTTGAATTGGCATATCTAACGTCAATAAAGTATTCACCCCAATTCCATGCTCAAATGAAATATAAATACATTGCTCAACCAAATCTAATCGTGGACCGCAATCAATCATTGTGCTGTTTATGATCTCTTCTTTAAGTTCCAAGATCATTTTTAATGATTTTTCTAAAAGTATTCCCCGTTCCATAAATTTACTTATCTAAAATTTTATAATTGAATCAGATTATAAGTTAAAAATTATACTGGAGGCATTAGATGAACATGAAGGTCGACTTCATTTTTCATAAATTTTACCCATAAAAAAACCGCCTAAAGGCGGCTAAACTACCAAGATAGTCTGAAGGTTATTTTTCTACCATCTTGATTAGGGATAGTCTCAACAGTGAATTTACGATTCTCAAGCTCTGCCACTACCTCCTCAATCAAACGTGGATATAACTGTGCTGTGTGGTATTCTTATGATGCGAAATTATTCTTCGCTAGAGACATATTTTTTGCTGATTGAAGAAGTTCATCTAATATGAAATCACGAGATAGTTGCTCTACTTGATTAGAGTTAGCACGAGCTTGATCTGCATTAAAATCATTAATCATTTTATTACCCTTTTATGAGTTAAGTCCTTAAATTACCTTAATTTTGAAAAAATAAAAAGCCCCGCCAATAATCGATACTTAGGCGGGTTTCATATGCCGAAATACGTTCGGCTAGTTGACTCGCATTGCGCAAATACAAGTCAGGGTTAAAAACTATTACTTTTCTTTTCTTTTAATAATTTTCACATTAACCCTTCCCGTTTGTTTCAAAAGCCAAGAATTTCTATACATTGCGTATCCCATATATGACCTTTTTATTTTATTAGAAATATCTGCCACGTTGTTATATTGCATAATAATGTATTCATCATCTTTTTCTTGAAATCTAACTCTGTTTTCAACTTTATTCATTTCTAAATCAAAACCATTATAAATTGTATTCATTTTATTCCAGTATTCATAACTTAAGTCTTCAAGTTCTTTATCCCCAATAGCTTCACTTAAAAAACTTAAAGTTCCAGTAGTGGTATGAATTTTTATTTTAAAGTCAGATAATTTGCTATTTAAAGAGCTTAATCCATCAGGAATTTTCTCATAATTTATATATGCATTCCTCAACAAATCCATTGCTTCACTTGCTAGGAGCATAGTTTCATTTATTTGTACAATTAAGTTTTTTGATTCATTAGCCAGAACTTCATTACTCTTTTGAAAATGCCAAACAATGTAAACGATAAAAGCAATTATAAATGGTGTGAAGGCCTTGAAATATTCTAGAAAGGAACAGTTATCCACTTTATACCCCTTTGAAAAATTACATAATACATCAAGGTACATAGAAACAAAAAAGCCCACCTTTTGGCGAGCTTTAAATTATTTTTGGTGCAACACTTATAACTTCGTCACACCATATCACAAATATGCCATATCTCTGCGCGCAATTCAATATTTTTACTCGATTATCATTAAAGTTTGTAATTTTTTATCTAACTCTATATCTGTCTTAGCTCCTAATTCTTTTCTTAATAAATGAACAACTTTATTCGCATTCTTATTTGATTCATTTATTAGCTTGGTTATTAGTGGACTTAATTCTTTTGATTCATTTTTAATATTTTCACCGATTTTTTTCATAGAATTTATATAGCCTTCAGATTCTTTGAGTTTTTCATCAAAATAATTTTTTATTTTAGGGATACGCTCAACACCCTCCCCAAATAATTTAATATTTTCATATTCGTTAGAAGCAATATCAAACAAATTCATAGATCTGGTATTCATAGAAACTAATTTATCAATTTCTCTTTTTTTAACTATTAGTGGGTTAATTTTTTCCTGCAAATCACGAAAATTTTCTATAAAAATTTCTAAAAATTTATATATTTGTTCTTTAGTTGAAGTTTCACAAATGAACGCAGCCTTATCAATTGTTGTACTAAAATCAAGAACTAGTTTTTTCTGTGTATCCCAATTTTGATCCAAATCTGATAGCAATGATTGAAATCCTGTAATCATTTTTGAATAATTTTCGACAAGTTCTAAATAAACATTTTTCCTCGTCTCAGCCAGTCTTGCTTCTTTTTGCAAATGTAAAGACGTTCTCCAAGAGAAATATACGCCAACTCCAATAGCGATACCTCCAATTATTGCACCCCAAATAGTTCCCCATTTTTGAATCTGTGCGGCTTCAATTGTTGCTTGAATTACTGAAATTTCATCTGCCATCAATTATCCCCATAACTTAATTTTCATAGATTTTGGCAAATAGATTCAAGTCTACTATCTAGCCATGTTTCTGCAGCTAACAAATACTTATCAATATTTCTTCGATCAACTTTTGTATGTGCAGCTAAAACAACAATTGGATATCCTTTTAAATAATGAAATTCAATCCATTGGTATAAGTCTGGACGAGATAGTTTTAACTGCATTACTAAATGATCAACTGCAACTAGTGCATCATCACTTAAAGTAACTTGAATACCTTTAGATTTAAATCCCTCTTTTAGTCGCATTAACCCTAAACTTGGTGATTTATAACTTAACTCACTAGGATTAAATGAGGCGTTTCGAGCCCATTTCCCCCATTGTGCAAGCTCATTTTGCATCATTCTAATTGTCGGTTTAATTTTAACTTTGGAATTCATCAATTTTTATCTCCCACCAAATGCTCAATTTGTTTAATCGCCACGCCCGCTTTAACTTGCTCTGTACTGAACCGTAAAACTGTAAAACCCATCATTGCCGCTTCGTTGTATTTCTCCATATCCCCCAAATAACCTTTACCTCTTGTATGTCGTCCACCACTCCAGATACCGCCCTCCACCTCAATTAAAATCTTTTTACCCGTAATTAAAAAATCCGCCCGCCACTTTCGTTTCGGGTGGAATTTATATTCCTGTTCAAAATCAATCTTGCAAGCTTTAAGATGTGTTGCTAATAAAACCTCCCCCACACTTGATTCCCGGATTTGCTTTGCTGAACGACGCTTTTTATTTTTCTGAATAGGAAATAATTCACGATATTCAGCAAGGCTCATTGATGTCATGCAGCCCCCTTTCCATTGAAACCAACCTGAATGAGGTAAGGCATCAAGTTTTTTTGTTGCTCAGGATCGGCAAGTTTTACCGCGATACGTGCAGCCAGTTGTTCATAGCTCTCGTTACCTTCAGCGTATTTGCTTGCAAACTCAGGATGAACAGAAAGTTTTTGAGCAAATGAGTAAATCTGTTTTGAACTTAGTGAATTTGATTCCCCCTGCGGGACTCGAACCTGTGTTCCATTATTTGAATTTTTAATCTGTTCACGTGCTTGGTATTTTCCACATGCGTTGATTAACCAATCTGCAAAGTGGTAATGCATGAGTTCATCACAAAGATTCTTTTCGGCGTTGTAAAGTTCAAATGCTCGTAACTCACGATCGAACCAAGACGCGTTTTTGATCTGCTCGTAAGTTTCCTGATCAGTTGCCAAACGAATTTCTTCACCAAGCTTTTTCAAACTCAACCATGTTTTTTTATTTATAGATTCATCTGATAGATTCCTTGATAGGTTCTGTGTCCCAATATTGGGACTGGTCTCAGTACCGTTTTTGGGACTGGTTGCGGTCCCATTATTGGTACTAGTACCGTTTTTGGAACCAGTACCGAAATTGGAACTAGTTCCGTTAATGGTACTAGTCCCCTTTTTGGGATTGGTTAAATCATTTTCTTCACGGCCCATCACACCAATTAACTGGTAAACCTTAACGCCATTTCCAGTTATTTCACCCGTGAATTTAATAAAAGATCCAGCTTCAAGTTCGTCTAAAACTTTGATAATGGTTTTACGGTTGAGAAGAGTATCTTTAACCATACGTTTAATGCTTGGGTAGCACTTGTGAGACTCACCAGCTCTATCAGCTAAAGCTAATAGTACAAGTCTTTGGCTAGAGGTTTTAACCTCTGCTTTAAAAGCCCAAATGGATGCGTCTAAGCTCATTGATTCCCCTCTTCATTCATCTGAATGAAAGTGCTACCTAAGTAGCGAATGCGTTTAGACCGATACAAACTTGAGATAATTTGCCCAGCATGGCCGAGATAAATACCATGTTTGCCATGTTGATCTATCAGTGCTTGCATAAACTCTTCACGTGTAACAGCAGCATTTTTCTCATCACGATTTTGGCGTGCCAAATTTTTCTTACGAACTTCTAGTAGACCAGATAAAGTTCTCAAAGCAGGCTCATGCCACGACTGATAACTTTGCTGACGCTTTTGCTCGAGCAGATTGTCTTTAGTCGTTTGATTTGATAAATTAGTTTGCATATTCGATTCCTCTAGCCAGTAATTGAATTACTAACCACTCCTGTTCGCGCAGGTAGTGGTTTTTTAATATCCAAGCTTTTCCTTTTGACCACTGATTTCGTCATGAAATAAGTCGTCAACTGTTTCAATACGGTTCATCCAACTTTTAGACATAACTAAGAGTGCTGCTACCCGCTCTTTATCAATGCTTTGATAATCTTTAGGAACTACTTTCAAACCTAAGCAACTCAAGAGTTCGCAAAAGCCCTCAATTTCAGTCAAGCCATTATTTTTCTTGTCGTTTTTCATTCGCGACAATGTGCTTGCGTCTACATTTAAATGTTCTGCAATTTCTACATTCTTATTTGTTGCAAGTGCCTGCAAAATTCGCGATACGTCATTTCTGGCACTTGCAGATAGATCGACTAATAATTTGCTCATGGTGTTTCCTAAGCTGTTTTTGATGTACCTAAAAAGAAATCAAATAGGCTTTCGTGAGTTAGTTTTTGATTGCTTGCGTTAACCATTTTTTGAATGGTTTCCATTCGTGGTTTTTTGCGCGCATGGATTAAATGGGTTTCCATGTATCCATATGAAACTTCTGCTTCTTTACAGAATTTGAGACGGTCACTCTCACTTAGTCCTCGCCAATAGCTATGAAGAGTAAGCATAAATACACCTCACTGGTAATTTTATTCAATAAATATACCCACAAGGTAAATAAAATACAACCTGTTAGGGTATTTATTTTTTCTACCCATTAGGTATTTTTGAGTTCAGCGCTAGAGGTGAATTGGAAAATGAATGAATTAAAGACTATTCATGAAATTAGACTTGGTAATACAAGGAAATTAATGAAAGAAACAGGGCTAACTCGTTCTGAATTTGCCGAAAGAATCGAAATGGCTTATGGGTTGTTGAGTCAATATATTGGAAAGAACCCAACCAAGAACATTGGCGATGAAACTGCTATAAAAATTGAAGAAGCCTTTAATAAGCCTCGTGGTTATTTAGACCAATCTGATAATCAAAGTGAAATTCAAGATCAAGTAAATTCTGCTTCTGTTTTTAAGCAAATAGATATAGAAGCTTTTAAGAAAAAATATAATATTCCTGATAGTGAAGATGCAGTTCTTTTCTCTAGAACTGTAGAAAAACCTTTTGTAATTTCAAAAAGATGGGTTCCAGTAAAGGCTTACAGCAAAATGGGGATGGACGGTTACTTTACAGATATGGGGTATGATGGTAATGCAGGTGATGGATATATTCCGACTCATACTGCAGGTGATCGTTCATACGCAATTAAAGGCACTGGTGACTCTATGTACCCAGCTATACGAAATGGCTGGTACGTTGTATGTGACCCAGATGCAGAATTAACGCCAACTGAATTCGTTCAGGTTTGTTTAAAAGATGGTAGATGCACAATTAAAGAGTTTATTGGTATTCACAATAATGTTTTAAATTTATTAGCTGTAAATGGCGGAGAAAGACTTACATTTGACATGGATGAAGTTGAAAGCATAACCGCAATTACTGATATTGTTCCTCCTAGTCAACATAGACAGCATCATCCCCAAGCCAATTAGGATTTTAAAACATCAAATTTTACGCCCACTTTTTGTGGGCTTTTTATTATCTTTTATTAATTCTACCTATGAAGTAAAGAATTTAAAGATAAATTTCACCTCTCAGGTATTTACTTTATTTTACCTTGCAGGTATATTTTTCTCACAGACAACAAAAAAGCACATCGACTCTTCTACCTTCCGATGTGCTTTTGCAAACTGCGAGATCAATTATGAATGCAAAAGTAATTCCACACAAGCATAAGGTAACAGGCATTACAGCAATTGCTGTACTTGTAGCCCTTGGTTCTTGTGAATATCGTAGCGCTAATTCTAGCGTCCCTTCTAATTACAACTACGAAAGTGAACAAGTAGTTGCCTCTGAATATCAGTTATTAGCTGCAACCAAAACGGGTGAAAACTCAGGTGAAGCTGTAGTACGTATTGATGGCTTTAAGCTAAAAGTGGGCTTTGATTTTCAAGGCGTAAAAGATAGCTACGGCGTAGCAGGATCTGACTTTACAGCTGCTGAAATTACCAACTTGGCCATTGAGTCAGTAACAGACTTGCGCGGCAAGCCATTCAATGACTTTACCAATCGTGATGACCACAGAAACATTAATACCCTTCTGGTTGGCTACATTGATCGTAATAAGTGGGTGGAGGCAATCTGATGAAAAATTATAAATGCCCTACCTGCAATAAAGTTATTCCTGTTGATCGTTCAGAAATTAAAGCTGGTGATGAAGTTTCGTTTTGCAAAGTAACGCAAACTTCTAAATCTGCTCGTTTTTCTTCGAGAGAAGGAATTGTTGAGTGCCGCGAAGGCGATGTGGTTTTAGTTAAATATCGAAAGGAACTTATTCCATTAAATATTAAGGATGTCACTCCTGCAGGAGCTCCCGGCCCGCTTACTTATGCCTTTGTTGGCTCATGTGAATGTGAGGGATCTAATCATGACTAATTTTAAAAAACACCCTGATGGGTACAAGTCTTACTTAGGCCGAGATAACACAGGCATTTATTCGGTGCGTATTGGCTGGACTGTTTATGCATCTAATGCAAACGGCACCGTTCTTTACAAAGTTAAAGATAACGTTAAGACGCCTTTAGACGTAGCTAAGTTCCAATCTGAATATCCGAAAGTTTGGGAAGTACTTACCCAAGAGATCAGCTTTCAACGCAAGAAAAAGCTAGCTATGGATCTTGGTAACTCGCACATCTCATCAATTGACCGCAAAGCTTATAAAACTAAGCGCGGCTTCACTGGCTCAAGATAAGGATAAGAAAAATGACAACTGAAAACTCAAAAGACAACTTACATATCTGGAATGCAGTTAAACAAACACCTACTAATTTTCTTAAAAAAATTGAGTTTGGTTATTTGAAAGGTAAATCGGATATTAACCCTCAATGGCGTTTAATGGCTATGACTCAAGCATTTGGCCCTGTTGGTCATGGCTGGACATACAGAATCGTTAAATTATGGTCAGAGTCTTGCACAGATGGCAGTGTCATGGCTTTTGCCGAAGTAGCTGTAAAAACCAAACTAGATGGCGTTTGGGGTGAGGAATTCTCAGGAATTGGCGGATCCACAATTGTTGATAAAAACAAAAATGGAATTAGTGCTAATGATGAAGGTTTCAAGAAAGCAGTTACTGATGCTTTAGGTGTTGCATTTAAAGCGATTGGTGTTGCCGCTGATGTCTACTTAGGCAACTTTGATGGTAGTAAGTATCTTAATAATTTTGATCAAGCTTTCCCAACAAATGAGCCACAAGCGCATAGTCACAAGCCTCAACGTACTCAGGACCAGCTTTATCAAGATGCTTTGAAAGCAATAAAAGATGCACCTGATACAAACATTTTAAATGCGGCAATTAAGAAGTTTAAAGGCACTACTTATGAATCTGGAATTACTAGAGCATGCCAAGCACGTGCAGATCAAATGGGTTGGGCACCTAAAAACATTACTCAACAAGCACAGTCATTACATCACTAATTAGGAGAGCTATTTATGTCTAATTTATTAAACGCTACTGAAGCATTTGCAGCTCTTCAAAAGGGTAAAACTGTTCTTTGTCGTTCTGCTGGTGGCATGTTGGACTTCGAAGATTTACAGCAATTCCCTGTTTCTGTATTTGTTAAACCGGGTTTTGAATTCTGCATCAAAATCGAAACTATTGAACTGGCGGGTATTACCTTCACGAAGCCTTTGACTATTGATGAATATGAAGCGGGTCAGGATGTTTTTGTTATCAATACATATCTCCCTTCGATTTATATCATAGGATTTGAAACCGCTGCACTCACTGAAGCAATTAAAAGAGGATTTGTTCAACGTGACGCAGAAAATGCCAAGCTTCAATTAAAAGCATTTTCAAAAGTTCTCGGTTTTGAAATCAATAATGATCTAAGTGTTGTTCGCCTTGGAGATGAGCCTAAAAAACAACGAGGTAAAAAAGCAAAGGCTGAACAGCCTGTAGCTATAGAAAAGCCTGTTGAAGTTATCGCTGAAGAAAATAAACAAGCAATTGTTATTACAGAGCAAACTAATGTCACCACATCTGAGGATCTGTTAGTTCCAGAAGCTAACGAGCCTAAAATAGATCCAGAATATCAAAAGACACTTGATACCTTACTGCAACGAGTTAGGGAGTCAAAAAAACCTGAAGAGGTAAATGCAGTTTATCGCTATACGCGCACTTGGTCTGACAAACAAATGGAGCCTCTCCTTCTTGCTACTCACAAGCGACTTGAAGAACTTGAAAAAGCTAAGGCACCAGCTAATGAACCACCATCATTAATGGTTCAGATCCAGACTGCACCAGACCTTACAACACTTGATGCACTTGAAATTGATGTTGCAGCTCGTGATCCACAGATTCAACCAAAGCTAATGGGATACGTAAGAAAGCGTAGAGCTGAATTAGAAAACCCACCATCTAACGAACCAGACTACCTACTGGAGAAACCTTTCTAATGTCGAAACAGATTACTCCAGAGTTTCTATTCGAGCCAAAGCTGCTACCCCAGCAGCTTTTCGAGAAGTTCATTGTTTTCAATGTGAATGCAGGTTATCGCGGAAGAGGCACACCGCACGGCGTGAACCTGATTAAAGGCAATAAAGCCACCCTTACCTTGACCGACAAAGGTGAGATGAACAAAGCAGCTCAAGAGCGCTACAAGTTAATGCTTTTGAAATATTTCAAGGAAGGTCGCTCTGCAATGGATGAGCTGAATCATGAAGTTAAACGTATTTATAAGATGGTGGCGTGAATGAGTAAAGTTATTGGTGAAGTAAATTTGAACCCTAACCGTATTGAAGGCACACCAGCTGAAGTAGCAGCTCATATCTTTCAAAATATTATTTGCCCAAGTACTGAAGAGCTACTTAAAAATAATCCTGAAGCAGCAAAAGTATTTGCTTATCACATTTTTGGTTTAGCTCTGTCTCAGTTTGCTGAGTTTCAATCAACTAAGAATTTTGAAAAGACAGTGAACGTTACCCTGAATAATTTAGTGATGCGTTTGAAACAAGAACGCAATGAATTGAGGAACTAAAAATGTCATACCAAATTCAACCGGTTGAAGTGCCAAATGATTTAAATAGTAACTGGTTCCATCCTGATATAGAGCAGCATGACACTATCAGTGAAAATTCAGAATTTTATACTAAGGAGCAATGGGTACAGCTTCAAAAAAACCTAGGTGTAGAAATACTTATTGAGCGATTGGATTATTGGGATATTCCTGAAATTCCTGAATCAGACTGTGCCGACTGGTCAAAATGGAAACCTCAAGCTCCAACTGAAGATGTTTTTCTAATAGCAGCTTTTGATTCTGATGATGGTCCTATTCTTTGGTGGGCAAAGCCTAAAACGATTGTGGAGAAAAAATAAATGAAAGTTGTTGATAAAGATGCTGAAATTGAAAAGTTCAATTCCGCTAACGATGATGCAGAATTTTCACCAGAATCTATTGCAGCTATCCTTGATGTTTCGACTTCATGGTTGCAGAAAAAGCGTTGTGAAGGTGGCGGCATCCCCTTTTCAAAAGTTCACTATCGAAAAATTTTTTATAAAAAAGCAGATGTGTTAGCTTATATAGAACGGCAGCGCATCCAATCAACATCACAAATGGCGGTTTAACCGCCTTTTTTATTGTAAAAATTTAGTAGGCAAACAATAGGCTAAAAACCAATAAAAATAGGCAAATTAGATAAAATAGGCAGATAGTAGGCAAATAAAGTATATTATCGTATCATGAGATGCACTTTAGTATTTTTTCAGGTATTTTAATTAAAATACAAATACTTAAAAATACTTTTCATATGTTTTTAAATACTCTAGTATCGTTTCATATTGCTATAAAACCCTTGTTACCCGAGAACTCATCGGGTTCAGGGTAACGACACATGCAGCGGCATCTTCGGAGCATTTATTTTTCATTGTTGTTCAAGCACTGTTCATACCAAGCTGTCTGAAAATCTTCTATTGCTTTTCTTTTAAAGAAACCAGTTTTAAATACTTTGGCAGAATAAGCAGAATTAATTAAATCTTGATAAAGTTGTTTTGCTTCTGGATCTTCTAGGCCATTCGCTATTTGCTGCAAGTCTTCAGATGGAACTTTTTGTTGACGTGCCTCCATCACAGTATAAGCAACCTTTCTTACTACATTGCAAATTTGCGGATCACTTACCGTTTCATCCGCATAACAACCACAAGCCAAAAAACTAAGAAAAAATAGTTTAAACTTCATACACCTACCTTATTTTTATAACTTTAAATTAATTAAAGAATCTTATTAATAAAAAAGAAATAGTGATTTGATCACTATTTCTTTGAAAGAGTTTTATGCGGGATTAATTATATAAAAATAAATAACAAGACCCACTAAAATGGTTGATGCAATGGTTAAATAGGTTCCAACCGTATTAAAACTCTGTAAGAACTTTAAGATTTCCATATCTTGATCCCCAAACTATTACTTATTTAAGACAAAAGAAAATTTATCACAAGTCAATAATGCCAATCAATTCACACTTATCGGATTTTTTGAGACAAAATAATTAAATTTATTGATTACATTTAATCCCGAAAGCATTCTTATAGTAGTCGGTTGCACTTTTCAGATCAGATAACAACTTTTCTTCAGTATAAGGTTTAGGCGAAATTTTTATTAAAGCGGGCATGTATTGAGTTTTATAAACCTCAGGATAGTCATGACATAAAATTTTGACTTTAACGTCTTGAGGTGTATTTGGGTTATCTAACTGATCTAAAAACTCTCCGATTTTACGATCTGACTCTTCAAATTGGGCTTTATAATCAACTTCCGCTGCTTCAGGTTCTGCTTGTTTTGTGCAACCACCAAGTAGCATTAAAGTGCTGATAGTAAGGGTTAGAATTTTTAACTTCATAGGCTTAGTAATACTGCAACAATCTTTTAAATATACTTAACCTTATTAAATGTAAATAAATACTGGTAATGCGTAAAGAAATAGAAATTTTTACCTTTAAATAAAATGTGTCAGATCACTTTATGATTATTAATCCAATGAATTTAAGGTGCTTTTCTAATTACTCTTCTATTTCCATAAAGCTGTCAAAAAATAGGTATAATTTTGCACGACTGATCTCTAATTTCTTTAGATTTACCCCATGAATGAACTCAGCTTTATTAGAAAAAATTTAAGATCTAAAAGACGTTCTTTAACTTCATTTGAACAAAAACAAGCTCAGCTTGGTGTTCTTCATCATCTCAATACCCTTCCTATTTTTCATTCTTCAAAAAAAATTGGCCTATATTTACATGCTTTTGGTGAGGTTCATACAGAGCTTCTCATAGATCTATGTTTTAAAAAGAATAAACAAGTTTATTTACCGATGATTTGTTCTATGAATCAAAAATTAGTCTGGGTAAAAATATCTAAAAATCAATATATAAACCGACGATTTTCACATCATCCATTGGGCATGAAAGAACCTATGGCAAGTAGAGCAAAGCATGTGTCTTCTCTTGATTTATTACTTATGCCACTTTTAGCCTGCGATCAATATGGTACGCGTATTGGTATGGGAGGTGGTTATTATGATCGTACCTTGGCTACTGCAAAACATCGGCCTTATCGCTTAGGAATAGCTCATCAATTTCAATTTATTGAACATACTCTAAAACGCCAAAGTTGGGACCAACCCTTAGATGCCTTACTTACCCCACAACGTTTTTATTATTTTAAAGATAATATTAGATAATATTTATGTAAAAATTAAAATCAGTCTTAATTTTTCGTGTTTCTAAAATCATAAAAGCAACCACCCTGAGGATGGTTGCTTTTACGTGACAGACCGTTTACCAAGTAATGTTAACACGTCTATTTGGTGCTAAACACTGAATGAGTTTTGCATTATTGTTACCTGAACACTGTTGGTATAAATCGGTCTGGCTATTCGCCTGAATTTGAATACGATTCGGATCTATCCCCTGTTGAACAAGTAACTTCGCAATCGTATTTGCACGCTGTGATGACAATTGATGGTTGTAACTGAATTTACCTAATGGGTCAGCAAAGCCAGAAACAATAATCGGCTTCATTGATGGGCTTTTTTTGATCTGTTCAGCAACTTTCTCAAGGTTATTCGTGCTTTGATCAATCGCTTTAGCATCAAAACGATCAAAGGCAAATAATACACTTGCTGTATGTTCGCTTATTAACTTAGTCTGTACTGGCATTTGGTTATTTTCACCCCAAGCCATCAAACCTTCACATGCTTCACCCTTCCAAGATAAACGTTCTGCTAAATATTGTTTATCAAAATCAATACGCAACTGACAGCGTTGGTATTGATTACTTTTAGGGACGCGGATATCCAACACATAGTTCCAAACTTTTACCGCAAATACCCCTTCGCTAAATTGTGGATTTCCTAATAAAGCTCGAATTTGGTCTTTATTTAATCCTGAATCTAAGCGCGCAACATCTTGGTATTCATAGCGCTTTACTTGCTTAAGGTAACTTTTTTCGATAGCTGGGAATTTAATTTCCTGTTGTTGAGCTGGCTCATTTGCAGAAGTTACCACTGAGAAACCAGCAAGAGTTGCCACCACTAAGCTTTGGATTGTTTTGTTCATCTCTTTACTCTCTTTATATGTTGACTAGGGAGAGGCGTTGCTCTCCCCACCAGTTTCTTAGTTAATGACACCACTGATACCAACACGAACACTTGGTTCACCTTGTGAAGCTGCTGCAACACCACCAGTAATTGACCAACGACCATTGTCAGAAGTCTTACGTAATGTCACACCAACTGCATTTTCACCGCCATGATATGCAGCACCTACTGCATAAGTATATTTACCTGCAACGAATGGTGCATTTTCTAAAGCCATAGCTGCAGCAATACCGGCATTGGCTTTTTTCTCAACATCATCAATACGTTTATTGGTGTCATAGAACACTTGTTGTAACTGGTCACCCAAGTTATTAATTTTATTACCAAGGTCTTGATTCGACTGGTTTAATGTGCCAATGGCATCATTAATATTGTTCTTACCAGTACCACCAATATTGTTAGTAGTGATTGAGCCATCTTTAGGATCAATCGTGGTATTTCCACCAATACTATTCTTGATGCTTTCAGAGATTTTATGGATTTGCCCACCATTTACAGCTTGGTTAGAATCCTTTTTAATTTCTCCATTTTTTACACCCTGTACAACACGGTTACCGTCTTTTCCAGCCATGTTAACGCTAGTACCACCGGTGTCTTTACCAACAGTAATTTCACCATTTTGTGTTTGCTGTTGAACCAGACCAGATTTACCTTTAGAGATGTTGTCAATATTGTTCTGAATGTTATTAATGTCAGTCGAATTTTTATCGACTTGTTTTTGAACATTCCATAATTGACCACCATTAACCGCATCTTTAGAGCCTTTTTCGACTTTACCTTCAGCAACATTCTTCAGGCTGGTACCTTTATCACCACCACCTAAAGTCACTGAGTTTTTATCGACATTGCCATTTTTATCTTTGTCATATTGGACAGCCTGATCAGATAGTTTGCCAACATCTTTGCCGATTTGATCTTTAACATCGTTAATCTGTTTGTCTAACTGACCTTTGTTCACTGCATCTTTAGCATTTACACCATCTGCAACATTGGTAATTTTCTTACCACCTGCATCAATGCCATTAACTGTAATGCTTGGACCACCTTTGATGATTAATCCTTGTTGGTTCAAGACATGACCACCGACATTTACACTGTCGAATTTCACATCTTTAAGCATTTCAATTTTCACGCCATCTTCAGTTGTACGGGTAATAATATTTTCACCGCTCGTTTTATCTTCAGCAGTTTTCGCATCAGCCCCACCAACAATATTTATGGTGTCGCCCAACTTACGATGCACAGCCTTACCATTGGTTGCCTTTTGATCATTTGCACCAAAGTTAAGACCTTTATTCGCCAGATCATTTACGCCATTAGTCACTTTGTCATCTACAGACTTAATTGCATCATGAACCGTGTTTTTACCCGTTCCACCAATATTCTGGGTAGTAATACTGCCATCGGGATTAACAACCGTATTCCCACCCATACTATTTTTGATGCTGTTAGAAATCTTATGAACCTGACCGCCATTCACAGCATCTTTAGAATTTTGCGCGATTACACCATCAGCTACATTCGTAATTTTCTTACTACCAGCATTAATGCCATCTTTGGTGATACTCGGACCATTCTTTATGGTTAAACCATTATTATTGAGTACGCTATCACCAGTAGTCACGCTATCTAAAGTTAGATCTTTCTTGGTTGAGACTTCATAGTTTGTACTACCATCTTTATTAATAGTTTCTTTTACGACAAGGTTATTGCCTTCAGATACCGTGCTTTTTGCTTTAGTTGCAGTATTTTTAACTTCACTAATTGCATCATTAATATTGTTTTTACCTGTTCCACCAATATTATTGGTAGTCAGGCTGCCATCCGGATTAACAACCGTATTTCCGCCAATACTATTTTTAATACTGTTAGAAATCTTGTGAATCTGACTGCCATTTACTGCTTCTTTTGATGTCGCTGAAATATTGCCAGCTTTAACATTATCTAAAACCGTACCGTCCTTACCTTTTAAGGTAACCTTGTCTTTAGTTTTGACATCGTCATATTTCACTGCTGCATCATCAGTTGCATTTTGCTTGGCAGCAAGATTGTCCAACTGACCTTTGTTCACGGCATCTTTGGCATTTACACCATCAGCTACATTGGTAATTTTCTTACCACCTGCATTAATGCCGTCTTTAGTAATGCTTGGACCTTCTTTAATCGTCAGACCATTATTGTTCAAGGTCGTGTTGCCAGTCGTTACGCTGTCAAACTTCGAGTCTTTTAATAACTCAATCTGAATACCGTCTTTGGTCGTACGGGTAATAACATTCTCACCACTGGTTTTAGCCGCTGGCGTTGAAGCTGCTGCTCCACCCACAATGTTTAGCTTCTCACCTAATTTACGGTGTACGTCTGCTCCACTATTACCAGCAAAGTTCAAGCCCTTGTTTTCAAGCTCGCTCTTGGTGCTGTCAATCTTGGTGTTCAGCTCAGACTTGGTGTCTTTAATCTGAGTCGTGAGCTGATCTTTTGTATTATTTAACTTGGTGTTGGTGTCCGTGATCTGGTTGCCCAAATCTTTCTTGGCATCATTCAAGTTCTTGTTGGTATCAGCAATCTGGTTACCCAAGTCTTTTTTCGTATCATTCAACTTGGTGTTGGTATCAGTAATCTTGCTGTCCAAACCAGTTTTAACTTTAGTTAACTGGTCAACGTTTACTGCATCTTTACCATTTACACCATCAGCTACATTGGTAATCTTCTTACCACCTGCATTAATGCCGTCTTTAGTGATGCTTGGACCTTCTTTAATCGTCAGACCATTATTGTTCAAGGTCGTGTTGCCAGTCGTTACGCTGTCAAACTTCGAGTCTTTTAACAATTCAATCTGAATACCATCTTTGGTCGTACGGGTAATAACATTCTCACCACTGGTTTTAGCTGCTGGCGTTGAAGCTGCCGCTCCACCTACAATGTTTAGCTTCTCACCTAGTTTACGGTGTACGTCTGCTCCACTATTACCAGCAAAGTTCAAGCCTTTATCAGTAAGGTCATTTACACCATTGGTTACTTTGTCATCTACAGATTTAATTGCATCATTGATGTTGTTTTTACCTGTTCCACCAATATTATTGGTAGTCAAGCTGCCATCCGGATTAACAACCGTATTTCCGCCAATACTATTTTTAATACTGTTAGAAATCTTGTGAATCTGACTGCCATTTACTGCTTCTTTTGATGTCGCTGAAATATTGCCAGCTTTAACATTATCTAAAACCGTACCGTCCTTACCTTTTAAGGTAACCTTGTCTTTAGTTTTGACATCGTCATATTTCACTGCTGCATCATCAGTTGCATTTTGCTTGGCAGCAAGATTGTCTAACTGACCTTTGTTCACGGCATCTTTGGCATTTACACCATCAGCTACATTGGTAATTTTCTTACCACCTGCATTAATGCCATCTTTAGTGATGCTTGGACCTTCTTTAATCGTCAGACCATTATTATTCAAGGTCGTGTTGCCAGTTGTTACGCTGTCAAACTTCGAGTCTTTTAATAACTCAATCTGAATACCGTCTTTGGTCGTACGGGTAATAACATTCTCACCACTGGTTTTAGCTGCTGGCGTTGAAGCTGCTGCTCCACCCACAATGTTTAGCTTCTCACCTAATTTACGGTGTACGTCTGCTCCACTATTACCAGCAAAGTTCAAGCCCTTGTTTTCAAGCTCGCTCTTGGTGCTGTCAATCTTGGTGTTCAGTTCAGACTTGGTGTTAGTAATCTGAGTCGTGAGCTGATCTTTTGTATTATTTAACTTGGTGTTGGTGTCCGTGATCTGGTTGCCCAAATCTTTCTTGGCATCATTCAAGTTCTTGTTGGTATCAGCAATCTGGTTACCCAAGTCTTTTTTCGTATCATTCAACT
Source organism: Acinetobacter sp. WU_MDCI_Abxe161 (assembly GCF_025514355.1). Classification (NCBI taxonomy): domain Bacteria; kingdom Pseudomonadati; phylum Pseudomonadota; class Gammaproteobacteria; order Moraxellales; family Moraxellaceae; genus Acinetobacter; species Acinetobacter sp. WU_MDCI_Abxe161. The sequence goes on from NZ_JAHPTU010000002.1 coordinate 210,998, forward strand.
TGGTGTTGGTATCAGTAATCTTGCTGTCCAAACCAGTTTTAACTTTAGTTAACTGGTCAACGTTTACTGCATCTTTACCATTTACACCATCAGCTACATTGGTAATTTTCTTACTACCAGCATTAATGCCGTCTTTAGTGATGCTTGGACCTTCTTTAATCGTCAGACCATTATTGTTCAAGGTCGTGTTGCCAGTCGTTACGCTGTCAAACTTCGAGTCTTTTAATAACTCAATCTGAATACCATCTTTAGTCGTACGGGTAATAACATTCTCACCACTGGTTTTAGCCGCTGGCGTTGAAGCTGCTGCTCCACCCACAATGTTTAGCTTCTCACCTAATTTACGGTGTACGTCTGCTCCACTATTACCAGCAAAGTTCAAGCCCTTGTTTTCAAGTTCGCTCTTGGTGCTGTCAATCTTGGTGTTCAGTTCAGACTTGGTGTTAGTAATCTGAGTCGTGAGCTGATCTTTTGTATTATTTAACTTGGTGTTGGTGTCCGTGATCTGGTTGCCCAAATCTTTCTTGGCATCATTCAGGTTTTTGTTGGTATCAGCAATCTGGTTACCCAAGTCTTTTTTCGTATCATCCAACTTGGTGTTGGTATCAGTAATCTTGCTGTCCAAACCAGTTTTAACTTTAGTTAACTGGTCAACGTTTACTGCATCTTTACCATTTACACCATCAGCTACATTGGTAATCTTCTTACCACCTGCATTGATACCGTCTTTAGTGATGCTTGGACCTTCTTTAATCGTCAGACCATTATTGTTCAAGGTCGTGTTGCCAGTCGTTACGCTGTCAAACTTCGAGTCTTTTAACAATTCAATCTGAATACCGTCTTTGGTCGTACGGGTAATAACATTCTCACCACTGGTTTTAGCCGCTGGCGTTGAAGCTGCCGCTCCACCCACAATGTTTAGCTTCTCACCTAATTTACGGTGTACGTCTGCTCCGCTATTACCAGCAAAGTTCAAGCCCTTGTTTTCAAGCTCGCTCTTGGTGCTTTCAATCTTGGTGTTCAGCTCAGACTTGGTGTCTCTAATCTGAGTCGTGAGCTGATCTTTTGTATTATTTAACTTGGTGTTGGTGTCCGTGATCTGATTGCCCAAATCTTTCTTGGCATCATTCAGGTTCTTGTTGGTATCAGCAATCTGGTTACCCAAATCAGTTTTCGTATCATTAAACTTTTGATTTAAATTCGTAATATTTTGGGTATTTTGATTAACACGACCATCCACATTTTTAAGCTGACGAACTGTAACCGCATCTGAGTCTGCTGACCCATCTTCAACATTGGTAACACGGCGCTCTTTTCCTGCGGAACCAACAGAGATCACACCATTAGACATAGATGCGTCGCGATTTGTAAGAAATGAATTTCCTTTAGCTTGGGTTGCAACAGCATCTTGACCAAGCGCAACACTATTTTCAGCTTCTACTCGGCTACGTGCACCTAACGCAACACCACCACTCACCATAGACTGAGCATTTTGGCCTACAGCAACAGCGTTTTCTTGATCAGCAATTGCACCACCACCAATTGCGGCTGAGTTTTTACCTGCAGCTTTAGCATTTTTACCAATAGCTGCTGCATTGTCACCAGTTGCTTGAGCACCGCTACCAATTGCAGCTGAGCTATTTCCAGTTGCTTTCGCCCCTTCACCAGGATTGTTACCTGAACCAATTGCTGTTGAATTTATACCAGAAGCGAATGAGTTAATCCCCATTGCCGAAGCACCATCACCAGTAGCTTGTGCAACAGCACCAAATGCAGCTGCACCTTTACCAGAGGCATTTGACATGACACCAAATGCAGAGGAAGCATCGCCAGTCGCTTTAGAAGTCATACCAAAAGCAGAAGAAAATGCACCTGTACCTACAGCCTGAACACCAACAGCTGTTGAACCATGATTGGCTTCTGTTGTTGGATATTGACCAGCTTTAAGTACACCACCCGTAATTTCAGTATAAGTTTTACTTAATTCAGCATCACGTGCGATTTTATCAACATCATCACCACCAATTGCTACAGATGAGTTACCACGGGCAATCACGTCTGCACCAATCGAAATAGACTGATCTCCAATTGCTTTGGTCTGATCACCAATTGCAATCGATTGATTACTATTGACCCCTTCAGCACCTTTGGTCGATGCGTTACGGCCAATAGCTACATCACCACGACCTACGGATTGGCTACTACTTCCCATTGAAATAGCACCAGAACCTGAAGCTTGTGCATTCCCACCTACTGCTACTGCATCACGCCCCCTTGCAGAAGCATTAACACCCACTGCAATAGAATTAAGTCCAGTAGCGCCATCATTTTCAAAGTTGCCGCCTTGCTGACCATAATCATTAATACTGACATAGTGGGTACGAGCAGCTTTTAGCTGACGAATTGTAGCGGCATCTGAATCAGCTGCACCATCCGCAACATTCTGAATACGGCGTTCATTACCAACATCACCAACAGACAATACACCAGTTGGTGCAGGTTTTTTAGTTAAAAAACTTGCGCCAGTTGCTTGAGTTGCCTTTGAATCTTTACCCAGAGCAATACTATTTTCTGCTTCTGAACGAGCCCCTTTGCCGATGGCAACCCCACCTTCATAAGCTGCTTCAGCTTGGTCACCAATTACAACGGCATTATCTTTTTGAGCTTTTGCCCCAGTACCAATTGCTACTGACTTTTTACCTTTTGACTCTGAAAAAGCACCAAGCGCTAAAGCATTTTCTTCTGTAGCAACAGCACCGCCACCAAATGCAATTGAATCTTTACCTGTGGCTTTCGTTGCCATTTTAGGTTGATAAGCTGCGCCAGCTTGCCCCGCCACAGCGTCTGCATTTTCAATATCAGGTGAACCAATAGCAATTGAGCGATAACCTTCTGCTGTTGCAGAGTGGCCAATCGCTAATGACCCCTTACCTGTCGCTGCTGCTACGTTACCAATTGCTTGTGAAAAATCAGCAGTTGCAGCTGACTGACGCCCAACTGCAAGAGCAGTGTTTCCAGAAGATAATGCTCCAGTGCCAATGGCAACCCCTGAAATACCTTGAGTCGTTGCATAAGAACCAATTGCGGTTCCCAAGCCTTTCTCAACTACGGCTCCCGTACCAACACTCACAGATCCTCCTTGTTTAAGTGCTCCTGCATAAGGACCTGTTGTGTTGTTATATGGGTTATTACGGTTTGCAATATTTGAGCTTGTTCTATCTTGAGTTTGAGCTCCACAACCAATAGCAATATCTTTTGTATTTGCAGTATTAGCACCACCCTCACGACAAGAAGTAGTACCGGAAATAGAAGTTCCGGCCCCAAGTCCTCCCTCTGTATTTGTCGCTGCAAAAGCAGTAGCAGAAAAACTAATTGCTCCCACCAAAATAGCAGCCGATACATTTAAAGTTTTTGATTTAGTCTTTGTTTTACCTTTCGCAAGTTCAGATGTTGCAACCCATGCTCCGATCGAAGCATTCCAAACTACTTTATATACTTTATTCATAAAACTTCTCAGACAAATATCAAAAACAAGGACTACTAAAAATGTTGTTAAAAAACATTCTTAGTTTTTTGTGAGCGGAAAAAAGAGGCGGCATCCTAATGGAATAAATTTTTAAGGTAAATGTAGAGTTGGGGAAATAGAGTAAAAACGAGATATATATCACAAAATAATAGAATTAATACAAATATTAAGCATTTGATTATTATCAAAAAAAGATAAATTAAGTTTAAAATGTATCTAAATGTTCACATTAAGTAACTTTGAGTAACAATAGAGTATATACTCTAAAAAAATAAAAATTAATGACGATAAATTAGTTTATATAAATAATTTATTTTCCAATTAATATACAAATGATCTTTTAATTAAAATATTCAATTTTATTTATTAATAAAAAATAAAAAAACCAACAATATATGCACTAGAGATGGTTTATTTTATCTCACCACATTAGACTATATACTCTAAAAATTATTAATTAAGATTAAACAAAATAATAAATTTTAAATACGCTATTTTAGTGATTGTTATAAATTACCCAAACACATCTATAAACTTTTATCTTAGCATTAGCTACTTTCTTCTATAGCGTTTTTTTCATTCAATAAAAACTATTAAATAATAACCCTAAGCACATGACTTTAATAAAAAATATAGATAAGATTATTAAATTTAGATGCTTTATTGATATCAAAATAGTTTTATTGTTCAACTCTATTAAACCAATGATTTTCTTATTTTTTCAAAAAAAGTTGACTAAATTAGTCATTTTTTCCACATTTTCTCTAGTAAGGCCCTTGTAATTTTTAAAATACACATCACTATAAAAAACATGGCAACCTCGTTGTCACTCATTAGGAGTGCCCATGTCTGAACTTATTATGAATGAAAAAACTGACTTAGAGCCTCAGGTTCCAAGTGTATTACCACTTTTAGCGTTGCGCGATGTCGTGGTTTATCCACACATGCAAATTGCGTTATTCGTGGGTCGTGAAAAATCGATCAATGCAGTTGATGTGGCTCGTAACAGTGACAATTTAGTATTTGTAGTTGCGCAAAAAGATTCGCTTACAGAAGAAATTGATCACGATAACCTTTATCAGTACGGAACTGTCGCTAAGATTGTTCAAGTCGTAAATCATGAGAATGATGAAAACTGTATTAAAGTACTTATTGAAGGTTTACATCGCTCTAAACTTGAAAAAATTATCGATGAAGATAGTCATTTGACTGCTGAGCACAGCTTAAGTCCAATGACAATTAACGTAGATAAAGCTACTCAAGAAACTCGTTTGCAAGAGTTACGTACTTTATTTGCTCAATATGCTGAAGCAAAATTACGTAATGCGCGTGAACTCGTTGCTGCGGCTAATAAAATTGAAGACTTGCTACAACTCATGTTCTTCGTAGCAACACGTGTGCCTCTAAATATTGAAATTAAACAGAAGTTTTTAGAGTACGATGAGTTTGAAGCACATTTGCAAGAGCTGATGAACTACTTGGTAAATCAATCTGCAGAACAGCAAATTGAACAAACTTTGCATGACAGCGTAAAACGCCAAATGGAAAAAAACCAACGTGAATACTTTCTAAATGAAAAAATGAAAGTCATTCAACGTGAACTTTCCGACATGAATGGCGGTGCTGAAGATGACGTTGCTGAAATAGAGAAACGTCTTGCTGAAGCTGATTTACCTGAACACGTACGTAAAAAAGCTGAAGCTGAGTTCCGTAAGCTTAAAGCAATGCAACCTGCCTCTAGTGAAGCTGCTGTTGTACGTAACTATCTAGAAGTAATTTTAGATACGCCGTGGAATAAAGCGAGCAAAGTAAGTATTAACCTTGCGAAAGCACAGGAAATTCTCGATACCGATCACTACGGCTTAGATGACGTTAAAGATCGTATTGTTGAATACTTAGCTGTTCAGTCACGTGTTAAAAAGCTCAAAGGTCCGATTCTATGTTTAGTAGGCCCTCCGGGTGTAGGTAAAACTTCACTTGGTGAGTCTGTAGCGAAAGCAACAGGTCGTGAGTTTGTTCGTATGGCACTCGGTGGTGTACGTGACGAAGCTGAAATTCGTGGTCACCGTCGTACTTATATTGGTGCGATGCCAGGTAAAATCGTGCAATCTTTAACAAAAGTTGGCGTGAAGAACCCATTGTTCTTACTCGACGAAATTGACAAGATGGCGCAAGACTACCGTGGCGATCCTGCTTCTGCATTGCTTGAAGTATTAGATCCATCACAAAACAATAAGTTCAACGATCACTATTTAGATCTTGATCTTGACCTATCTGAAGTGATGTTTATCTGTACTGCAAACAGTATGAATATTCCAGAAGCATTGCTAGACCGTATGGAAGTGATTCGTCTACCGGGTTATACCGAAGATGAAAAAGTTAACATTGCTGAGCGTTACCTTGTTCCAAAAGCAATTAAGAACAATGGACTACGTGCAAAAGAGTTAACAATCCATGAAGAAGCGATTCGTGACATTGTTCAACGCTACACACGTGAAGCTGGTGTACGTAATTTAGAACGTGAAGTGTCTAAAATTGCACGTAAGGTAGTAAAAGAAGCCGTAAGTAAAAAGTCTAAAAACTTACAGCTTGATGTGACTTCTGCCAATCTTCCAGAATACTTAGGTCCACACAAGTTTGACTTTGGTATTGCAGAAGATGAAGCTCAAGTAGGACGCGTCAATGGTCTAGCTTGGACATCTGTAGGTGGTGAGTTACTTACTATTGAAGTTGCAGCTGTCAAAGGTAAAGGTAAATTCATTACGACCGGTTCACTCGGCGACGTTATGAAAGAATCTATTACCACAGCAATGACTTTAGTACGTACACGCGCTGATGAATTAGGTATTGAAGCTTCTCGTTTTGAAGAAACTGATGTACATGTTCACTTACCTGAAGGTGCAACACCAAAAGATGGTCCATCTGCTGGTTTAGCATTAACAACTGCGCTTGTATCAGCATTTACAGGTATTGCAATTCGTCCTGATATTGCAATGACTGGTGAAACAAGCTTAGGTGGTCGTGCAATGCGTATTGGTGGCTTAAAAGAAAAACTTCTTGCAGCACACCGCGGTGGAATCAAGCTTGTCTTTATTCCTCAAGATAACGTTCGTGACTTGGCAGAAATTCCTGCGAATGTTAAAGAAGGTTTGGAAATCAAAGCTGTGAAAAGTATTGATGACATCTTACCTTTAGCATTAGTTTCGATGCCAAAACCTTTGCCTAAAACACCGATTGTGAAACCGGTGGAAGGTTCAAAAGCAGCACGTCACTAATTAAAAATAAAAAAGAGAGAGCTTCGGCTCTCTTTTTTTTGTTACACAATTTGATTGAAAAATATCCAACCATCCTCATAATAGGTATTAAGAGTATTTAATTACTTTAAGTATTCTTCGTTATCTCTTCTTTTATAGATAACCTTGTTTTTATTCTCTATGATCATCTGAACTCCAGACAGATGATCATTTGATCGCAGTCCAACACAGTTTTTTGGACTGCGTTTTTTATGCCTGTCTTTTAAGATCATCAGATGTTTTCATTCCTCAGGTATAATGCGCCAGCTGTTTTTGAATGAATAGATAATATGAAAATTCGTATTCTGACCATTGGTCAAAAAATGCCTGCTTGGGTTCTTACTGGTTTTGAAGATTATTTCAAACGCATCCAACCTTTTGTTCAAACCCAAGTCATTGAACTGCCTATGGCCAAACGTGGTAAGAATGATTCAGAAGCAGATATTTTAAAATATTGCCAAGTTGAAGGTGAAAGTATTTTAAATGCTTTAAAACCAAATGAAACTTTAATTGCACTAGAAGTTGGTGGTCGTGAACTCAGTACAGAAAAATTAGCTGAGACAATGAAACAGTGGATGCTTGAAGGTAATGATGTAGCTCTCGCAATTGGCGGCCCAGATGGTTTATCAGATCAAGTACGTAAAGCTGCCGCATGGCATTGGTCACTTTCAAAACTTACGATGCCTCACCCTTTGGTACGTGTTTTATTAATCGAGCAACTATATCGGGCGATGAGTATTAATCATAATCACCCTTATCATCGTGCATAAAAGGAACAAACGTTTCATTTTAAGAACAATCCGTTGAAATCTGGATACTTTTAACATGTCCTGATTTTGGCATAATAACTATTATTCTGCTTTTCAAATCAGGTGTAATGAAATGGAACTACAAACGCTTCCCGGATTGTTTATTTCCCATGGCTCGCCCATGCTTGCACTTGATCCGGAACAGGTGGGACCTGCTCTACACCGTTTAGGTATAAATTTGCCTATACCAAAAGCAATTATCGTGATGTCTGCTCACTGGGAAAGTAAAGCACTTGAAGTGAGCATTTCAACTCGTCCTGAAACGTGGCATGACTTCCGCGGATTTCCTAAAGAGTTATATGAAATTCGCTATAGTGCACCTGGCCAACCAGAACTTGCAGAAGAAATCTTAAAATTATTGGCAGATGCACACTTTGTTGCACATGCCAATAGTACACGTCCTCGTGATCATGGCGTATGGATGCCTCTATTACATATGTATCCTGATGCAGACATTCCCGTGGTTGAAATTTCTTTGCCATCAAATTTAAGTTCGCAAGAAATTTATCGTATAGGACAAACACTAGCCCCTTTACGTGATAAACAAATTTTACTCATTGGTTCGGGAAGTATTACTCATAATCTTGCAGAGTTATCTTGGCAAGGAGACCACTCTAAAGTTCCTGAATGGGCATCGACGTTTAGAAATACAGTAGTTAATAAACTTTCACATCAAGATTATGATGGCGTATTGGAGTGGCAATCACTGCCGTATGTAAAACGCAATCACCCTAGCCTTGAACATTTTGCACCTTTGTTCTTTGCTATGGGTACAGGCAATCGTTTTACGATTGTTCATAGTAGCTTCACAATGGGTTCATTAGGAATGGACATTTATCGTTTTGATTAATTATTAGCAAATACCCCGTTTTCGGGGTATACCATTATTTTTGTTGAAAATTCGAATAATTTACAAACTTATACATTTTAAAAACCGAAACAATCAAATGTTTACATTTTCTTTTTTTAAGAATGTTTTAAGCTTATTACTGTTGTTTTTTTACTTGAAGTTTTTAAATGAAAATTAAATATTTAATTCTTGCGTTGTTACCTTTTTCTTTGATGGCGTGTCAAACAGTTACTAATACTCCTGCTCCAATTGTATCTGAGCAACAACAAAACCTTGCAAGCACTTTAGGTGAATATGCATGGACTTATCAAAATGTAAAAGCTTCTAAGCCACTTATTCTTAACTTTAGTGCAGATGGTAAATTAGCAATCAATACAGGTTGTAATGGCCAAGGCGGTACTTGGAAAGTTGAAGGTAACCAACTTGTTACTTCGAATCTTGTTTCAACGATGATGGCTTGCCAAGATGATTTAATGAAACAAGAGCAACTTTCTACTAGCCTCTTTAATGAAGCGAAATTACCAATCGAAATTAGCAACAATAATGGTCAGGTGATTTTAAGCGTGACAGATAAAACTGGACAAAAGCACATTTTCCAAGGTCAAAAAGCAGTAAATACTCAAGCTTTAACAGACTACTCTTGGTCATATCAGCCTGAAAATACTAAAAAACCAATCGTTCTTAACTTTACAAATGACCGTTTATCTATCGCAACGGGTTGTAACCGCCAAGGAACAACTTGGAAAGTTGAAAACAACACCATCGTAACAGCTGACGTAATGTCGACGATGATGGCGTGTGAACCTGCTTTAATGAAACAGGAACAATTTTCTAGCAGCCTATTCCAAAAACGTGCAATTCCGTTTGAACTCAATACAACAAATGCTGATCAACCAACATTGACAGTATCTGATGCTCAAGGCCAAAAATATACCTTTACTGGTAAAATGACACCTGAAGCAAAATATCAATCTGAAGGAAAAACAGTTTTCCTTGAAGTAGCTCCACAAACTAAATCTTGTACGGGTGTTGCACCACAAACTTGTATGCAAGTTCGTGAAGTCAAATATGATGACAAAGGCGTTAAAACTTACGCTGACAAAAACTGGTCATTATATTATGGTCAAATCGAAGGTTTTGAACATAAACCAGATCAACGCGTAATTTTGCGTGTAAAACGTTTTGATGTAAAAAATCCAGCAGCAGATCAATCTAGTCAAGCAGATGTATTAGATATGGTTGTAGAGCAAGAGTTAGTTAAGAAACCTAAAAAATAAGTTTTTAAACTAAAAAAATCCGATGCTTTTGCATCGGATTTTTTTATTTCTATATTTTAATAGATGCCTTGTGCAAGCATCGCATCAGCAACTTTTACAAAGCCAGCAATATTGGCACCGTCTACATAATTCACAGTACCGTCTTCTTTGGTACCATATCTTACACAGTTAGCATGAATATTTTTCATAATTGCATGTAGACGCTCATCGACTTCAGCATGTGTCCAGCTTAAACGAATTGCATTCTGAGACATTTCTAAACCAGATGTTGCTACACCACCCGCATTTGAAGCTTTTCCTGGTGCATACAAAATTTTAGCTTCGATAAAGTGTTCAACTGCTTCAAGTGTAGATGGCATATTAGCCCCTTCAGCTACACAAACTACACCATTTGCAATAAGCGTTTTAGCATCTTCACCTGTTAATTCATTTTGTGTAGCACATGGTAAAGCAATATCAACAGGAATATGCCAAGGTGTTTTTCCTTCAAAATATTCAAAACCATGCTTAGAAGCAAACTCGGAAATACGTCCACGTTTAATATTTTTCAGTTCCATGACTTCGGCAAGTAACTCATCTGTAAAACCATTTTTTACATAAACTGTGCCGTTTGAGTCCGACAAGGTAACCACTTTTGCCCCTAAGAACATGGCTTTCTCTGCTGCATATTGAGCAACGTTACCAGAACCTGAAACAGAAACAGTTTTACCGGCAAAAGATTGTCCACGTGCTTTTAGCATTTCTTCTGCAAAATAAACCGTACCATAGCCTGTAGCTTCTGGACGCATTAAGCTACCACCAAATGAAATACCCTTACCAGTAAAAACACAAGCGGTGTCGTTACTCAGCTTTTTCATCATGCCCGCCATATAACCGACTTCACGCGCACCCACGCCAATGTCACCCGCAGGGATATCCGTATTTGATCCTAAATGACGATAAAGCTCGATCATGAGTGCCTGACAGAATCGCATAATTTCAGCGTCAGATTTGCCTTTAGGATCGAAATCTGAACCACCTTTACCACCGCCCATTGGTAAGGTAGTAAGTGAATTTTTAAAAGTCTGCTCAAAACCTAAAAATTTTAAAATAGATAGGTTGACCGATGGATGGAAACGCATACCACCTTTGAATGGACCAATTGCTGAATTGTATTGAACGCGGAAAGCACGGTTAACTTGAGTCTGGCCTTGATCATCCATCCACGAAACGCGAAATTGAATCACACGTTCTGGCTCAACCAAACGTTCTAGCAATCCCTGCTCTGCATATTCTGGATTTTTTTCAATAAATGGCCACAAACTTGTCATCACTTCTTCGACAGCTTGCAAGAACTCAGGTTGATGCGGATCACGCGCTTGCACGTAATTCAGGAATTCATTCAGATTGTTGTATTTCAATGCACGGTCCTCAGCATAGTAATGAATTAAATTGGTGCAATACATTTTTAAATGCATCATTTAGCAGCAAAATATTAAATCCCTTTCCATCAATTTTAACAATACTTATTTTAAATTATTTTATTTACCTTAATTATCAAAAAGTTATTTTTAGAAAAACTACTTAAAAATAAGAAATATTAATTTATCTTTTCATTTTTATTGATCTATTATTGTGCAATATTGGCTACATTTTAGGTCAATCAAAAAGCCAATAAATTCGTTAAAATCCATTGACCTTACTTAGGTTTTTCTTCATTATCGCATCGTTTTAACCAAGCTATTTGCCCACTATGAATTCATCTATTTCTCTCATACGCGAGATTGATGCGTTATTGCCACAGACTCAGTGTGGTTTATGTGGACATCGTGATGGATGTCTACCCTACGCAAAGTCGATTGCTGAAGGTGAAGAAGCAAATAAATGTGTTCCAGGTGGCCAACCTGTAGCCGATGCACTCGCAAATCTATTAAATCGCCCTGTGTTAACCGCTGAAACTAGCGTATGGCCTATACAAGCCGATGGCCGCCCACAGCGAATGAAAGCAATTATTCGTGAGGATGAATGTATTGGTTGCACCAAGTGTATTAGTGCTTGCCCTGTAGATGCTATTATTGGAAGTGGTAAGCTCATGCATACCATTTTGACGGATTTATGTACGGGTTGTGAGTTATGCATTCCACCTTGTCCAGTCGATTGTATTGATCTGGTCGAAGACACCCAAGCATTACCAAATGAACAACAGCGTCTTGCTGAACAAAATGACTTAAGACAACGTTATTACGCACACATTCAACGAGAAGAAAAGCGTCGTACTCACCGTAAAGGGCCGGTAGTACGTGCTGAAATTGATACCCAATTATTTGCTCAGTTTTCTCAGGCACTTGATGAAGTACCATCAATTGAACTCATCGAGAAACCCAAAGAAGTTGTATCGACTGATGCGAAAACTACAATTGAGTTAGCGAAAATTCGTACACAAATTAAGAAACTGGAAAAACAGCTCAGTGTTCGTGAAGATGCTAAAAAGCGTCTTCATCTTGAAGAACTACAACAGCAACTCATGCAATTACAGGAGGTCTGAATGGCCGTCAAGAATATGACGAAAAAGCAGATTCAAATTTTCTTTGAACGTCTTCGCGAACAACGACCTTCACCTCAAACAGAATTAAAATATTCCTCTCCATTTGAGCTACTTATTGCAGTTATGTTGTCAGCTCAAGCGACCGACGTAAGTGTTAATAAAGCAACAGATAAGCTCTACCCTGTGGCGAATACCGCCGAAAAAATCTATAACTTAGGCGTAGATGGGTTAAAAGAATATATCAAGACAATTGGCCTCTATAACGCAAAAGCCGAAAATGTCATTAAGACCTGTAAGATTTTAATGGAGCAGTTTAACGGCGAAGTGCCAAGCAACAGAAAAGACTTAGAAGCTTTACCGGGTGTGGGGCGTAAAACAGCCAACGTGGTTTTAAATACAGCATTCGGACAACCGACTATGGCTGTCGATACCCATATTTTCCGTGTGGGGAATCGAACTGGTTTAGCAATAGGTAAAAATGTTCTTGAGGTTGAGCACCGTTTAGTAAAGGTCATTCCTAAAGAATTTATTATAGATGCACACCACTGGCTGATATTACATGGCCGTTACTGTTGTATTGCCCGTAAACCTAAATGTGCGGAATGTGTAGTTGCAGATGTCTGTAACTGGCCTGATCGCTTTGAATTTGGCGCACAAAAGCAAATTGCCATTAAAAATATTGAAGCTTAAAAATATGGTTGGGTATAGGGACATACCCAATCAAACTTACTTTAGACGCTTTTTCTCATTAAGCTCTTCTTTCGCTTGTTTTTGTACCTGTCTTAGCATTTTGTAGCTTTGAAAAGCCAAAAATATTAATAGTGCTAGACTCAGCAATACCACCAAAATCAATATGACTTTCATATTGTTCTCCTGCACTTAAGGAAAGAAAAGAGCCCTCACAAAGAGGGCTCATTATCACAAACAATATTAAATTATTTGTCTAAGATGTTGAACAAATCTTTTTGTACATCTTCAATTGTACGCAAACCATCAAGCTTGTCATAAGTTGGCGCATTTTCACCAGAAGCAGCACGGCCTTGATAGAAACCAACCAATTGCTCTGTTTCAGTGTGATAAGACGCTAAACGCTTACGGATTGTTTCTTCTTGGTCATCTGGACGTTGAACAAGGTCTTCACCAGTTTCATCATCTTTACCTTCCACTTTAGGTGGATTGTATACAGTGTGATAAACACGACCAGAAGCTGGATGCTGACGACGACCAGAAAGACGTTTTACGATTTCTTCATCAGGAACATCAATTTCAATCACGTGATCGATGCTAATCCCTTCTTTTTCCAGAGCTTCAGCTTGTGGAATAGTACGTGGGAAACCATCGAAAATGCAGCCATTTGCACAGTCAGGTTGAGCAATACGTTCTTTTACTAAACCGATAATAAGTTCATCTGAAACCAAACCACCAGATTCCATTACACTTTTAGCTTTTAGACCTAATTCAGTACCTTCACGAATCGCAGCACGGAGCATATCACCGGTTGAAATTTGTGGGACATTGTAGCGCTTACAGATCAACTGAGCCTGAGTCCCTTTGCCTGCTCCAGGTGGTCCGAGTAAAATAATGCGCATAAAAAACATCCTCATTTAAAACAATGAATATGAAGTCCGGCAGAAAAAGTCTCGTTAATCTTCAATAGATCCTGCCTGACATCGAATTATAAGAAAGCCACAAACAAATGTATTGTACCAGCAATAAATCCGGTTACCCCACCTAGTACAATAAGAATCCATTCATCCTCCTGAAATGCAGGACGCAATAAATTCTGAAATTCTTTTGGTGTCAGTTCGCGAATACGCTCTTTAAACATTTGAAAAATCTTCTGTGCCCGGCTTGCGTTCAATGCTGGGTCACATACGGGTCCCATCGTAATTTCAATTGAACGATCAATCAAGTCCGTCTTTAATCTTGCGTACTCTCTTGGCCCTAAAGAAAGCTGTAAAGAGGTGCGAACTAATGGTGTTTCCATGATTTCGTTAATATGACGCTTGACAATACGACGGGTTTTATCTTTACGCGGCCCATACATCATTTCGGTCATAATTGATTTTAACGTAATTAGATCTTCTGTAACCACACTAGAAAACACATCTGAGACTTCCTCTTGACGCTTCATAAAAGCACCTTGGACATTATAGGTCCCAATTCGAAGAACTGGTACAATCCATGGAAACTTACGATCTTTTGTTAATCTAAAAATCTGTGGGTAACGAATATAATGCGGTTCAATTGGGTTAAATACCATCCAGATTGCGATCCAGTTGGTTAAAAAGCCCCAAATTGCAGCCCAAAACGGTACTGTCCAGTGCCATGGTACGACAAACCAAACCACCATTTGGAAAATACCAAAAAACATTCCAATGAGTGCACTAATATGCCAAATAAAGTTAATTTCTTTTTGACCAACCTTTAAGAACATACGTACCATTAAACGGCGATCACCTTCCATCTGGCTCACCACCATTTCACGCATGTTAACCAGTGACTCAACATTCATGGTCAGCTCAGTCACTAATTCTTTTAACACACCCGGCAATTGCTTATGTGCTTGAGCATAAATACGGCGTTTAATAGAATAGGGCAAGTTTTCCCAAAGTACAGCATTACGGTCGATCATGACTTCATCAATGAGATGTTCAAGTTCAAAACCAACTTGTTCACCAATAATGCGTGCCATATCTTCAGGATCCATTGCTTCTAAAAATTCACGCAATGAACCTAATTTAGATAAAGTGTTATCGGTAATAATACCTGAGATACGTCCTGCTTTACGTGGCACGATACCTTGCCAACCTACTGGCAATGGTCCTAAATGGAATCCCCAAAACTTAATTGGGTAAAATACCATTTTTAAAGCCATCCACACATGTGCCCATGTGACAAAAGCCGTTACGGGAATAATACTCAAAACGGCCCAAAAATCAGGTCTGTGTAAAAAGATCTGCCACAATCCACTGACGTACTCTAACATGTAAGACTCTCGTATTTATTTGTGCTCTGCTTATGGCGAGTTAACGATAAACTGCTTTGTTTTATAAACCAAAACTTAGAGAATAAGAAAATTGAATTTGTGGTTTAGTATCTGCAGCAACATTTCCGTTCTGGTCAGTTAATTTTTCAGCCGCACCGATACCTACACTAAAAGTGCTAATTCTTTCCGAATTTAACCACACATAGGCCAAATCAACACCCGCACCTAAACGGGATTTAAAATCACCATCGACTTCTTTACTATCAAGATGCCCAGCATAGAAACCGATATAGTAACCATTTTTGTCTGTGCCAGTAAGATAATAAGGATATCTAAAACCAACTTGTCCACCGGCAGTTTTGTCACCATTCAAAAATGCACCGGCTTTTGCATAAGCAATCCCATACGGGTTTACCCATTCACCATTAAGATGTAATAATTTTTGAGTAACTCCGGCACCCACATTCCAAGTAGATGCTTTATGATCTGCTAATTTTGCTTCTGGAAGAAACGAGTAATCTTGAGCATGGGCCCAATTACTTATCGTCAAAACTGCAAGTAAGGGATAAATTTTTCTCATTATTTTCTCCATTTTCCCTAATCGTATGGTGAGAACAACCCTATTCTATTGAATGAGAGACTTTAACAGAATTATTTTGCTTCTTATATACAAGTATCTAGAATTTTGTTGTCTGCAAAGTCAAAAAGTATCTTATTAAAATGCAATGAAACTTTGAAAATTATGCAATATTTTAAACGCTCTTGCGTTAGAATAAGCAGCTATTTTTCTTACCCTATCTCATTAAGTCGATCCTTATGAAGCAGCACTTTCCTTTAAAAGATATCCAGCAAGAAAAGCGCATTTATCGAGGTCGTATCTTTTTTGCCGTAGGGATTGTGACCATCTGCTTATTAGTCTTAATTAGTCGATACGCTTATCTGCAAATTTTCCACTACGATGAATTCTCAACTGCATCCGACAAAAACCGAATTCGCTTGCAGCCACTTCCACCTGCTCGTGGTTATATCTATGACAGAAATGGTGTCTTACTAGCAGATAACTACCCTGTTTTTACAGCGACTTTAAGTAAAACAGACGTAGAAGATGTTGATAGTGTGGTTGAACAACTACAACCTATTTTGGATTTAACACAAGAAGATATTGACCGTTTTAAAAGTCGTATAAAAACTGCCCGTAAAACTGAACGTGTGGCAATTAAACTTAATTTGACTGAAGCAAATATTGCCAAATTTAGTGAAGCTAAATATAAATTTCCGGGTGTAAGAATTGAGACACAAATGACCCGTTATTATCCACATGGTGAATTATTTGCTCATGTGATTGGTTATGTCGGGCGTATCAACGATAAAGAATTAAAAAGTATTGATAAAGACTTATATGCTGGAACCAACCTGATTGGAAAGATTGGTGTTGAAAGAAGCTATGAAGATTTACTGCACGGTACACCGGGTTATGAATCTGTTGAGGCAGATGCCCATAGCAATGTATTACGCCATTTAGGCCGTAAAGACCCTACCCGCGGTAATGACCTCTATTTATCTTTAGATTACGGTTTACAAGTTGTCGCATCTCAACAGCTTGCAGGTCGTCGTGGGGCTATTGTCGCCATCGACCCTCGTACTGGCGAAATTCTAGCATTAGTATCTAGTCCAAGCTTCAACCCTAATTTGTTTGTGACAGGAATTAGCCATACTGACTATAGTTCACTGCGTGATAATTTAGATCAACCACTTTATAACCGCGCTGTACAGGGTGTATATCCGCCCGGTTCTACCATTAAGCCAATGGAAGCTATGGGTGGTTTACATTACGGCATAGTGGACTGGTCAACGGCAATTTCTGACCCCGGTTATTTCCACCTACCAGGTGATTCACATAAATTCCGTGACTGGAAAAAATCTGGTCATGGCATCGTGAACATGCATAAAGCCATTATTATGTCATGTGATACCTATTTCTATATTCTTGCCCATCAAATGGGTATTGATCAAATGAACCAATGGATGCGTCAATTCGGGTTTGGCCAAAAAACAGGTGTCGATTTACCAAGTGAAAGTGAAGGTCTTTATCCAAATCCTGAATGGAAAATGCGTACGCGTAAAGCGAAATGGATGAAGGGTGAAACTATTTCAGTCAGTATTGGGCAAGGTGCTTTTACAGCCACTCCGATACAACTTGCCATGGCAACTGCGATTACGGCAAACCATGGTTCCCACGTTACGCCTCATGTTTTACGCGCAACTCATGGTGCAAAACCATTTACCGTACGTAATGCACCTGACGGCAAAATTAACTTTAACGGAACCGACGAAGATTGGATTCAAATGCGCGATGCCATGATTGATGTAATTCAGTCAGGTACTGGTAGAGGTATTCGCACTCCTCTATATCAAATTGCAGGAAAAACAGGAACAGCACAGGTTAAGAGTATTGCGCAAGGTAAACGCTATAACGAAGCAGCCTTGAGCGAACGTCAGCTTGATCATGGTTTATTCGTTGGATTTGCCCCTGCCGATAAACCTGAAATCGCGATTGCCGTGATTTGGGAGAACGGCCGTCATGGTGGTTCTGCTGCACAACTTGCACGACCTGTATTTGATTACTGGCTATTAACGCGTAAGAAAAATCCGATTCGCCCAGCAAATCACCAAGTCAATGGTGGACTAATGACAGCAGGAATTAAACCTGGTGAACTGCCAAGCGGTGGGGAAAGTTCTAGTCCAGCACCAGTGACTTCAAACAAGCCTGCAGCAGCATCAACACCACAAACGACTCCTGCTCGTCCTGCTACCAATGAGGTCGATGAATAATGAAAAATCAATTACGCATTATTGGAGGCGAATGGAAAAGACGAGTACTTCCCTTCGCTAGCATTGATGGTTTACGTCCAACTCCGGATAGAGTACGTGAAACTCTGTTTAACTGGCTCATGTGGGACATTCAAAATGCTCAGGTTCTCGATATCTGCACAGGCTCTGGGGCATTAGGTTTTGAGGCATTGTCACGCGGGGCTGCTTCGGTTTATATGATTGAACCCGATAAGACGCAGGCAAAATTTTTAAAAGATAATGTTGAACTCTTAAAAGCCCAAAACTGTCATTTGATTAATGCAACTGCTCAACAAGCTTTACCGCGTTTAAAAGAACAATTTGATGTGGTTTTTTTAGATCCACCTTATAGCCTTGATTTATGGCAAGAGCTATCTAACTTGGCCGAGCCACATATTAAAAAAAATGGATATATTTATGTTGAAGCTGACCGTGATTTGTCTCAACTTCAACTTCCTGCAACTTGGCAACAAGTCAAAACAACCAAAGCTGGTACAGTTCACTCTGGGCTTTATCAAAAAATCGCCAAATAAAAAAAGGTAGCCTATTGCTACCTTTTACTTCCAAAGTTATGACTAACTTAATCCAATAACAGCAACAATCGCAGCGCAAGCACCTACAATTTTTTTGCCATATGGCACATATCGTGTAACCGCAGCACCCAATGCTAATCCACCACAATAAATTAAAGCCATCGCTGCAACCATACCTGTTACTAATGCCACAACATGGCCTGCATGCGCTAATTCAACGCCATGTGCCATACCATGAAAACTTGCAAGTAATGCCGCCGCGATAGGTAAAATCCGATTTGATTTTGTCCATAGTGCAATTGCTGTAACGACTAAAGAAGCAACGATTCCATATTCAGCAACATTCGCAGGTACTAAACCTTGAGCACCCACCAAGAAGCCTATAATTAGAGTGACACTCAAAGTAATGACACCCGCAATTTTCCATTGCTTAGCTGCTGACCAGAGTAAAACACCAAAAGCTAAGGCCATCACTAAATGATCTAAACCAGTAAATGGATGAATAAAACCTGCTACAAAACCCGAATGTTCATGGTCATGTCCCGGGTGTGCCATTACAAGTGTAGGTAACAATGCAAGGAGCCCTATGCCCCATTTTTTAATGAAGTTCATAATCTCTCCTTAAGCTTTAAACAGCCCTTGTTTCTCGATAAATTGAATGATTTCTTCAAGCCCATCTTGCGTTTTCATATTTGAAAATAAGAATGGTTTTTCTCCGCGCATGCGTTTCGCATCTTGATCCATAACATCAAGATTTGCACCTACCATTGGCGCAAGGTCCGTTTTATTAATAATGAGTAAATCTGACTTGGTAATGCCGGGCCCGCCTTTACGAGGGATTTTTTCTCCGCCTGCCACATCAATTACATATAAAGTTAAATCAGAAAGCTCTGGACTAAAGGTAGCTGCTAAATTATCGCCACCACTTTCAATAATAATGAGCTCTAAGCCTTCAAACTTTTCACACAAATCATCAATTGCAGCCAAGTTAATTGAAGCATCTTCACGAATTGCTGTATGAGGACAACCACCAGTTTCTACACCCACAATACGATCTGGCGACATCGCTTCGTTACGGGTTAAAAAGTTTGAATCTTCTTTGGTGTAAATATCATTTGTCACCACAGCCATGTTGTATTTATTACGCAAGGCTAAACATAAATTAAGAGTAAGCGCAGTTTTGCCCGAACCTACTGGTCCGCCAATTCCGACTCGTAATGGACTACGTTCTGTCATGATTTTTATCCTTTTTTCCTAAACTTAAGATCTGAATAACCGTGAATATTGTGTTTCATGTTTCATGCTCAGCATTGCATAACGAGGTAAAGCACTACTCAATTGTTCATCTTTGAGTTTCAAAGCGTTCTCCACAGCCTGTGGTACAAGCCCATGCAAATGCCATAAAATTCTTTGTCCAGCCATTTGTCCTAAAGGAACAGTTTTTACCGCAGCCAGAACCTGATTTTCTAAAACGGTAAAGGTATAAGCTGTGAGCACGTCAACATCGTTAAGCCCAAGTCGACCACAGAGCTGTGCATAAACAGGCACAAAACCAAACTGCTTTTTAACCTCAACAGGTTTTTGTAAAACATCTCTAATCCACGCATTCAAAGAAAATGCCAGCTGTTGAGACTCTGCCAAAAGCTCTTTAGTTTCACGACTTGCCTTATATAAATTTGCCCAAACCAGAAACTCATCTGAATCATCATGATATTGCATGAGACGTTTCAGTACTGGCAGCTCAAAGCGTACTAACAGCATCTCCAGCACTTCTTCAAAATAAGCAATTGCCGAGGTTTCATCGTGTATTAAGCCAATATCAATGGCTGTTTCTACACCTTGTGAGTAACAATATGCTCCGACTGGCAATGCCGTAGAAGACAGTGTCAGTAATTGAAGTAATTGCGCCGCGTTATGAATGGACATGGTGCAAAGCTTTGATTGGGCTTAAGCGTTGGTCATGACTATGCTGTGCATAGGCACCACTTTCAGGTTCAAACGGATGATCAGTTTCTGAGACTGTAAGCCCCAGCCCCTCTACCATTTCTGCAAGCACATGGTCAGGTTCAAAATATAAAGCAGTAGGTGTCAGCATTAATGGCACGTGTCTATTACCTAAGTGATAAGCCGCTTTAAGCAAATCAAAATCGCTTGCTGCACTGACTTGCATCAGACGTTCAGGCTTAGCATCTACACGTAGCACATCTCCCTGTTGTGTTGCAATGTAGGATCCACTACGCAAAATTCCGGTACGTGGTAAATCAGCACCAATATCTACACCACTCGCTAAAGTCGCCCGAAAGCGGGATTTTTGGCGGGTATCAAAAGTCAGTTCAACCGTTTCAAATGTTTGATCAGGAGAAATATCATCAAGGCGTTGTGTATAGATTTTCATTTAGCTATTCTCTCCTTATTTATTTCATTCATATCTACAAATACAGCAATGAGGCAAATCACCTCTATAAAAATCATCAAAACAAGAAATAGCGCTGTGCCATGGGTAATACTTCAGCAGGTTCACATATTAATAACTCACCATCAGCTCGCACCTCGTAAGTCTCAGGGTGAACCTGCATGACAGGACAATATGTGTTGTGTTTCATATCAGCTTTGCTAATAGCACGGGTGTTTTTACAAGGACTAATTAACTTTTTCAGGTTTAATTTTTCAGCAACATTTTCATCAATCGCTGCTTGAGATAAAAAGGTAATACAAGTGTTGTGCACACCACGTGGATAGGCACCAAACATTGGGCGGTAATGTACAGGTTGAGGTGTCGGAATTGAAGCATTAATGTCACCCATCGGTGCCGCTGCAATCATGCCTCCTTTAATAATCATGGAGGGTTTCACGCCAAAAAAGGCAGGCTTCCATAACACTAAATCAGCAAGCTTCCCTACTTCAATTGAACCAATTTCATGACTTAAACCATGCGTAATTGCTGGGTTAATCGTATATTTAGCAATATAACGTTTAACGCGATTGTTATCATGAAACTCGTTATCACCTTCTAAAGGACCACGTTGAATTTTCATTTTGTGGGCAGTTTGCCAAGTCCGTAAAATCACTTCCCCTACTCGACCCATAGCCTGAGAGTCAGAGGACATCATGGCAATCGCGCCTAAGTCTTGCAAAATGTCTTCGGCAGCAATGGTTTCACGGCGAATACGACTTTCTGCAAAAGCAATATCTTCAGCAATTGCTGGGTCTAAATGATGGCAAACCATGAGCATATCTAAATGCTCATCAATGGTATTAATCGTATAAGGTCGCGTTGGATTGGTCGAAGATGGCAATACATTACTTTGCCCAATCGCTTTTAAAATATCAGGTGCATGCCCACCGCCCGCACCTTCGGTATGATACGTATGAATCGTACGATTTTTAAATGCAGCTAGAGTTTCTTCTAAAAAACCGCTTTCATTTAACGTATCTGTATGAATAGCAACTTGCACATCAAACTCGTCTGCCACACTCAAGCAGTTATCAATAGCGGCTGGTGTTGAACCCCAGTCTTCATGCAGTTTTAACCCGATTACCCCAGACTTAATCTGTTCACGAATTGGATCTGGCAAACTCAAATTACCTTTACCTAACAGACCAATATTCATAGGCAAATCATCAATGGCCTGCAACATGGTCGCAATATGCCAAGGTCCCGGAGTCACTGTAGTTGCAGAGGTTCCTGCGGCAGGTCCTGTACCACCACCAACCATAGTAGTGGTACCTGACATTAGCGCAGTTTCAACTTGTTGAGGGCAAATCCAATGAATATGGGTATCAATACCGCCTGCTGTTAAAATCTGCCCTTCACCCGCAATCACTTCTGTTGCAGCACCCAAAGGAATCGTAATGTCCGGTTGAATATCAGGGTTCCCGGCTTTGCCTATTTTCCAGATTCGACCATTTTTTAAGCCTACATCAGCTTTTACAATGCCCCACCAATCGACAATGAGAGCATTTGTAATAACCGTGTCTGCTACCTCATCTGCCAGAAGTTGAGACTGTCCCATACCATCACGAATGACTTTTCCACCGCCAAATTTAACTTCTTCACCATATGTCGTTAAGTCTTGCTCAACCTCGATAAAGAGCTCGGTATCTGCCAATCGAACACGATCACCAACCGTTGGACCAAACATCTCAGCATATGCACGACGTGACATTTTCATAACTTATTACTCATCTCTTTCATTATCGTTGTTATGTTTAATCCAACTTACCCATGACACGGCCTGCAAAGCCATACACTTCCCGTTTACCAGCCAAACTGACAAGTTCTACTTCACGACTTTGTCCCGGTTCAAAACGAATTGCAGTACCAGCAGCAATATTTAATCGATAGCCTTTCGCCATTTCACGTTCAAACTGCAATGCATCGTTTGCCTCATAGAAATGAAAATGTGAACCTACTTGAATAGGTCGATCACCAATATTGGCAACAATAACTTTTAAAGTTTGTCGTCCAACATTCAGTTCAATATCCGCATCGGGAGTAATGATTTCACCAGGGATCATAAGTGCTCCTTTTTATACGATTGGCTGATGAACAGTAACTAACTTAGAACCATCCGGAAAAGTCGCTTCAACCTGAACCTCTGCAATCATTTCCGGTACTCCATCCATCACATCTTCACGCTTTAATAAAGTTGTGCCGTAATGCATTAAATCACTGACCGTCATGCCGTCCCGCGCGCCTTCAAGCAATGCAGCAGAAATAAAGGCAATCGCTTCTGGATAATTTAGCTTTAAACCACGAGCCTTACGCCGCTCGGCAACTAATCCTGCGGTAAAAATAAGTAATTTATCTTTTTCTGTTGGATTGAGTTCCATATCTCTTTCTCAAATTGCATCTATATTCATTAAGCAAAATGCATGCTCAAAAGCAGCATACGTGTTTTAATTGTTTTTTAAATACGCAATTTAACGTAATTTAAGTTTTCCATATTCTTGGGAATTCTTCATCTAAATCAAACCAATATCGGCGCAATTTAGCTCGAATCGCTGCAAAAGCATCATGACAACGTCGAACATCATTTCCTAAGAATCGAGCACAGACCACATCATCCAATAAGGTTAATGTAACAGGTGCTTCCATACGCATCATTAATTCCCGAATGAGTTCCAACTGTTGTTCCAAATAAAACAAGGAACGATATTTTTCGGGAGCAACTGCCCACAAACTTCCCATAACTGCTTGATTATTCATACCTAAACATGATTTAAGCCAGCGGTCTTGTCCTTCAAAATGTAGAGTATCTGCAACAAGTAATTTATTTTCACGCCACAATTTAAACTGGTTGTGATAGCTCCCCTGAACAAATTGCTCAGCACGTGCCTGCCGCCCAAGTACCAACATATCCCATCCAATAAAACTTGCGGCATCATCAAGATGAATATTAGTTTCCGAATATGCAAAAGCGCCATCAAACAACATCGTTTCTTGCGGAACCCACTCTAAAATAGATTGGTCTTTTACATTAAGATGAATATGCTGAAACGCTTGTTTTCCATTAGTTTTGTACCATTTCCCCGCTCCTGGAGTAGTCACTACTGCATGGGCTTGTTCTTTGGTTTCAATCTGAAAAGTAAGATGATCTCCACCAGCAATTCCCGCTGGAGGATGCACAATAATGGCATGGCAAACACCTGTTTTTTCAGGCCAGAGCATTTTTTGCACCCGAACAGGGCCATAATGCTTTCTATGATTCATTATGGTGCGTGAATTTTCAAAACAAAATCCGAGCTCTAATTGCGCATACCAAAATGGTGCTAAAGAGTTTTTTGAAAACGTTTGTACCTGATTCATTCTGGTTCATATGTTCAAAATAAGTGCTTAAACTTATAAGCAAAATACGCACCAAATATAAAAATAAGCCCAATGATAAAATTAGATACAATTTTTCGATTTTAATAAGTTAAAAAACCATCAATGTCTAACATAAAACCACATCAATTCATGGAATTATTTATACAATAGCGCCCACCGTTGCTTCCATACTTGCTCTCCATGAAACTTTTTTTCGTGTTAACGCCACTTGTCTTTTTAACTGGGTGTATTTTTGGCCAATCTAGTGAGGTCAAACGTGCAGAGAAAATACTTCATAATTTTGAATGTAAAAATGTTGAGACAAGCCAGATTGCAACAAGTTCTATTAATTCTTATTACCAACAATCTTTAGCGGTAAGCAAAGAAAAAGCGACTTCATATGTAGAGAGCTACAAGAATGGTGAAGAACTATTCGACATGCCACTAGATGAAGTTTTAAAGCAACAATATCAACTTTATAAATCAGCTTGTGATTCTTTGGGTGGAGTTTCTTCTCAACCTTAATATATAGGGGTATCCATTAACTTTTTTCGTGGATACCTTGTTTTTCTTTTTAACCATTACCCCCGATCAAAAATTACTCACTTTACCTTTTATTATAATTAAATTACATACTTAAACTTTTATTTAGCTCTTATATTTCATAGCCTGTTTACTTGTTTTTTATTTATTTTCCGAGGTTTAGATCATCATGAAAAAAACATTATTATCAGTAGCACTCTTAAGTATCCTCCTTGCCGCTTGTAGCAAAAATGAAAATAAAGCCGACACGACTCAAGCATCTGCTCCTGCACAAACGACCGAAGCAAATAACAATGCTGTAGATAGCGCGCACACAGCGGAAAACTCACTCGATTGGGACGGTACATATAAAGGTACTCTCCCATGTGCAGACTGTGAAGGTATTAAAACTGAATTAGAACTTAAAGATGATAAAACCTATGAGCTGACTGAAACTTATATTGGTAAAGGTGATACCAACCCATTTGAAACCCATGGTACCTTTACTTTCGACAAAGATAATACGTCAGTCATTACCTTAGATGATAAAGGCCAAAACCGTAAATTCTTTATTGGTGAAAACACTGCAACTGCTTTAGATATGGAAGGTAAAAAAGTTGAAGGCTCTTTAGCTGAACACTATGTTTTGAAAAAATAATTTTTAATAATTAAAAAACCCGCTCATTTGAGCGGGTTTTTTGATGAATCAATTCTTAGTGAGCAGCGAATTGGTTCATTGTGTTTTTAGCATCGTCATGCGCTTTAAGAGCGTTGTCACCAGAGAAGATTTCTTTGTGATCATCACCGATGTCAGAACCCGCCATTGCTTGGTGTTTAACACAAGCGATGCCACCGCGGATTTCTTTACGTTGTACGCCAGCAACATAAGCCAACATACCTTCAGAACCGAAGTAACCTTGTGCAAGTTCATGAGTAGAAAGAGCCGCAGTATGGTAAGTCGGAAGTGTGATCAAGTGATGGAACACACCTGCTTCGCGAGAAGCATCTGCTTGGAAAGTACGGATCTTGTCATCAGCATCAGCAGCTAATTCAGTGTTGTCATATTCAGCACTCATTAATTTAGCGCGGTCATATGCAGAAACGTCTTTACCTTCAGCAACCCAACGGTCGTAAGCTTGTTGACGGAAGTTTAAAGTCCAGTTGAATGATGGGCTGTTGTTATAAACAAGCTTAGCATTTGGAACAACTTCTTTAACACGATTAACCATGTGTGCGATTTCTTCTACGTTTGGAGTCGCGGTTTCGATCCAAAGAAGGTCAGCACCATTTTGAAGGCTAGATACACAGTCAAGTACAACACGGTCAATTTGAGTGTCAGCACGGAACTGATATAAACCAGAAGGTAAACGCTTAGGACGGTGTAATTTACCATCACGCTTGATTAAGATTTCGTCTTCTTGAGCATCAGCGATGTCAATTTCTTGAGTATCTAAATAGCTGATGTATTGAGAAGCAATGTCACCTGGCTCTTTAACCACTGGGATTTTTTGAGTCAAGTCAGCGCCTTCAGAGTCAGTACGTGCAACGATGATACCGTCATCAACACCCATTTCTAAGAATGCATAACGTAATGCATGGATCTTAGCGATGAAGTCTTCGTGTGGAACAGTTACTTTACCAGCTTGGTGACCACATTGTTTAGCATCAGATACTTGGTTTTCGATTTGAAGCGCACAAGCACCAGCTTCGATCATTTTCTTAGCAAGTAAGTAAGTTGCTTCTTCGTTACCGAAACCAGCATCGATGTCCGCAATAATTGGCACAACGTGAGTTTCAAAGTTGTCAATTTGAGCTGTGATTTCAGCTGCTTTAGCAGTATCACCAGCTTCTTGTGCTTTTTTAAGTGCACGGAATAAATCGTTTAATTCTTTTGCGTCAGCTTGACGTAAGAAAGTATAGATTTCTTCGATCAATGCAGGAACAGAAGTTTTTTCGTGCATAGATTGGTCAGGAAGTGGACCAAACTCAGAACGAAGAGCAGCAACCATCCAACCAGAAAGGTAGATATAACGTTTGCTTGTAGTACCGAAATATTTTTTGTTCGCAATCATTTTTTGTTGTGCGATGAAACCATGCCAGCAACCTAATGATTGAGTGTATTTGCTTGAGTCAGCATCGTATTCAGCCATATCACGACGCATAATCGCAGCTGTATACTTAGCAATATCTAAACCAGTTTTGAAACGGTTTTGAAGTTGCATACGAGCAGCATCTTCTGGGCTAATGTCTGCCCAAGTGTTGCCGAATTTTGCTTTTAATTGACGTACTGCATCAATCGCTGTTTGATATGTAGTCATGATATTGTCCTGTATTCATTTTAGGATTTCATCGATCGAAGCCTAGAGTCACGTTACTTAAATTTCTTATGACACCAGCTGCTTCATCATGAGCACAGCTTAGACTTAGCCAATCAATTAATCCAATATCCTTTGTTAATCTTCAGTATTTATTTAAAAAATATACCAATAAATCGATATTATAGATAAAACCAAAAAACTTAACACTCTGTTTATAAAAATAAAATTATCCTAAAGGAGTATAGAGTTTTATTCTAAAAACTTAGTAAGTCTTATTTTTATACAATTTTTGGAGATTTTCCACTCATTTTTAAATCTAAAAGTCAATTGTAAATTAGGCTATTTTTGCCAATGTAAAAAGTCAATTGATATGCTAGAAATTGAAGATATCTTCATAAATAAAGTGAATTTATATTTACTCGCCTTGAAATAAGGCAAATACAATAAACATATGGCCTTAAAGCCCTTCTCTTTCCTACTTAATTCCTACAAAAAATGTCGCTTTTCTCATCATTTTTTCACACAATAGTTATTAAATATGGCATAATTTGAAACAATTTCAGGGTTTTATTTTCGGTATTTTTTTTATGAATCTGGAGCGAGTAGATCTTAATCTATTAATATATCTTGATGTACTTCTTCGTGAAAAAAATGTTACACGCGCAGCCGAACAGCTTGGGGTAACTCAGCCTGCAATGAGTAATATTTTACGTCGTTTACGTAATTTATTTAATGATCCGCTTCTTATTCGTTCTTCTGAAGGGATGACTCCAACAGAACGTGCACTTGAATTACAACCTCGTATTCGTGATGCCCTTTCTGATCTTTCCATGATTTTGGAACCCCGTACCGAATTCCGCCCTTATACAAGTAATCGCGTTTTCCGCATTATGACATCTGACTATGCCGAGGCAACTTTAGTCCCGCGCCTTGTCAAAGCTCTACGCTCTGAAGCTCCAAATGTTGTACTCGACTTTCTTACACCAAGTGATGTGTCTTATAGAGACATGGAACAAGGTAAAGTTGATCTTGCGATTAATAGATTTAATGAAATACCGCAAAGTTTCCACCAAGTTTTAGTTTGGCGTGATAGTTTCAGCTGTATTCTTAACGACAAACACCCTGCTGTAACTCATTTGAACCTAAAAAGTTATTTAGATGCACAACATATCTGGGTTTCTAAAACAGGTATGGGCGTAGGTTTTGGTGTAAATCCAGACAAACAAGGTGGTTTGGGCTGGATTGATCAGGCATTAGAACGTATTGGTCAACGTCGTAAAATTTCTGTATTTACCCGTCACTACCAAATGCCAGCATTACTTGCTCAAAATGTTGACTTGATTGCCACCCTTCCAACTCGGATGGCGCGCCTACAAACTCAAAATCCTAAACTGGTTATAAAGGATCCTCCTTTTTATATTCCAGAATTTGAACTTAAAATGGCTTGGTGTCCGTTATTACATCATCATCCTGCTCATCGCTGGTTGCGCCAACTTATTTTATTTGTTGCTCGTCAAATGATTGAAGAAGAAAACCGTGAATTTCTAACCAACAATTCACAATTTTCTCACTATTAAATAAATTTTAATTTAATTGTCGATTTTAGACATTATCTTCAAGCGCTGAGCAATCAATCTGATTACCTCAGCGCTTTTTTGTGTTAAAACATAGTCATAATAATGATGAACCTCGGGTGATTTGTGAGTCTCTTTCAAAATATCATTATCATCGCACTGCTCATCATCGCAGCAGGCTTTTTATCTTTAACTGAAATTGCCTTGGCTGGTGCCAGAAAAGTAAAGTTAAAGATTTTAGCCGAAGCTGGCGAAGAACGTGCCCAACAAGTACTTGATCTACAAGAACAATCTGCTGACTTTTTTGCAGCTTCTCAAATTGGCCTAAATGCTGTTGCAATTTTAGGCGGTATTTTAGGTGAAGCTGCTTTTCGTCCCTTTTTTGTCACATTAGTTGACCGTTTTTATGAAGGTCCTTGGACACAGACCATTGGTTTTGCCCTCTCCTTCACCTTAGTAACTTCTCTATTTATTTTATTCGCAGATCTCATGCCAAAGCGCCTGGCCATGATTGCACCTGAAAAAATTGCGATTAGCGTTATTAACCCCATTCAAGTTTTTATTAAGGTGTGCAAACCCTTAGCTTGGGGAATAAATGCAATTGCCAACTTGCTATTTCGTTTGTTTAAAGTGAATACAACACGAGAAGATAATATTACTTTCGATGATATTTCAGCAGTTATGGATGCAGGTGCACAAGCTGGCGTACTTCAAAAACAAGAACATCACTTTATTGAGAACGTTTTTGAACTAGAAGAACGTACTGTACCGTCAAGCATGACTACACGCGAAAACGTTGTTTATTTCACCTTAAATGAACATGAAGACAGTATTCGTCAAAAATTAGCAGAATATCCTTATTCAAAATTTTTAGTATGTAATGAAAATATTGATCAGGTCATTGGTTATGTTGATGCTAAAGATTTCTTGGTGCGCATTTTAAACAATCAATCTCCAACACAATTGAATGAAACAACCATTCGTACTGTCCTGATGATTCCTGACACCCTAACTCTCTCGGAATTACTTGATCGTTTCCGCTCTACAAAAGAGAAATTTGCGGTAGTCATAAATGAATATGCACTCGTTGTCGGGGTAATCACCTTGAGTGACATTATGATTACAGTTATGGGGGATTGGGTTACTCCTATCGAAGAAGAGCAACAAATCATTAAACGTGATAATAACTCTTGGTTAATTGATGGCAGCACACCGATTGATGACCTAAGACATGCACTTGAAATTGATGAAATGCCTGATGAAGAAAATTACGAGACGCTTGCAGGCTTTATGATGTATCGTTTACGCAAAATTCCACGTCCAGCAGATTTTGTAGAATTTGGTGGATATAAATTTGAAGTTGTCGATGTTGACCATTTTAAAATTGACCAACTCCTTGTTACTCGAATTTTAGAACAAGCCGAAGTACACTCATCAATTGATGAAAATTAAATTATATTAATTTAAATACCCCATAATTTTAGATGGGGTATTTTTTCAATCTAAATAAATTTTTTAAATATATGTAATAATTATTTTAGATCTATTTATTCAGTTTGCTCTTTTAATTTAAAAGTATTATTATTTTATTTAACACTCTCATTAAAGCTTAAATACTGAAAAATAATAGAATAATCTATATATCTCAATGACTACAAAAAGATTAAGCCCCCTTTACATTGTAAATAAGCTTGTATATCTTGACTTAAAGTATAGTTTTAAATGGTTCTTCTTCTCATTTCACTCATCAAAACATATATAATTAAAAAAAATGCCATATAATTTTTATTTTTATATTACCTTTATATCATTTTATAATAGTATTTATTTATTATAATACCACTATAATGTTAATATATATGTTCAGTATTTCGCCTATATATACCCTTTTAAATGAATATATATTAACCAAATAAACTAAATATATTATTTGTCTTTTTAATAAAAATTAATAAGAATAACCAAGGTCAGAGTTTTGAATAAACTTGTTCAGTAAAACTATAGGCAAAGGATTGATTGTATGCTGACATTACTTGGTGTTGGCATGATTTTGTGCTTCATGTACTTAATCATGTCCAAACGTTTAAGCCCTATTATTGCTTTAATTCTCATCCCATTTATTTTTTCTCTCATTGCCTGGGGCCTAGGTCATTATTTTGAAAGTTTGAGTCATATTGAACTCAAAGGTCTCAGTGAGATGATGCTCGATGGCATCAAAAAATTAGCGCCAACTGGCGTAATGCTTTTATTCGCAATTTTATATTTTGCCTTAATGATCGATGCAGGTCTCTTCGATCCACCAGTCAAATGGATTTTGAAAAAAGTTAAAGGTGATCCTTTAAAAATTACATTAGGAACCGTGTTCTTAACCACCATGGTTTCTTTAGATGGTGATGGTTCAACCACCTATATGATTTGTGTGGCAGCAATGCTTCCACTTTATCAACGTTTAGGGATGAACACCCTAATCATGACAGCTCTTATGCTACTCTGTAGTGGTGTGATGAACTTAACGCCATGGGGTGGTCCGACTGCTCGTGCTGCGAGTGCCCTTCAAGTTGATCCGAGCCATATTTTCGTACCAATGATCCTTCCTATGGTTATTAGTATTGGCTGGTTATTCTTCTTGGCATACCTATATGGTCGCTATGAACAAAAACGTTTAGGTGTGATTGAGCTTGAAACTCATCATGGTGACAATATTACAGTATCTAAAGATCCTGAAGCGACACGCCCACATTTACGTAAAGTGAATATGGTGTTGACCATTATTCTCATGATTGCATTAATCAAAGGCATTTTGCCGATGTCAGTGTTATTCATGCTAGCGTTCTGTATTGCAATGCTCATTAACTACCCTAATGTTGATATGCAGAAAAAACGTATTGCAATGCATGCAGATAGCGTTTTAGCTGTGGTAGGCTTAATTTTCGCTGCGGGTATTTTCACAGGTATTTTATCTGGTACAGGTATGGTTGAGGCGATGTCTAAAGAGTTCGTCGCAATGATTCCTCCAAGTATGGGTCCATACCTTGCACCGATCACTGCTTTAGTCAGCATGCCATTGACCTTCTTTATGTCAAATGATGCTTTCTTCTATGGTGTACTACCAATTCTTGCTGAAGCTGCTTCACATTATGGTATTAGTGCAGAAGCGATTGCTCGTGCATCAATTATAGGTCAACCTGTACACTTGCTATCACCTCTTGTTCCATCAACCTATTTGTTATGTGGTCTTGCTAAAGTCGATTTTGCCGACCATCAAAAGTTCACTTTAAAATGGGCATTCATAACTTGTATGGTATTAATGGGTACTGCTTTAGTGATTGGTGTTTTCCCACTCTTTAGCACGCTTTAATTATTCATATGCAATAAAAAAGCCCCAATCGGGGCTTTTTTTTATTTCTGTACATATTCAATTAAGTGATCTAACACAATCTGAAAATGCAATGTAATGTCTTCTTCTAAAATTTTATAGGCATTATCGAATTGCACCATTGGCCAACCTTCTTTCCAAAATGGAAAAATATTGTGTAGACCTTCAGTCACGATCGCGTCTTCACGACTAATCGCTTGAGCAACTTGAGCTAAAACCTGAGCGGTTTCTGCACCATCAATAGCTAAATAATCAATACCACGTGCTTTAAAAATACGGATACGGTCTTTTTTATAACGAATCTTTTTCGCCTGACCCGAATTCAAGCCTAATGCCAGCGTAGCAGCTTCTACAAACTTTTCTTCAAAGTTTGCATTCAATGCAACTAAAGCCTGTTTATGTGCTTCTTGACGCCCAGCTTTCCCCCCATTACGGATAATCTCATTTGCTTCCGTATCCAGCTTATCTTTTTTCATAGACTGTAAAATGTCTAAAATTTCGATATCGCTTAAAGATTCAGGAGATTGCTCAATCATGGGAGTCCTAATACACAAAAATAAAAAAACATTGTCTCATAAAAGCGATATCAAAGCAGAATAAAATTTTAAATAGCCTATTCTCTTGACTATTTTTATAGTTCTAACTTCATAGACTACACTCATAAAATCAAATAATCCCTTGGTTATAATTTTAATTATTTGCCAAATTAATTTTACCCTGATAATATTATTTTACCCCGGTAAAAATATACAGCTAAAATGAATACTAAAATCACCTATACTGCTTTCACTGGAAGCACACTTATTGCGAGCGGCTCCCTAGTTGAACTTGCAAAAAAACTTAAAGATCTTCCGAAAACAACGGGAAATATTCTGATTTTTAATGATCAAACAGGTCAACAAATTGATCTTGATCTTTCTGGTTCGGAACAAGAATTTCAACAACGTTATGCTGAACCGGAAGAAATTAAAAAAGTTGGACGACCTAAACTCGGTGTAATTTCTCGTGAAATCACTTTACAGAAAAAACATTGGGATTGGTTAGATCAACAAAGTGCGAGTGCATCAGCAGTAATTCGTAAGTTAATTGATAAAGAATTAAATAACCCAAATTCTGAAGGTAATATCATGCTCGCTAAACAAGCCATCGACCGTTTTATGTCTGCCATGTTGGGTAATATGCCAAATTACGAAGAAGCAACACGCGCCTTATATCAAGGTGATCGAGATATATTTTTAAAGATGATTCAGAGCTATCCTAAAGATTTAAGGGAATATTTAACTTTAAAAACTCAAAGTATTTTCTAAACCCAATAAAAAAAACCCGCTTACGCGGGTTTTTTCAAAATCAATTCAGCCTATTAAAGACGGACTAATTCCACAACTTTTTCAGCTGCCTCTTCAACGGTTTCAGCAGTAACTTCTGTATCTGTGCCATCCACCGCTGTAGTGATAACCACAACACCTGTTTCACGCAATAACGTGATTTGCTCAGCCGTTAAGTTGGCTTTTGCAATCGCAACTACACCTTGTTGGATCAATAAACTTTCTAAAACTTGAGCTTTCTCGATTAACTGTGCAGAAATCCCAATCACCGCAGGTTTTTGACCTAAACGCGCAGCACGATCTTCAGCTGTTACAGGATTGCTATGCGCAGTCCATTCAACAGCAGCTTCAACCATACCCGCACCAACCGTTACATTGCTTAAACGATCAATAAAGATGAATGAGCCTGTATAACGAGAATCTTGATATTGATCAAATACAACTGGTGCATCAAACTCAACAACAACATCGGCAATTGCATTTAACTCAAGCTCTTCAACGTGAGTATGCTCAAGCGTATTCACATTTACACGGTAGTGAATATTAGTGACTTTAGCAGGAACAGTCTGAGTACCAATCTTAACGTTGTACAACTTACCTTTCACCAGCGGATGTTCATTCATCCATACCACTGAAGCGCGAACACTACGCGAAATTAATGGTTGCTCGCCAGCACGCACCAAAACGTTACCACGGCTAATATCAATTTCATCATTTAATGTTAATGTAACCGCTTGACCTGCTACAGCTTGCTCAAGGTTTCCATCAAAAGTAACGATTTCTTTAACTGTTGAACGCTTACCTGATGGAAGTGCAACAATCTCATCACCAACGTTGATTTCACCTAAAGCAATCGTACCTGCGAAACCACGGAAATCAAGGTTTGGGCGATTTACATACTGAACTGGGAAACGGAATTCGTGTTTATTCGATTCACGACTAATTTCCACCGATTCAAGAATGCTCATCAAGGTTTGACCTTTGTACCAAGGCGTATGAGCTGATGGATTTACAACGTTATCGCCATTTAAAGCAGAAATTGGTACAAACTGAATATTGGCTGGACGGCGATCGCCCAACTGGCTTACGAAAGCATCATATTCAATCTGAATTTCAGTGAAACGTTCAAGTGAATATTCAACTAAGTCCATTTTATTAATGGCCACAACAATATTCTTAATACCCAGTAAACTTGCAATAAACGTATGGCGACGAGTTTGAGTTTGTACACCATAACGCGCATCAATCAAGATAATTGCAAGATCAGCAGTTGATGCACCAGTTGCCATGTTACGCGTATATTGTTCATGCCCTGGGGTATCAGCAATAATAAACTTACGCTTTTCTGTTGAGAAATAACGGTAAGCTACGTCAATGGTAATACCTTGTTCACGTTCTGCTTGCAGGCCATCTACCAGTAATGCCAAATCTGGTGCATCACCCGTAGTTCCTACTTTTTTACTGTCACGTGTTACCGCTTGCAATTGATCTTCATAAATCAATTTTGAATCGTAGAGTAGACGCCCAATAAGCGTACTTTTACCATCATCTACGTTACCGCAAGTCAAAAAGCGTAGAAGATCTTTTTGTTCGTGTTGCTTTAAATAGGCCAAGATATCTTGACTGATTAATTCTGATTGATGAGACATTGCTCAAACTCCACAAATTTAGAAATTGTCTTAGAAATAGCCTTCTTGCTTTTTCTTTTCCATTGAGCCCGCTTCATCATGGTCAATCATACGACCTTGACGCTCAGAACTCGTGGCTAAAAGCATCTCTTGGATAATTTCAGGTAACGTATCTGCTTCAGACTCAACTGCACCAGTCAATGGATAACAGCCAAGCGTACGGAAACGTACAGACTTC
This sequence comes from Acinetobacter sp. WU_MDCI_Abxe161, assembly GCF_025514355.1. Lineage (NCBI taxonomy): Bacteria > Pseudomonadati > Pseudomonadota > Gammaproteobacteria > Moraxellales > Moraxellaceae > Acinetobacter > Acinetobacter sp. WU_MDCI_Abxe161. The sequence continues at coordinate 246,439 of NZ_JAHPTU010000002.1, forward strand.
ATCTGTGGAACTTCACCCTCTTTTAAACGCATACGCTCATCATCAACCATGATTAACGTACCGCTACGCTCTACTACTGGACGAACAGCAGAGAAATAAAGAGGAACGATTTGAATATTTTCTAAATAGATATATTGCCAGATATCCAACTCAGTCCAGTTAGATAAAGGGAATACACGAATACTTTCACCTTTGTTCACTTTACCATTGTAAAGGTTCCAAAGTTCAGGACGTTGGTTTTTCGGGTCCCAACGGTGTTTACTATCACGGAATGAATACACACGCTCTTTCGCACGTGATTTTTCTTCATCACGGCGCGCACCACCAAAAGCAGCATCAAATTGATATTTATCCAAAGCCTGTTTTAAAGCTTGGGTTTTCATGATATCGGTATATTTTGAACTACCATGATCAAATGGGTTGATTCCTGCTTCACGACCTTCTTTGTTCTGATGAACAATTAAGTCAAAACCATGAGTTTTTGCCATGTTATCGCGAAACGCGATCATGTCTTTAAACTTCCAGCCCGTATCTACATGTAATAATGGGAATGGAAGTTTAGCCGGATAAAATGCTTTTAAAGCAAGATGAAGCATAACAGCCGAGTCTTTACCAATCGAGTAAAGCATGACTGGGTTTTCAAATTCCGCAGCAACCTCACGAATAATGTGAATACTTTCAGCTTCAAGTTGCTTGAGATGTGTGAGTCTTGATTCAGTCATGAACACGTCCTTCTCTATCCATTTTGCCCATAAAATCTAGAAGCGGTATTAAACCACCACCTAGAAGACCATGTGGAGGAACGAGTGCCATAACAACTCCAATTTTTCGTGATAAATAATCCAACCACAAGCCTTTATATGGCTTATAGCATTAGTTATGCATTATAGTGATTTAAAACCGATTCCTTTTGCTTGTTTTTTCATATTGATATTCGATTTAATCATATACATATAATATGCTGATTCACTTGCATAACTTCACAATCGTAGCTTGCGCAATTAACTTAAGCAAATTACGTTCTAGGCTTTATTTTCTCTAAAAACCATAAAAAAAGAGAAGCATTAAAGCTTCTCTTTTTAAACATAATTTAATCTTAGAAACCAAACATTTTACGTTCTAATGGAATTTCAATACCGATAGAGGCACCTGCATCATTGCCTTCCAAATCAGAATCACTTACCCAACCATTAATTTTTAATGGAAGATCAGGTTTGATGAAATGTGTCCAAGTTAAATCAAGTGCTTTAATTTCATCATCTTTAGGAAATGCTTTATTGATTGTCAAATTAGATTGGTTAACTTTAACTACCATAGCACGACCACTTAAACGGTTCATGACATCAAAGCGGATATCACCACCCACTGAATACATTTGTCCGTCACCACCCATCGCGTGTCCTAACGGGAAACCATGTTGGTAATAACCATCTTTATAAATGTAATGATTATAAGAAATGCCTTTTACATCACCATTGGTTCGTGTGTCAGCCCATTCTGCATAAAGTTGATATGGCATATCATTGTAGCTTGACGAATAGTCCACACCAGCTAAGTACATTTTCTTAGAAGGAAGTAGTCCAGCTTCATCTTCACCTACATATTGACCATAAATGCCAACAGGGGTATTTATAAGAGATTGTAGATTTAAACGAGCATCAAAACCTGCGATTTGGTTAGATCTATCTTCAGCTGCGTCATAAACATTATCATTACCCTTGATCGCATTCCATAAAGAATCCCAACTTTCAGAGCGACCTTCACCACCCCATTGTAAAGTTCGAGAAGCACCTAGCTCTAAATAGGGTAATGGCTGTGCAGTTATCCGTAGACCTAATAATTTAGCATCTGGAATTGCTTTATAATCATCTAATTGACCAGCAAATGCTTGATATTGCCAAGGTCCAATCCAAGACAACCATTTTGTTTCAAAAGCATTTTGTACAGCACGTTGTGCAGTCACACCATAAACTGGGCGACTCGCATCACCACGAATTAAGCTGCCATCGTGTCCTGGTCCCCACCATGTTGGAATTTGACCTGCAACTACCCACTGATTCCAAAGTTTACCAGCGACATATGAACCTTCAACATTAACGTCTTGTCCATTATCAATTTGCGGATCTTTTTCTGCATTTACACGGATTTTTGCATCCCAGTTTTCGCCACCGGCATTAAACTCTAACGAACCTTGATATTGAGCTTTTTGATTATCACCAAATGCTTGAGGAATATTTTTTATATCAGTTTCAGCAAAAGCACCCACTTTAACTGTGCTGTTATCTGCTTTTAATGCATTAAGAACTGAGTTAATAACTTTTTGTTGAGCTGGATGAGATACTTTTGCCTGAGAAAGTGCTCGCTGTATTTCATCACCACTTAATGGCCAAGTTGAGGTGCTGATATTAATAACACCTTGTTGGTTCAACCAATTTAAGTCAGTACGTAAGTCTTCATTATTTAGCACTAAACCTTGTGCAAAAATAGCGGATGAAGCGGTTGCCAATATTGCGATCGAAAGTGTTCTTTTTAGAAACATGCCAGCACAATTCTCAAAGTTATTTATGAGCAACACCTTAAATTTTTTATCACAAATTTGCAATTGTTAAACTGTGCAATTACATTTTTTAACGCTATTTTAAGATACGTATAAATAGGTAAGTTTCTAGATATAAAAGGTAATAAAAAAGGCAGTATAAATACTGCCTTTTGTACCTTAGAAGATTAACCTTCTTTACGGCGCATATGCGGGAATAAAATTACATCGCGGATACTTGGGGCGTCAGCAAATAACATAACCAAACGGTCGATACCAATACCTTCACCTGCTGTTGGAGGTAAACCATATTCAAGCGCTTCTACAAACTCTGCATCATAATGCATTGCTTCATCATCACCTGCGTCTTTTTCCGCTACCTGAGCTTGGAAACGTTCAGCCTGATCAATCGGGTCATTTAACTCGCTAAAGCCATTTGCTAATTCACGACCACCAATGAAGAATTCAAAACGATCTGTAACATGTGGATTGTCATCATTACGGCGAGCCAATGGAGAAGTTTCCGCTGGATAATCAGTAATAAATGTTGGTTGACGAAGTTTAGTCTCAACAGTTTCTTCAAATACGATCGTTTGAAGCTTACCTAAACCAAAACCAGGCTTAACTTCTTCTTTCAACTCTTCACGGATAAATTTTGCAAGAAACTCGCGGTCACCTACATTTTCAGGCGTGAACTGCGGATTATTCTCTAAGATCGCATCGAACATAGAGATTTTCTTGAATGGACCTTTAAAGCTAAACACTTCACCTTGATAAGGAACATCAGTTGTACCTAGAATATCCAAAGCCAACTTTTCAAGCATATTTTCAGTCAATGCCATTAAGTCTTTATAATCAGCATACGCCTGATAAAACTCGATCATCGTAAATTCAGGGTTATGACGTGTTGATACCCCTTCATTACGGAAGTTACGGTTGATTTCAAAAACACGTTCGAAACCACCAACAACCAAACGCTTCAAATAAAGCTCAGGTGCAATACGCAAGAATAAAGGCATATCCAAAGCATTATGATGTGTTTCGAATGGACGTGCAGAAGCCCCCCCTGGAATCACATGCATCATTGGCGTTTCAACTTCCATGAAACGTTCGTTGTTTAAAAATGCTCGAATACCTGCAACAACTTTGGCACGAATTTCAAAAGTTTTACGTGTTTCTTCATTCACAATTAAGTCAAGGTAACGTTTACGGTACTTAACTTCTGTGTCATTTAAGCCATGAAATTTATCTGGTAACGGACGAAGAGATTTTGTAAGCAGTTCAAAACCTTCAAGGTGAACATATAAGTCCCCTTTGCCTGAACGTCCGATATAACCTTCGGCAGCAATGATGTCACCAAGATCCAAACCTTTAATGGTTTCAAGAATATCTTTTGGTAAACCTTTACGGTCAACATATAACTGAATACGACCTGTCATATCTTGGATTACCATGAAAGAACCACGGTTTAACATGACACGACCAGCCACTTTTACATAGACATGCTCAGCGCTTTCAATTTGTTCTTTCGACTGATCTTTAAATTGTTCTTGTAGATCAGCAGCGTAATGTTCACGCTTAAAAGTGTTCGGCCAAGGGCTCTTTCCAGTTTCCTTCGCAACATCTTGGATTTGCTTTAATTTGGCATGACGCTGTGCAATTAAATCGTTTTCGGAAATAGTTGGTTCAGAAGTCGATTGAGCGTTTTGTTGCGTCATCTCTGCCTCGATTAAGTAAAAATGAAGTGGCATAGCTTAACAGATTGCAGGAGTTTTTCGAATGATTTCAATCAAACAAAAATGAAAAAAGACAATTTATGGAAAAGAGCAGTACTTTTTAAAGACAAAATGACTTAGACCAATCGCTAAGATCATTTTTTAAAGCATTTAGTAAAATATAAAAAAATCCAAATAACCTCGATATTCAAAGGCCCTATTTGCCTTTTATTTTATCAATGAGATTGTGTCGTAAATAATGAAAATTCTATTTTTACATGGCTTGGATTCTTCTCGTGAATCGACAAAGTTCCACGCCATTTTGCATCCACATAAGTTTTGTATTGATGTTGACTACCGTAACTTAAGTTATGCGTCTGTTGAGTACTTTTATCATCAAGCTATTCAAACCATCAAACCGGATCTACTGGTTGGCCACAGCCTTGGAGGGTATTGGGCCTTAAAAACTGCCGCTCAACATAAATTAGCTGTGATTGTAGCGAATCCAAGTCTTACGCCGAGTTTTCGATCTGACTACCCTCAACTGTCAGAAGAAGAGCTCACCCTCTCTAATCCTAAAATGGCCTATTTAGAATTAGGAGATGAGCAACTTGATATGTATCAGGTTCAACAAAAACTTGCACCTTACATGAATATTGAAACGTTTGAGGGCGGACATCATCGCTTGGCCTATCCTTCTCGTATCAATGATTTGATTATGAAAATTTATAAAAAATATTTGGCTTAAATTAATGCAGATAGCTTACTTTTCTTCTGCTAATTTCTTGATTACCTCAAAACCTTGAACGAAGCCACTTTTCAACATACCCATATATTCAGGTAAGGTGGCTAATTCGACTTTTAAAGTAGTTACATTATCGTGCTGACTCAAAAAATATTTTTCTAATGAACCACTCCAGCCTTTGACTTCTTCACTTTCTAAATCTTCCTTACCGTCCTTAATCATTCCTAAATGTTTAAAAATCAAGATTTCCGGCTTTTTCAATTCTTCAATAGTGGAAACCATGCCATTGCCTTCGCCATCTAAGAAATAAGTTTTACCACCGATTTGCCAATCGGTAAGCATTGAGGAATCCGGGGCAAAAAATTTTGTCCAAGCATTATATGTTTCGCTATTCCAAAGTAATTCCCATACTTTCTCTATAGGCGCTTCAATTTCCACTTCGTATTCTAAATTTTCCATATTTTACTTCCCTGAATTATTCCGTTTTATGATGTCGACTTTTAATTTTCGCGTTTAATAATGACATCTGTTGACTTTTTATTTGTTGTTATTTAGCGTTGTTATTATATAAATCTTTTAAATGATCAGACCCTTTTTATTTTTCAGCACGTCCATAAGTAAAAGCAAGTTTAAAATTAACGTTAAGAATGCATTACTTATTATTAGTTTATGTTGAAGTTTCGCCTAAATAACCGCTTATTTGTCCTAACCTGCCATTCATCTTTGCTTACGAATGATTAAACTCCGTTATTTGCTTTACATTAAATGTAGAACTGCGTAAAAATTTGATATCCGATCAAAGGCACATTGGTTATTATTGACCGGATCGTGGTTACATTATTAATAGATGGAATAGTTTTACTGAAAGGCAGCTTTAAGCAAACTTATCAGTGCGGAGAGTCTCATGAAAAAATATCAATGTATCGTTTGTGGATGGATTTACGATGAAGCAGAAGGTTGGCCACAAGACGGCATTGCAGCTGGAACAAAATGGGAAGATATCCCTGATGACTGGACTTGCCCTGATTGCGGCGTTTCAAAAGCTGACTTCGAAATGATCGAAATCTAATGATTTAAATTAAAAGGCCATGATTGACATGGTCTTTTTTACGAATATTACCAATCACCGTATTAAATAAACAATTCTAACTCTGGAGAGAAAAATGCATCCTATCGTCATTATCGGATCAGGCATGGCGGGTTATACCTTAGCACGTGAGTTTCGTAAGCTTAACCCAGAGCAAGAACTTGTGATGATTTGTGCGGATGATGCAGTGAATTATGCAAAGCCAACATTATCAAATGCATTTGCAGGTAAAAAAGCACCTGAACAAATTGCTTTAGGTGATGCTGCTAAAATGGGTACTCAACTCAATATGCGTATTGAGCCTTTCACTTTTGTAAAAGAAATTTTAGCTGAACGTCATGAGCTTGTTCTTGAGAAAGATGGAGTAACTTCAAATCAACCGTATTCAAAACTGATTTTAGCGGTTGGTGCTAACCCAATTCGACTTGCAATTGCGGGTGATGGTAGTGATGACATCCATGTTGTGAACTCACTCATTGATTACCGTGCTTTCCGTGAAAATCTAGCTCAACGTAAAGACAAACGTGTTGTTATTTTGGGTGCCGGTTTAATTGGTTGTGAATTTGCCAATGACTTACTTCACAGTGAATATGACATTACTGTTATTGATTTAGCGCCTCAACCATTAGGCCGCTTATTGCCAAGTCATATTGCTTCTGCATTCCAACAAAACCTCGAAGAAGCTGGTGTTAAATTTGCGTTAGGTACAACCGTTGAAAAAGTCAGCAAAATTAATAATGGCGAAGATTATGCAGTTACGCTTGCGAACGGCCAAACTTTAATTGCTGACATCGTTCTTTCAGCCATTGGGTTACAGCCAAATATTTCACTTGCTAAAAGCGCAGATATTCAAACAAGCCGTGGCATTATTACCAATAGCTTGCTTGAAACAAATCAAGCCGATATTTATGCGATTGGCGATTGTGCAGAAGTAAACGGCACCCTACTTCCATATGTAATGCCGATTATGCAGCAGGCTCGTGCTCTTGCTAAAACCCTCAGTGGGCAACAAACTGCGGTGCATTACCCTGCTATGCCAGTAGCAGTAAAAACTCCAGCCGCTCCACTTACCGTTTTACCGGCACCAGTTGATGTAGAAGTAAACTGGGAAACAGAAGAGTTCGACGATGGTATGCTTGCTAAAGCAATTGACAATGAAGGAACATTGCGTGGTTTCGTATTGTTAGGTGCAACAGCAGGTAAACAACGCTTAACATTAACAAAGCTTGTTCCAGATCTTATTCCAGCCCAAGCATAAGGTTTGAATCAGGGATACTCTTTTGTGAGTATTCCTTTAAGGAATGAATAACATGAATAGTGCCTTACAGTTTAACGTTTCGCCGTACACATCTTTCATGCAAGAGACCAAAGTCAATTTAGGCAATGGTATTGAGCTACATGTAGAAGTGGGTGGAAAGCCGGAACATCCAACCATTTTGCTCATTATGGGTCTTGGGGCTCAAATGCTTTTTTGGCCGGATTTCTTCTGTAAATCACTCATTGACCAAGGTTTTCGTGTTATTCGTTTTGATAACCGTGACATCGGCCTTTCTTCAAAAGTACGTCATGAAGGTAAGCGATTAAATACGGTTAAGTTAATGGGCCGCTTTGCACTCGGGTTAAGTAATCAAGGCGCACCGTATACACTGCATGATATGGCAGATGACGTATCCATGCTCATTGATCGTTTAGGTGTGACTAAAACCCATGTCATTGGCGCATCGATGGGTGGGATGATTGCTCAAATTCTTGCAGCAAAATATCCTGAAAAGGTTGAAAAATTGGGGCTCATGTTTACCAGTAATAATCAGCCTTTTTTACCTCCCCCTTTTCCGAAACAACTTTTGAGTTTAATTGGCAAACCCGAGTCACGTGACGAAGATGGTATTGTTAATCACAGTTTAAAATTATTTCAATTGATTGGTTCACCTGGTTACGTCAACCAGATTGAAGCAATGCAAACTGCACGCAAACTTTATCAACGTAGCTATTATCCTGCTGGTGTACTTCAACAGTTTTTAGCAATATTATGTACAGGCTCCTTACTTCAACTGGACCGTGAAATTAAGCAACCTGCGTTAGTCTTACATGGCTCTCGTGATCGCTTACTTCCACCTAGTCATGGTAAGGCTGTAGCAAAAGCAATTTCCGGTGCTAAGTTTGAATTAATTGATGGAATGGGGCATGATATCCCTGCACATTTTATTCCACAGCTTAGCGGTTTATTTGCGCATCATTTTAAATCATCATACTAGGACACTATGGCTGCATTACCCTCACTAAGACAGCTATCATATTTAGTTACGTTGTCGGAAACTTTGCATTTTACTGAAGCAGCACGCCGCTCTTTTGTCACGCAATCGACGTTATCAGGCGGCATCATGGAGCTTGAACGATTGTTAGGTGGCGTTCTGGTAGAGCGTGACCGTCAGAATGTGCGTTTAACACCCTTGGGTGAACAAGTCGTTGCTCGTGCCCGTGTACTACTAGCAGATGCTCAAGATTTAATGCGTTTGAGCCGTGAAATGAGTGAACCGTTAACAGGTGATTTGCATTTGGGCGTTATCCCAACCATTGCGCCTTTTATCTTGACACGGTTACTTGATGAAGTGCATCAGCAGTTACCTAAAATTCAATTGCATCTGCACGAAGCTCAAAGTGAAAAAATTGTAGAGCGTCTAGAACACGGTAATCTAGACATGATTGTTCTTGCTCTACCATTTGATACTAGAGGCCTAAAAGTCGCTGAAATTTCGAAAGAAAACTTGTACCTTGTGTGTAGTAAACAAGATGCAAATGCTTTACAAGCAAACTCTTTAGATGATCTTGATTTATCAAGATTAATTTTGCTTGAAGAAGGCCACTGTTTACGTGACCACGTTTTAAGTGCCTGCCCTATCGGTGAACGTAAAAACGACAACCGTTTAAAAGCAAGCTCTTTACCAACTTTGGTGGAAATGGTTTCTTCTGATTTAGGCTTTACGCTTTTACCAGAAATTGCAATTGATAACAGTATGATCAAGTTTAATGATCAAATTACTGCAAAACCAATTGAAGATGCCCCGAGTCGGACTTTAGCATTAGTTACTCGTAAAAGCACACCGCTACAAAGTGAATTCGACGTGTTACTGCAAATTATGCAGAAAATAACGACAAACTTACATGAATAAAAAAAGGAGTCTTCGGACTCCTTTTTGTTTTACTGAGCTGTAAGCGATGCCCACTTAAACACCCAAGCAGACGGCATATTCAAACTATTATCGGCAATAATTTTTTCTCTAATAATTTGTGCGATAGCATAATCATTGGCTGGGTCTATCATAACTCGTATTCCTTTAGTGGTTGGACTAGTGACAACCTTATAGCCTTTTGCTTCAAGCTGAGATTGAACCCGATTTGCTTTATTTTGATTAGCTGCTAATGCAACCTGTACCATCCACTTTTTTTCACCATTTTCTAAAATTTCTTTAGCGATTGCAGCATCAAGTTGTTTTTTATTTTCAGAATTTTTATTTTCTTCTAACTTCTTTGTGTGAACATCTTCAGTTTTCTTTTGAGCTAAAAACTCATCTTGCTTTTGTTTTCTTTTCTGGATAATTATTGCTTTATTCTTTACTTCACTTTTTTTATTTTTATCATTAGAAGCTGGGACAAAATAAGGATATATGGCTTGGTCATTAAATCTTTAAAAGACGATGATATCCCCATAACACTTCTGCTCTGCGTAAGCGGTCACTGGCATTATCCCCAAAAGTATTTTAAAAAGTAAACTTCTAATAAAGCATTGCATCTTATTCATTTACCAAAGTTAAGTATATTTAATGCGGCGTATTAAAGTAGATTTCACATGATTTGTATATTTTTAAAATTCAATGTTTTATGCCAAAAATCACATATTTTAAAAACATCTTGCTGTGCTTCAAATTATTATCGTTTACCCAACAACCATTTAGAAATACTAACTAAATTAGATTGAATTTCAGTGAATTAAAAAGCCGACAAAATGTCGGCTTTTTAATGAGAGTTAAAAGTTCATTATTTAATAATTTCTAATAGTGCTCTTTGAGCATTATGTAGTTTTTCACCTTCTGCTGGCTCAGCACGTACCCAAGTACCATCTGACTGCAATAACCAAGCTTGCTGATTATCTTGCAAATAGTTCACGAGTCCTTGTTGATAAATACGCTTTTTCAATGCAGGATCTTCAACAGGGAAACATGCTTCAACGCGGTTAAATAAATTGCGATCCATCCAGTCTGCGCTTGAGCAGTAAATACGTGCATCCCCATTATTACTAAAGTAATAAACGCGAGTATGCTCAAGGAAACGTCCTACAATTGAACGTACACGAATATTTTCTGATAAGTTAGGTAAACCCGGACGTAAACAGCAAATAGAACGAATAATCAGGTCAATCTGAACACCTGCTTGAGATGCTTCATATAATTTATTGATCAATTGAACTTCCGTTAAGGCATTCACTTTCACAATAATTTGAGCTTTACGCCCAGCCTTAGCATTGGCAATTTCTTCATCAATGAAGTTGATGAGCTGAGCATGTAAGGTAAATGGCGCATGTAATAGCTTTTTCAATTTCGCCATTTTGCCCATACCTGTGAGTTCTTGGAATATGCGGTGCACGTCTTCACACAGATCTTTATCAGTCGTCATGAGACCATAATCGGTATAAATTCGAGCATTCATCGCATGGTAGTTACCTGTTCCTAAATGAACATAACGCACCAGTTTGTTGTTTTCACGGCGTACCACCATAATCATTTTGGCGTGAGTTTTATAACCTACGATACCGTAAACAACGACAGCCCCCGCTTCTTGTAAAACGTTCGCTACTTCAATATTGGACTCTTCATCAAAGCGAGCGCGCAATTCAATCACTGCAGTCACTTCTTTTCCATTACGCGCAGCTTCCGCCAAAATCTGTACAATTTCAGAATCAGCGCCACTACGGTAAAGTGTTTGCTTGATTGCCAACACTTGGGGATCGCGAGCAGATTCACGAAGTAGCTGAATGACGGGAGCGAAAGATTCAAATGGATGATGAAGCAAAATGTCTTGCTTCTGCATTGCAGAGAAAATGCTCTCGGTCTTTTTAAACACTTTAGGCACAACCGGCGTATGCGAGTCATAACGCAAATGAGGGCGTTTAAAATTTGAAACCAAACGAGCCAAGTTTACAGGACCATCAACTTTGTATAATTGCTCATCGGTTAAATCAAATTCTTCCAATAAGTACTCATAAATATGCTGTGGACAGTTATGAGTCACTTCTAAGCGAACCGCACGACCGAAACGTCGAGAACTTAATTCACCTTTTAAAGCTTTTGCTAAATCTTCAACATCTTCATTTAATGCCAAGTCAGCATTACGTGTAACACGGAATTGATAACAACCAGTTGCAGTCATTCCAGGGAATAAATCTGACACATGCTCATGGATAATGGCAGATAGCATAACGTGATGTTCTTTACCACCTGTTAACTCATCTGGCAGTCGAACCACGCGAGGTAATGAACGTGGTGCTGGTACCACAGCTAAATCAATTTGACGACCGAAAGCATCTTTACCTTCTAATGTCACAATAAAGTTCAAGCTTTTATTGACGAGACGTGGGAACGGATGCGCTGGATCTAAGCTAATTGGCGTTAATACAGGTGCAACTTGCTCTTGGAAATATTTCTTAATCCAAGCCGACTGTGCTGGCGTTAACTCACCACGACGGAGGAAGCAAATATCTTCTTCACGTAACTTAGGTAAGATTTCCTCATTTAAAATACGATATTGACGTTCAATCGCAGCATGAGCAGTTTCAGAGATTTTTTGTAGGACTTGTCGTGGCGTCAATCCATCAGGGCTACGACTTTCATTGCCTAGAGAAAATTGCTCCATTACCCCCGCAACACGAATTTCAAAGAATTCATCGAGATTGCGTGAAAAAATAAGCAAGAAATTCATTCGCTCAAGTAATGGATGTAAAGGGTCTACCGCTTGCTCCAATACACGCAAATGGAAGTCAAGAATAGACAATTCACGATTTATATAACGGTCATTATAACTATATTCTGTTGGGGTCGTCGGTGTAATCGCTGTATTCATGTCTAACTCAATTCTCTATCCAGCCAAAATCTCTATAAAACAGTATGCTGCAAAAATATGACAATTTGGTAAAAACTAAAAAATTTACACATCTTTAAACATCATCATTCAGGAATTTGGGTGCTATTCATATAACGTAAAATAACGCGTTTTCTATATTGTAGTTTACGATCGTTGCGGTGATCTTGGTAATATTTCGGGTCAGGCAATAAAGCGGCTAAAAAAGCAGCTTGTTCGCGCGTTAAGCTTTTAGCACTTTTACCATAATAATATTGTGCAGCTGCTTCAACACCATAACGATTTTTGCCAAACTCAACAGAGTTCATATACACCTCAAGAATTCGGCGTTTTGACCACATTCGCTCCATCATCCATGTTGCGATAGTTTCTTGGCCTTTACGAATAAACGAACGCTTGTTGTATAAAAATAAGTTCTTTGCAAGTTGCTGAGACACAGTAGACCCACCCGCAACCACTTCACCTTTTTCATTATTACGCTCTAGAGCAAAACGAATACCATCCCAGTCAAAGCCATGATGATAAATAAACTTTGCGTCTTCTCCTGCTAAAATCGCATGTTTGAAATTGTCGCTAATATCATCATAGTCAAGCCATTCATGAATAATCGGCTCCGATGTATCTGACCAATAATCTAATCGCATAAACATGGTGGTATCGACTTCATGTGTACGCCACCAAACTAAACTTGAGAAAATCCAAAGCTGAATAAGGAGAATTGCCCCAATAAAAATTAACAACACGCGAACAATAAAAGCTTTCATGTTCGTCCTGATCTCCTGTATTCAACTTTTTTCATGTTAAGCTGTTAAGCATGTTCATATATAACAAAAGCATAGCATGACTCAATATCAGCCTCCGCACATTAATCGTAAACTCAATGTACAAACTTGGTGGCTGACCGCCCTATTGATCTTGATTAATGTAGGTTTGTTTGTCTGGCAAATTGCGACTGGTGTCGATATTAGCGACCCAGCCATGAAAGATGCTATTCATTGGGGTGCAGATTTTACACCACTTACTTTTACTGGGCAGCCCGAACGCTTATTTACCAGCATGTTTTTTCATTTTGGTCTTGTTCACCTCATGCTTAACATGTGGGCTCTCTATATTTTCGGTAATGTTGCTGAGTCACTATTTGGTCGCTTCTATTTTATAGGCATGTATTTACTTGCTGGCTTATTCGGTAGTCTTTTAAGTAGTTATATGACGATTCAAAATGGACATGAATTACTGCAACATTTCGATCAAAGCTTACTGCCTCATGTTAGTGCAGGTGCTTCGGGTGCCGTGATGGGATTAGGTGCTGCGTTAACCGTTCTTTCCTTATTTCCACCGCTTCCACATCAAGCCTACATACTCGATAAAAAAGCATTATTAATGATTATGGCCATCAACCTTGTTTTTGGTTTTGTCGCAACGGGTATTAATAATGCCGCGCATATTGGCGGCATGATTATTGGCGCATTCCTTGCGCTAATGTGGTACTTAAGCTATGTCAGCAAGTTAAAAACTATACTTAAAATTTTAGGCTTATTAGGCGCAGTAATTATTACAGGTGGTTTCTATATGTACTGTGTACAAATCAATACACCTTTACTTCCGCTATGGCATGAAATCATTATCCAGAATCCTGACATTATTCCTTAACCTACAATTGATTTAACTCTCTTAAACTTTGTAAAGGCGGTAAATTACAGAGATAACCTAATCGATAACGACCAATTAGGGCACAAATCAGCATCATGCCAAGAGGTAAAATCAGCCATATTTCAATATGCCACTGTAGGGCCATATTCATTTTATAACTTGCAATCACACTAATCACTTCTGCAAAACAGCAGGCAACTATGCCTGCTAACAGACCTAAGAAACCAATCTCAAAACTAAGCATTTGCTTCATTTTATTTTTAGATAAACCAAATGAACGCAGTAAAGCAACCTCACGGCGTCGCTCGTCCATTAACAAGTTTAAGCATGCAATCAGTACCAATATTCCAGAAAAACCGACTAATGCTGCCAGTACAGTTACTATTTTGACCAAAACATTCATTAACCGTTTTACTTCATCTAAAATTCGGTCAACATCAATAAATACAGTATTGGAAAACTGCTGAATAATATTGATCATCTTTGGCTGATCTTGCTTAGGCACATAAAAACTGCCTAAATAACTTCCAGCATTTTCATCTAAAGTTTTAGGTGAAAAAATAAAGAAAAAGTTAGGGCTAAAACTTTCCCACTCTACACTCCGATAATTCACAACTTTGGCTTGCAAGGTCCCTTCTGGCAGACTAAAGGTAAGTTTGTCTCCAATTTGGATTCCTAAACTTTCGGCAGTCTTACTTTCGACTGAAACCTGCCCCACACCATTAAACTGAGCTTGACCACTTGTAATGACATTGTCATTTGGTAATAGATTTGATTGAGTCAAATTCAATTCACGGCGCAAAGAATTATTTTGCTTTATCGCCTCTTCTGAAAAAGGTACATCATTTTTAGCCAGCAATCGGCCACGAATATTTGGATATAACGGGGTGCTTTGCCAACCATGTTGCTTTAACTGTTGCTCAAAAGCTTTTAAATCGAATGGAGGTAATCCATAAACAAATTGATTCGGCGTACCTTCAGGAAGTTGTTGTTGCCAACGCTCCAATAAATCTGTTCTTAATACACTGAGGACTGTAATGAGGCTTAAGCCTAAAGCCAATGCGGTAATTTGTAAGGCACTCTGTGATGGGGAACGAATATAAAAAGACAAACGATTTTTCAGCTTTTTTAAGCTGCGAAGCAATAGCCAAACAACGGTATAAAGCAAAATACAAAGAACAATAATGGCAGCCAAAACCAGAATACTGAGCATTAAGTTTTCACTCAACACTAAACTAAAAACAATCAGGCTACTAATGCCAGCAAAAAACATAAAGAATAAAGATTTTCGAGATTTGGCTTGCTCGCGAATAACGCGAATTGGAGGTGTATTTAAAAGTTCCCAAATGCTTGGCAAAATAAATCCAAGCAGTACGATCACACTCGTAAAAATAGCAATGGGTAAAGGTCCAATTAAAAGTGGTATGACCGAAAAACTTAGCTCTAATTGAGGAATTAATTGCAGCATAAGCTGGAGCAGGCCATAACCCATGATTAAACCTAATAGACTGCCCAACACAATTGAAATCGCACTGACAACACTAAGTAATCCAATATATGCCCATAAGATTTGGAACTTACTGGCTCCTAAACATCTGATCAGCGCAATATGATCTTGGTTTTGTTGCACATAACGTTGACTCGTTAGAGCGATGGCAATCCCACACAACAAAATCGTTAAAATATTGGCTAATTGCAAAAAGGTATCTAGGTTTTCAAGCGGGCGTAATAATCTACTATTCGATTCACTTGCATCACGTAAACGCAAGCCAGCCGTCTCATCTGCGTCTTTAGCTGTTTGATGCTGTTGCTTAAATTGCTTTGAAAATGCCTGAACTTGTTCAGAGCTACCTGCCATTAACAGGCGATAATCAATTCTGCTTCCTGTCTGAATCGCATGCGTTTTAGCAATATCAGCTTGATGGATAATGACGGTAGGTGAAAAACCTGAAAAACCGAGTTCCTGATTTGAATCACGCACGATTACGCCACTAAAGCGGAAGCTACCGTCAGCAATAGAAACAACATCTCCTCTTTTTACTTTTAATAAGTCCGCAGCTCTTTGACTTAGCCAGACTTCACCAGATTGAATCGCTTGAGTTTTTGGCTCAATTTCAAGCTGTCCTCTTAGTGGAAATGCAGGTTCTATTGCTTTTACATTGACCATGACAAATTGATCTTGGGTATGCGCCATAGAGCTAAATAGAGTGACATTGGTTTGTTTTAAACCAAGCTGCTCTGCCCTTTTTTTCCACGGCTGTTCGATAGGCTCGTTATTCGACAGAACCAAATCCGCACCCAGCATTTGTGAAGCTTGCAGACTTACTGCCTGTTTGACTTGGTCATTACTAAATTTTAGGGCAGTTGTTGCACTGATCGCCAGCGATAGAGCAATAATGAGTAGATATAATCCACCCGTACGAAAACTTTGTAGTAAAAGTGGTTTGAGAAGATTACGCATCATTTAACCACCCTGTACTATCTTTAATCGGCCGTCATCTAACTCGACATGACGCTGACAAAGGGTTGCTAAATTACGATCATGCGTCACCAAAATTAGAGTGGTGCCTAACTCTCGGTTTAAATCAAAGAGTAAGCTTTCAATTTCTTGTGCCGTCTGACCATCTAGGTTTCCAGTCGGTTCATCCGCAAAAATAATTTGTGGTTCTGCAATAAGAGCTCGTGCAATTGCCACACGTTGTTGCTCCCCTCCAGATAAGACTTTAGGCGTTTGTTCAACCTGTCGACTAAGTCCTACTCGATGCAACCAATCTAAAGCTTTTTTCTCTGCGGTTTTATAATCAAAATCTTTACGTAATCGTAAGGGCAACATCACATTTTCAAGCGCACTCAACTGAGGCAAAAGTTGAAAAGATTGAAATACGAAACCAATATGCAGCATTCGGATTTGAGCACGCTGTTCCTCTGTTAACTGATGAACAGCTTGACCACATAACCAGACTTCCCCTTCAGACGGTTGATCTAAAGTCGCCAAAATTCCCAATAAGGTTGACTTACCTGAGCCAGAACGTCCCGTAATTGCTACCTGTTCCCCTTCAAAAATCTCTAAATCGATATCTTTTAAAATCGTAAACTGATTTTGGTTAATCTGAATAGTTTGTGTAACTTGATGGGCAGCAATGATGGGTTGTGGCATGATGTAAAAAGTCCTATGTATTCAGAATCAGGGTCGAAGTACAAATGTATAAATCTTTTTTGATTGGTTCTAAAAGCATCATGCTCATCTCATTAAGTATGCTGCCCATGCTTGTATCGGCGAAAACTATTTTAATTTTAGGAGATAGTATTAGTGCCGGTTACGGAATTGATCCCAAACAAGGTTGGGTACAATTACTGCAAAAACGCTTAGACCAACAGTATCCCAAACAACACAAAGTGGTCAATGCAAGTGTGAGTGGAGAAACGACCAACGGCGCTTTAGCTCGATTACCTAAGTTATTACAAACTTATAAGCCAAATATAGTTGTGATTGAATTAGGCGGAAATGATGGCTTGCGTGGTCAACCGCCTCAAATGATTCAAAAGAATCTGGATCAACTTATTCAATTAAGCCAAAAACAAAAAGCCAAAGTTATTCTTTTTGGTATGAAAATTCCGCCAAATTATGGGGCTGCGTATAGCAAGGCTTTTGAAAATAACTATAAAGTTGTCAGCCAAAAATATCAGGTGAAATTACTTCCGTTTTTTCTAGATGGTGTTGCTGGTCAAAAACAACTTATGCAAAATGACTTGATTCATCCAAATGCTCAAGCACAGTCACAATTACTTAAGTTAGCTTATCCATATATAAAAGGTGCCCTATAGGCACCTTTTAATTTTAAATATTTTATTCTGATCAGAAATCAAAGAAAGTAACTTCACCAGTTTCTAGTGAATATTCTGCACCAACAACAATCAACTCACCTTTCGCAATCAAGCTTTCAAGTACACTTGAACCATGACGTAATTGATTGACCGAAGCAAAAACGTTTGAACGTACCGCATGACACGATAATTTTTTCAAATCATTTTTCAAATCAGTTTGCATTAAAATTTCAACTGATGGGCGAACACGGTTCACAATCGACATTAAGTTAGATGATGGCGGTTGATCAGGATTCATCAACGTATCAATTGTTGCTTGAATCGCGCCACAATGACTATGTCCTAATACGACGACAACCGGACAGTCATAGCGCTCTGCCGCGAACTCAACACTACCGACTTGTGAAGGTGCAACCACGTTACCAGCAACACGAATTACGAATAAGTCACCAAGACCTTGATCAAATACCATTTCTGCTGGAACACGAGAATCTGAGCAACCTAATACAATCGCAAACGGATTTTGATCCTTTGCCATTTCAGCGCGTTCATGATGCGATAAGGTTTTTGCAAGGGAAGTATTTCCATTTACAAATCGTTGATTACCAGCTTTCAGACGATCTAAAACTTCTTGCGCAGTAGGCATTTTATATTTCCATTGTTTTTTCAAGGTTAGAAATCATTTTAATGTGTCAAAATTTGAATGTCACTGACAAAAAATAAATCCTTTGCCATGAAAAAAATGAAAAGTACGTCATCTTATTTAATGTAGGTTTTACGGCCAATTCCCTGCTGTTTAGCGAAAAAATAGACATACTTTGGTCCTCGTATTGACTATAATTTTCTTCATTCCAAATATTTGGCAAATGACTCATTGGCAAAGTTTTTCAATAATTTTTCAAACTCGCTTAAGCATCAAGGATGAAATCTATGGCAAGGCTGTCCACATCAATTAAAGCCTCTATGAAAAAAACTGCTACTGCCCTGTCTTTGGCTTGTAGCGTATTGTCAGTCATGAGCATTTCTCAAGTGCAGGCAGCCGATAATATTGATGTCAGCTTTCAAACAATATTACAGCAAGAGCGTAGCTGGGCCGGACTACAAAGCAAAAGTCTAAAGGTCGGCGATATCACTTGGTCGTATAGTGAAGGTGGCTCTAGCACAAAGCCAACTTTACTACTCATTCATGGCTTAGCGGGCAGTCGTGATAACTGGAACCGAGTAGCTCGTTATCTCACCACAAATTACCATGTCATTATTCCTGATTTACCGGGTAGTGGTGAAACTATCGTTTCTCAAGACTTCGACTATTCGGTCCCAAATCTTGCAGAAAAATTACGTCGATTTGTTGAAGCTGCAAATTTAAAAGGTCCAATCCACATTGCAGGACATTCACTCGGCGGATCTATTGCCCTACTTTACGCTGGACAATATCCATTTGAAACCAAAAGTCTATTCTTGGTTGATAGTGGCGGTATTTTCCGTTCTGCAAATACAATTTATCTCAAAGATCCAACCTATCTAAAACAACTTTTAGTATCTAAAAAAGGCGACTTTAATTATTTATTAAAACAAACCATGTTTAATCCTCCATTTATTCCTAAAGAGTTTTTGCAAGCTCAAGAAAAATTGATGATTGATCAGGCGCCTCAAACACAAAAACTGGTTGATCAACTGATTGCACTTAATAAGGTTTATACGCCAGATTCATTTGCCGTACTTACCAAAACAATTGATGCACCGACGCTCATTTTATGGGGTAAGCAAGATAAAATTATTAATGTAGAAGTCGCAAATGAACTGAAACGGCTTTTAAAGAAGGCTGAGCCTCCCGTTATTTTGGAAAACGTAGGCCATATGCCAATATTGGAAGCTGAACAGTTGGTCATTCAACAATATGTACCGTTTTTATTGAAAGTAGAAGCAAACCAGTCTTTAAAAACGACTACGCCTTAAATAAAACTTTTAATTTGTGAGACCTTATGTCTACCCAACCCCTCATTGAAAAACTTATTGCAGCTCATCTAGATTTTTTAGATGAGCAATTTGCTCAGACTCAGGTGATTCAACAAGAGTTTGAGCAGTTTTATCATTGGTTGGGAAGTCGGCAATTACAACACATTTGGACTTTTGAACCGATTCAACAGCTGATTCAAAAGCAGATTTTAGACACGCCTGCTTCTGATTTTCTGATTGAACAAATTGCTGAGCATATTCGCTTTGCTTTGATTCATCCTGCAAATGACACGGCAACTGTTGAAGACGTTATTCCTGTTTTAACGATTGACCGAATTGCACAGTACGTTGCGAGTAAGGAAGAGCACCGTAAAAAGCTGATTAAAACGATTGTGAATAACCCTGCCTTTTCAGCCTTACTCACACAACTGATTCAGCAAACAATGCATGATTATTTAGATGAATCAATGTCAAAGCGTGTACCAGGTGTAGGTCGTTTCATGAAGATGGGTAAATCCGTTTTAGAAACAGTAACTGATTCAAATCTGGACGATACGATTAATCATTATTTGCAAAAGAATATTTTAAAACTGAGCCAGATGAGTGAGCGGGTTTTAAACCAACATTTTGACAATGATAAGCTCTACCATTTTCAGGCAAATATTTGGCATAAAGTTAAAACGATGCCGCTGTCTGTTTTAAAAAATTATATAGAAGTTCAAGATCTAACCAAAACAGTAGGTTTAGGACATGAAATCTGGGACCATATTCGTCAAACCGATTATTTAAAACAACAAGTACATGACGGCATTTACACTTGGTATGTTCGTAATCAGGAACGTAATTTTCACTTGTTACTTCGTGACCTCAATATTGACGAAAGTTTAGTGAAGCATGAACTGACCGCATTACTTATACCCGTACTACAACAATTAGTCACAACCGGACATTTAAGACGCCG
Organism: Acinetobacter sp. WU_MDCI_Abxe161; assembly: GCF_025514355.1. Lineage (NCBI taxonomy): Bacteria > Pseudomonadati > Pseudomonadota > Gammaproteobacteria > Moraxellales > Moraxellaceae > Acinetobacter > Acinetobacter sp. WU_MDCI_Abxe161. The sequence goes on from NZ_JAHPTU010000002.1 coordinate 267,046, forward strand.
TGCCCGTGTTTACCTAGAAAAGTTTTATTATTCTGAAAAAGCATTAGATATTTTAAATAACAAAGGCGCTTAAAGCGCCTTTGTTATTTAATTATTTAAAATTTATAAATAATACCTAAATTATAACGACGTCCGTCTAAGACATAATTATATGTTGCTACATCAATGTCTTTATCAAATAAGTTATAGATGCCTGCCGCAACTTGGATTTTGTCAGTCGGTTTATAGTTCATACCAACATCAACCAGTCCATAAGCAGGCTTTCCTTCAGCCATTGAGGTACGGCTTAAATATTCAGAAGTTTTGCTACGGAAATTCAAGCGACTCCACATATTGACTAAGTCATTAACTTGCCAATCTAAAGTGGTATTAAACATATGTTCCGGCATCTCATTTAAAGGCTGACCTTTAAATTGACCACTTTTTTGTTCAGTATCGGTATACGTATAATTGGCATTCATTTTTAAATCTGGTGAAATCAACCAACCAAATGTCGCTTCAACACCTCTCATATTGGCTTTATCTACATTTGTGCGTTGACTCACAAAATCAAAATCTAGACCTAACCACTTACACTCGCGAGCACCTGCATCTCCTGAGCACGTTCTAACTTCTGTAATTTTATCTTTAAATTCACTATTAAAAATCGTTAAGCCAGCATTCAAGTTATCTAAATTATCCCACGCGAATGACAGCTCATAGTTAGTACTTTTCTCTGGTTTTAAATTTGGATTACCAACAATCACTCCAGCAGAACTGCTGCCACCTGTAGCTTGCCCCCATTCTGCTACGGTCGCTCGTAGTGCAGGTGTTTTATAACCTGTTGATACGCCGCCTTTAATAATCCAGTTATCATTTAAAGTCCATACACCATATACTTTAGGACTAAAATGATCTCCAAATTTTTCATCCTGATCCATTCGTAATGACATTGTTAAAGTGAAAGGATCAATAATATTCCATGCATCTTCTGCAAATAACGCCCAGCTATAACGATCTAAATTAGAAACAGGTTGTGAGCCACCCACTTTTAACTGGTTACCTAAATCGTCTAATTCTTCTTTTAAATAGCTTCCGCCCACGCTAAGCGCATGATTTGCGAGTGTGATCTGGTTAAGCGTATTAAATGTAGTATTTACAGCTTCCATATTTCTAGATGGATTCTTATTTTCTTCGCGCTGAATATAAGAATGAGTCTTTACAGGACCGATGTCACCACGATGCGTTAAGCTATATTCTGTACGGTAATAGTCTGTTAATGAATCTGCTGGTGGATTACGTCCAGTTTGAATTGGTGAAACTGTTTTACCTATTGTGGCATTACGATTTTGGATAGAACGCTGGTATTCAAGCTCAATGGTATGTTGATCATTAGGAGTCAAACTTAAAGTCGCCCCTCCTGCACGAATTTTTTGTTTGTGGTAACCGCCAATAATTTCATCTTCATCTCTTTGTGAAAATGTACCATTGGCTTTTAATCCAAGTAAATTCTTAATTAATGGTCCCGACACATAAGTATTAGCTTGGTAAAGATTTCCAGATTTATTATTTTCTTGAATTGTTGTATCTAACTTAACAGAACTGTTCCAAACATCTGCTACTTTTTTAGTGATGATATTAATCACACCACCCATGGCATCTGACCCATATAGACCAGACATTGGACCACGAATAACCTCAATACGTTCGATACTTTCGATTCCCGGTAACCAACCTTGTTCAATACCTGAATTATCACTATTTGGTCGCACAGAACGTGTATTTACTTTCTTACCATCGACCATAATAACGGTATATGCACTTCCCATTCCCCGAATACTGATATCAGATGAGCTTCCACCACCTGTAACAACCACACCAGGTACATCTTTAAGTGCATCAGTTACATCACGATATGCTTTTTTATTAATTTCATCTTGAGTTAAAACAGAAATAGAAGCTGCTGCTTTTTTTATATTTTGTTCAAAACCACTTGCTGTTACGACAATTTTTTCTAATTGTGCCACTTCACTTTCTTTTTTATTTTTTATGGAAGAATCAACTAAAATATTTTCACTTTCAGCAGCATAAGCCACAGGAAACATTACTGTAAGTACCGAAATTGATAATACAGATTGGAAAATACTCTTCGTCATACCCTACTCCAACAGATTAAATTATGAATAAATATTAAGTTTTGCTTAAACAAATGTAACAAATTTAAATACAAAAATAAATAATATTGATAATTATTTTCAATTACAAGACCATAAAAAAACCTCATTGCGAGGCTTTTTTATTTCACTTTTCAAATAATTTGATTATTTGAAATAAGCACCTTCGGCTTGCGTATGGTCAGTTTGGTCAACTACACGTTGAAGTTCAGGAATGTTCTCTCTTAGAGTGGTTTCTACACCTTGTTTCAAGGTAACGTCAATTGCTGAACAACCTTGGCAACCACCACCAAATTTTAATACAGCAGTTAAACCATGTTCTGGGTCATCTTGTACTTCTACCAAGCTACAATTTCCGCCATGCCCTGCAAGACCTGGGTTAATTTCTGCTTGAAGAATGTAAGTAATACGTTCTTCAATCGAAGCATCTGGACCAACACGTGGAACTTTAGAATTTGGAGCACGGAAGGTAAGCTGACCACCAAAACGGTCCTTATTGTAATCGATTACAGCATCTAAAAGATAAGGAATAGATGGCGCATCAATATACGCAGGAAAATCAGGATAGTCCTGTTTATAATCTGTTGGAATCACTTCTTCTGGCGCACTATATGCCATACAGCATTCGGCACGTGGCGTACCCGGATGCTCAACAAAAATTCGAACGCCAATTCCCGGAGTATTTTGCTTCGTTAATAAATCGTGCAAATACTCTTGTGCAGATGGTGTAATCAAAAGGTTTGGAATTTCTTCTGCAACAGCAGTGTTGGTGTTCTCAGTCGACATAACAATATTCCTCAAGCTGATGCCTTTATATTAACCGAAGATGAGGTAGATTTAAAAAAAATCAACTAAATTTGTCGGATTTATACACAACAGGGTTTCAAGTTAAGTTTTTAATGGCATTATTGACCTCAGTATTGATCATTTTTTAAATATTTCTTATGTTGCATTTGCCGTTTAACCATACAGTTACTCTTATTATTATTACGGTCATTATCTCTTTACTTGCTTTTAGCAATCAAAACGTAATGAACCGATTGATTTTTTGGCCGCCTGCAATGCAACGTGGACAAATTGATCGATTCATTACTCATGGCTTTATCCATGCCGATGGAACACATCTACTCTTCAACATGATTACCCTATTTTTCTTTGGCAGTATTATTGAAAGTTTTTATCGCCAATATTTTTACGACATGGGTTTTGTGTTGTTTTACTTAGGGGGCTTAATCTTCGCGATTTTGCCAAGCTATTTACAACATAAAAATGATGCAAATTGGGCCAGTCTAGGCGCCTCAGGGGCGGTTTCAGCAGTTTTATTTGCTTATATTCTGTTTCAACCATGGAAGCTGATTTTTGTATTTTTCATTCCTGTCCCTGCTATTATTTTCGCTATTTTATATGTGGCCTATAGCATTTGGGCAGGTAAACGTGGCAATAGCCATATTAACCATAGTGCTCATTTGTGGGGTGCAGCTTACGGGATCATCGTCACCATTTTACTTGAGCCAAAAGTTATTCCACATTTCTTAGATCAACTTACACGCCTTCCTTTCTAAGGGAGATAAATCAAAGGAAAGTCCTTAGTGGGCTTTTCTTTTTTTCTCATTAATTTATCACTATAAATTCTCAGTCTTTTTTCTGATTTTCTTTGATCAATTCGTTGTTTTGTTTGCAAAAACCATCTGATTAAACTCATGCCAGTTCTTTTAATAATTCAGATGATACAATGAAGTACAAAGCAATTTTATCTAGCCTTTCCATTGCTTTATTTAGCTTATCTTTGGCTGGATGTAATGACAACGATAATCAAGAAAATGTTGTAAGCACACCTAAGCAACCGAATATTTTATTTATTATGGCGGATGACTTAGGCTATTCAGATTTAGGGGCTTTTGGCGGTGAAATTCACACGCCTAATATTGATAGTTTGGCTCAAGAAGGCCGCCTTTTAACAGATTATCATACTGCTCCAACCTGTTCTCCGACACGCTCTCAACTCATTTCCGGTACTGATCACCATTTAGCCGGTATTGGGGCAATGGCCGAACTCACACCTGAGCGTTTGAAGGGACAACCAGGCTACGAGGGATATTTAAACGAACGCTCGCTATCGATTGCTCAAGTGCTTAAAGATAATGGTTACCGCACGTACATTAGCGGTAAATGGCATTTAGGATTAACGCCTGAAACCAATGCACATGCTAAAGGTTTTGATCATTCATTTACCCTATTACAAGGTCTAGATCACCACTTAAAACAAGCTCCAAGTGCGTTTAAACGAAATTCAACTTATACAGAAGATGGGCAAGTTATTCCTGTTTCAGCTTTGCCTGATGACTTTTTCTCGACAAATTATTTTACCGATAAATTACTCAGCTACTTAGATTCAGGCAAAAATAGTGGCAAACCATTCTTTGCTTATGCTGCTTACACAGCACCTCACTGGCCAATTCAGGCACCTGCTGAATACCGCGAAAAATATCGCGGAGTTTATGATGTCGGTTACGATGCTATTCGTAACGCACGTATTGCTAAGCAAAAACAGCTTGGAATTATCCCTGCAAACTTTGAAGCAGCAGAACCCGTTGCAACACAAAATGCCCCACAAAAATATGGAAAATGGGATGAGTTAACAGCCGAGCAAAAGGCACTCGAAGCCCGTAAAATGGAAATCTATGCAGGCATGGTCGAAAACCTTGATGCTAACGTCGGCCGCATTATTCAATACCTCAAACAAAATAATCTTTATGACAACACTTTAATTTTCTTTGTTTCTGACAATGGCGCAGAAGGTTTTGTACGTGGAGGATATGGTAGTGAATCCGGTTTTGATAACTCTGTAGCAAACGTAGGTACACCTACTTCGTACCACTATATCGGGCCACGTTGGGCCGAGGTCAGCGCGGCACCTTTCCACTTATGGAAAGACACAGCGGGCGAAGGCGCAACGACTGCTCCTGCCATTGTGAAATTACCGAATCAGAAAAAAGCAGAAGCAACCAATCATAGTTTTGCATCTGTGCTCGATGTTTTCCCTACCTTACTAGAATATGCCCATATTCCAGTACCTCAAGGCCAATACAATGGTCGTACCATTAATACGCCATCAGGGGTTTCATGGAAGCCTTTACTTGAAAATAAAACCACTACCATTCGCCCTGCTAATTTTAGTTTTGCTGATGAATTACATGGCAGTAAATATGCAAAACAAGGCGAATGGAAAATTGCCCTTCAAGGACGCCCTGAGTTAGGTACAGGAACTTGGGAGCTGTATAACATTGCCACTGACCGTGGAGAAAACCACAACGTTGCGCAGCTTTACCCAGCAAAAGTTCAAGAACTCTTATCGGTCTATGAAAAATATACTGAAAAGAATGGTGTGCAGGAATATAACGCCAAATGAAATTAAAACCATTTTTAGTGATCACAATCAGCCTGTCTTTTATGACGGGCTGTAGCCAATCTTTAAAAATTTCTGAATCTTCCTCTTCGACTCAAAAGCAAAATTCCTTAGCCGACTTGGGCTCTATTGAAAAGTGTAAAAAGTATACTGGACTACCTCAAGGTTGGCTTAAACAGCCAACAGCTGGGATGGTTTTAATTGCCGATGGGCATTTTAATTTTGGTTCTGAAAAAGCCTATCCAGATGAACTGAATTTTGGAAAAAAACAACGAGAAGTCAAAGGATTTTGGATTGATCAGACCGAAGTCACCGTGGCTCAATTTGCAAGCTTCGTAAAAGCAACAGGCTATATCACTGATGCCGAAAAACAAAAGCAGGCCGCAGTTTTTTCACCAGACCCTCATCATCCACAACAATGGTGGCAACTAAAATCGGGATATACATGGAAAACTCCAAACGGCAGTACTGGTGCTATAGCAAATCCTAATGAGCCTGTACGATATGTGAGTAAAAATGATGCGGAACATTATGCAGTGTGGCTAGGACATGATTTACCAACAGAACTAGAATGGGAATATACAGCTAAAGCTAATTCAAAAACTGATACACCTTTACATCAAGCTCCTACTGATGAACATCAGCATCCCCAAGCAAATTACTGGCAAGGTGAATTCCCTTTTCAAAATCTAAATCAAGATCACTTTAAAAGTGTTGCACCCGTTGGATGTTTTGCATCAAACAATTTCAAACTATTTGATATGATTGGAAATGTATGGGAATGGACATCATCACCGTATCAAGGTGCTCATGACCAACATATGGGAAATTATTCTAATTTACGACAACAACAAATCGCGAGCACACAATATGTAATTAAAGGTGGATCTTTCCTTTGTGCACAAAATTATTGTTCACGTTATCGTAGTAGTAGTCGCTACCCACAAGATTTCGATTTAGCTGCAACACATGTAGGGTTTCGAACAATTTTACGGTCTCCTTAATTTCTTCTTAATTAAGCTTATTAAAGATATTTTTTAACCAAAATTAGATCGAAAAATAATCAAAATATTTTTATAGTACAAATGAGAATGATAAAAAAGCGAGAACAAGATGAAAACTTTACTTCTTTGCGCCGCAGCAATTTTCACGATTTCACTATCAGCCTGTGCAGTCCATACTCCCGAAGGTAGTATTGTGATTGACCCAGATTCACCATATTACGGACATCCAGGAGGCTTTTGCCCACCAGGACAAGCTAAAAAAGGACGTTGTTAGAAACTCCCTCTTTTAGAGTAATTTTTAAGTTACTCTAAAGAAATAGAGTTCAATCAAGTAATTGAATACTCAATGGAGGGTTCCACGCCCAAATTAGATGGGATGAAACTAGAAAATTATGGTGTAAAAAAATCACCATATCCCCAAGATTTTTAAAAGACAATCTTACGTTGTCTTCTATCTAGTTTCACCCCAATTCTTTCTTATTCCATTTGACTTTTCTTACTACTTAAGAAAAAAGTCTAATTTTTAATCATTACTGTATCTCTATTATTGATACATTTTGAACATTTTACCTTCAGGTTAAAACTGATGTATTTGCTTAATACAAAATAATCATTTATGTAACGTAAGTCTATAAAAATGTTTTAAAAATGTGAAAAAAATTAAGACTAAAATGAGATGAATTTATCATAATAATCCTCTCTTTCCAGTTTCATCACACAAATAATCAATATTATTTTGTCAGTTATTGCCACTCGTTTCCTTTCATTGGCATAGATAATGTATACATCTGTATATTAACCCAGTCGTATTAACGAGATATTTTATGTCCAGCACAAGTCAAGTCGAAGGTCTACAATTTCCGGTACACGCCTCAACAAAAAAACAAAGTACGTCTCGTACAGGCCAAGAGATTTTATCCGAGGCTTTATCTATTGTAGATAATAAAACTGCACAACAAGTGCTGAATGAAAAAAACTGGCGCAAAAATTATCCTATATATTTTAAAGCCCTTGTTAAACAAGGAATTTCTAATATCAACAACCCAATTACCATTGCAAAGCAAGGTTTGCATAAAGCTCATCATATTTTTGATTATTATCGTGATAATAAGCATTACTTTTTAAAAGATGCCGTTCATATTGCTTCATCTAAACCACTTTATACAGTAAAACTTAAAGGTGAAAGTGACGCTGCACCAGAATGGTATGTTCCTTATAAAGGACAAAAGCTCAGTGGACAAAGCTTACTAGACCAAATTCAACGCTGGGAAAAGGCAGGTATTATTGAACCAAGCCATGCCACGGCATTGCGTGAAGCTATTGCACATCCAGAATGGTTCGATTTATCTGACCGTACCATGGTGTTATTTGGAGCTGCCTCAGAAGCAGGTCCTCTACCTTGGTTAGCTAAATGGAAAGCGAATATTGTTGCGGTAGATTTACCCAACTCACGAGTCTGGGGAAAAATCTTAAATACGATTCAAAAAGGCAATGCCACCCTCATTGCACCAAGTGCTGAACAAATTGATTCTTCAGCAAAAGCTTCCGAGCTAAAAGATAAGTTAGGTGCAAATTTACTGACTCAATTACCAGAAATTGCACAATGGTTGGTGCAGTTTCCGCAAAAGTTAGATTTGGCAGCAATCGCCTATTTAGATGGTGAAAAGCATGTACGTGTTTCCATGGCAATGGACAGTATTATGCAATATGTGAGCGAGCATAAATCTGATACAAGCCTTATGTTTATGTGTACTCCAACCGATGTTTATGCGGTACCAAAGGAAGTTGCAGAGGCTGCTCAAGAGAAATTTAAATCACGCAAAAAAATACAAAAATTAGCAGTAAAAGGTGTTTCCACACTTTCTCTCAATCGTTTTTTTCAAGCGCCATATCAAGACTTGGTTACATGTGAAAATGGAAAAACTTATGGTATTGCTGACTGTTTAGTGGTTGAACAAGGTCCAAACTATGCTTTGGCGAAACGTATTCAACAATGGCGTGCGATTTTGGCTCGTCATCAAGGTCAACGTGTCAGTATTAATATTGCTCCATCAACAACCACTCATTCAGTGACTAAAAATCCATTACTGAAAGCTGCTTTTAATGGCGCAGAGCTTTTTGATGTAGAAGCATTTAGCCCTGAAACCACTAACGCTATTATGGCGGCACTCTGGATTCATGACTTAAGAAATGAGTCTTCTGTAGCAAATCCTGAAACTGTATTGGACCACCCGCTTGAACTTATGATGGAAGGTGCCAACCATGGTGGATTATGGCGTGTGGCTTATTTAGCAAGAACTGCCCTGCCTTTCGCTGCAATTTATGGCTTTGCTACCGAAAAGCTACCTTTTAGAAAATCATCTAAAAAATAAATTTATTAAAGCCCAATCTTAGAATTGGGCTTTTTTCTAGTGTGTCTTTATTTAGCTTGAAATTGTGATAGATATTTTTGCATTTCATCAGATGGTACCATACCGCCTCCAGTCGCCCATATCACATGATTCGCCTGCTGCAACTGCTCAGCTGTTAACTGATGCAAAGCTAAGTAATCAGGACTCGTCTGAACATAATATGGTCCCATCATGCCTGCTGCGGCAGAAGGCTCAAGTTGAATATTCTCGGTTCGATTTAAAAGCGCAATGAGCTCATATAAACGTTCATCATGAATGGTATAGTAACCATCGATTAACTGTTGCATCGCACGTCCGACAAAACCTGAAGCACGCCCTACCGCAAGCCCGTCTGCCGCCGTAACGTTATCAATACCGATGTCATTTACTGAAATCTGATCATGCAAGCCTGTGTGAACACCAAGTAACATACACGGTGAATGGGTTGGTTCCGCAAAGATACAATGTACATGCTCACCAAAAGCCAGTTTTAGTCCAAAACTTACCCCACCTGGGCCACCACCGACGCCACACGGCAAATAAACAAATAATGGGTGTTCAGCATCGACTTTAATTTGTTTTTGCTCAAATTGCTGTTTTAAGCGTATTCCTGCAACGGCATAACCTAAAAATAATGTTGTTGAGTTTTCATCATCAATGAAAAAACAATGGGGATCTTGCTCTGCGGCTTTTCTTCCCTCTTCAACCGCTACGCCATAATCACTGGCATATTCCACAACATTAACACCCAGTGAACGCAATTTGTCTTTTTTCCAAGCTCTAGCATCAGCCGACATGTGAACAGTGACTCTAAAGCCGAGTTTGGCGCTCATAATCCCAATAGAAAGCCCAAGGTTACCTGTAGAACCCACTGCAATTTGGTACTTAGAAAAGAAAGCCCGAAATGAATCTTGATCTAATTTACGATAATCATCTTCTGGTTTGAGTAAGCCCGCCTCAATTGCTAATTTTTCGGCGTGAGTTAAGACTTCATAAATACCACCACGTGCTTTAATAGAACCTGAAATAGGTAGATGGCTATCTTTTTTCAGCCAGAATTTTCCAGTCAGTTGTACTTGTTCTGTTGAAGAAAGTGCTTGTTGCATATGAGCAATTTCGACGATATCTGATTCAATTTTTCCCTGTTGTGTTTGAGTTTCAGGAAATACCTGTGCTAAATAAGGTGCGAAACGCGCCAGCCTTGCTTCTGCTTCCCTTACGTCCTCAGCAGTTAGTCCAACTTTTGCTAAAGCTTCTTTTAAAGGATAGCGATGAGGTGTAAACCAAAATGCCTCTTGATAAGCTTGCAACGTTTTAATAAGTGGGAATTGTTGTTTTAGCTGATCTATTTGAACCGCATCCATAATCTATCCTGATATAAAATTTTAAGCCCAGCCTATGAAGCTGTTTGGCCTACAACAAATATTAATTTATAGCTGAATGTACATTAAAAACAGTCTCAACTTTAAAAACTAGACAAATAAAAAAGCCACTGTGAACAGTGGCTTTAATTTTTTAAATGCTTTTATACAAACTGTAAGAATAACCAGTACAAACCGCCTGATAAGCAGATTGTTGCTGGAAGAGTAAATACCCATGCAGAGAGAATTGTCTTCACGGTATTAAAGTTTAAGCCTGATTTATTCGCGACCATCGTACCGGCAACAGCACTGTTTAAAACGTGTGTTGTTGAAACTGGCATACCTAAACCATCGGCAGCTGCAATTGTACTCATCGCGACAAGCTCAGCAGACATCCCTTGACCATAAGTCATGTGATGCTTACCAATACGTTCACCCACAGTCACAACAATACGTTTCCAACCCACCATTGTACCGAGGCCAAGTGCTAAAGCTACCGCCACTTTGACCCAAGTCGGGATGTATTGTAAGAATGAATCTAAGCTACTACGGTATTCTTTCACGAGTTTTTGCTGTGATTGATCCATTTTTGGTAAAGCATCTGCTTTATCCAAACGCTTAAACGTCGTTGTACTCAAATACATGTCATTACGAATTTCGCTAATAGCAGCTTCAGGAATATCTTTTAAGTTGTTATAGCTAGAAACTCGCTCACCCAAGTGATCAGTCATACTTGCTAATGCAGGCACGACTTCAGGAGTTTGCTGTTTAGTTTGAATATATTTAGTCAGAATAACACGTGCTTTTTCATCGGTTAATTCAGGCTGATTTTGATTCAAAAATACGGCAGTTTGAGAAGAAAGCTGATGGAATGATTGAACTTGTTGTGTATCGAGGTTTTTATTTAATGAATAAGCCAATGGCACCAGACCAACCAAAATCAGCATGATGAGACCCATACCCTTTTGACCGTCATTAGAACCATGTGCGAAACTTACACCTGTACAGGTAAAGATCAAGATTGCACGAATGATTGCTGGTGGTGGTTTATTACCTTCAGGTGGTTGGAATAATTCTAATTGGCGTTTAAAAATAGTTTTAACCAACAAGAATACAATCGCTGCAAAAGCGAAACCAATTAAAGGTGAAAATAATAATGCCTTACCAACTTTAATCACCTGATCCATATCAACACCACTGGTCGTTACGCCAGTAGATGCACTCAATAGATGGTTCATAATGCCCACACCCAAGATTGAACCAATCAAGGTATGAGAACTAGATGCAGGAATACCTAAGAACCATGTACCTAAGTTCCAGAGAATCGCAGCAATAAGAAGCGCAAAAACCATTGCGAAACCCGCACCACTGCCCATATTCATAATCAGTTCAACAGGCAACAATGCAATAATGCCGTAAGCGACTGCGCCGCTTGCAACCATTACCCCAAGAAAATTACAAAAACCAGCCCACATGACTGCAACCGGTGCCGGTAAAGCATTGGTGTAAATTACTGTTGCCACTGCATTTGCAGTATCGTGAAAGCCATTTACAAATTCAAAGCCTAAAGCAATCAAGAGTGCAGTAGATAAAAGAATAACTGAATAAAGGCTCAAAGGTGGTACATGTGCTAAATCAGCACTCACCTGAAATCCGATATAAATAAGTGTTGCAACAATAATCGTCAGAAACACCGGCATAAAAAACTTAGGTGTCGGGACATGTACATTCGTCGATTTGACTTGCAGGTTTGCCGCAAGTTTTGAATCCGAAACAGGGGGTAGATTAGAATTCATGCAGACGGTAAGAGGATAAGAAAATCCTCTGTATTCTTAAATTAAATTATGACAATTATATGACAAAGCAGCGCCTGATGAAGTCAATTTTTCATATTTTGACCTCATTTGATGCACCTTTCCCCTACTTATTTTATTTTTTTATTAAAATACAATAATTTACACAACTCCATATCTATCGAATTTATGACTATTTTTAAAGCAAAAATATCTAAAAAATTACCTAAACGGCCACTTTTTAAACAACACAATTGTCATAAAACCGAATATTGGAGATGAAATATTTCAATATCATGATCATTTTATGAATATTTGATGAAAAATCAGACTCTACTTTGTCATAAAGCGCTTGTTTGCTGAATAAGTTACAGTGAATGATGGGTCGTTATAGGTCATCTATTGCGCAACTATTCTGTTACAATAGCGCCGCATTTTTAAATTTGTACAATATCGGGGTTTTATATGTCCACGCTTGCCACCCTAAAAGCGCTTCTTGCCAAACGTATTTTGATAATTGATGGTGCAATGGGCACCATGATTCAGCGCCATAAATTGGAAGAAGCCGACTACCGTGGTGAGCGTTTTGCCGATTGGGCACATGACTTAAAAGGTAATAATGATCTTTTAGTGCTGACACAACCCCAAATTATTCAAAGTATTCATGAAGCTTATCTTGATGCAGGCGCAGACATTATTGAAACCAATAGCTTTAACGGCACGCGTGTTTCAATGTCTGATTATCATATGGAAGATCTTGTTCCAGAGATTAACCGTGAAGCAGCACGTTTAGCTAAAGCAGCTTGTGAAAAGTATTCGACGCCAGATAAACCGCGTTTTGTCGCAGGTGTGCTTGGGCCAACATCACGTACTTGTTCAATTTCACCGAATGTAAATGACCCTGCCTTTCGTAACATTACCTTTGATGAGCTAAAAGAAAACTATATTGAAGCGACTCATGCGCTCATTGAAGGCGGCGCAGATATCATTTTGATTGAAACCGTATTTGATACATTAAACTGTAAAGCAGCAATTTTTGCGGTCAAAGAAGTCTTTAAAAAAATTGGTCGCGAATTGCCAATCATGATTTCAGGGACTATTACCGATGCATCAGGCCGTACCTTAACAGGTCAAACTGCCGAAGCATTCTGGAACTCTGTACGTCATGGTGACTTGCTATCGATTGGTTTTAACTGTGCGCTTGGTGCAGATGCAATGCGCCCTCACGTAAAAACCATTTCTGATGTAGCAGATACGTTTGTTTCAGCACATCCAAATGCAGGCTTACCAAACGCATTTGGTGAATATGATGAAACACCAGAGCAAACTGCAGCATTCTTAAAAGAATTTGCAGAAAGTGGCCTCATTAATATTACTGGTGGTTGCTGTGGTACAACGCCTGACCACATCCGTGCAATTGCCAATGCGGTAAAAGATATTGCACCTCGTCAAGTTCCTGAAACTGTACCGGCTTGTCGTTTAAGTGGTTTAGAACCATTTAATATTTATGATGACTCACTTTTCGTGAACGTAGGTGAACGTACCAACGTTACAGGTTCAAAAAAATTCTTACGCTTAATTCGTGAAGAAAACTTTGCCGAAGCTTTAGAAGTGGCACAGCAGCAAGTTGAAGCTGGCGCACAGATTATCGACATTAATATGGATGAAGGGATGCTCGATTCGCAAAATGCGATGGTGCATTTCTTAAACCTTGTGGCTTCTGAGCCAGATATTTCACGTGTGCCAATTATGATTGACTCATCAAAATGGGAAATCATTGAAGCTGGCTTAAAATGCGTACAAGGTAAACCCGTTGTTAACTCGATTTCATTAAAAGAAGGTTATGACGAGTTTGTCGAAAAAGCTCGCCTGTGCCGTCAATATGGTGCTGCGATTATTGTTATGGCTTTTGACGAAACAGGTCAGGCCGACACTGCTGAGCGCAAACGTGAAATCTGTAAACGTTCTTATGACGTATTGGTTAACGATGTCGGCTTCCCTGCTGAAGATATTATTTTTGACCCGAACGTGTTCGCAGTAGCAACAGGTATTGAAGAACACAATAACTATGGTGTCGATTTTATTGAAGCCACAGGTTGGATTAAACAGAACTTACCACATGCCATGATTTCTGGTGGTGTATCGAACGTTTCGTTCTCATTCCGCGGTAATGAACCTGTTCGTGAAGCGATTCACTCTGTGTTCTTGTACCATGCCATTAAACAAGGCATGACCATGGGTATTGTAAATGCCGGCCAAATGGCAATTTATGATGATATTCCAAGCGAGCTAAAAGAAGCGGTTGAAGATGTCATCTTAAACCAAAACCAAGGTGAATCTGGACAGGCTGCGACTGAAAAATTGCTTGAAGTGGCTGAAAAATACCGCGGACAAGGCGGCGCTACAAAAGAAGCTGAAAACCTTGAATGGCGTAATGAGTCTGTAGAAAAACGTCTTGAATATGCCTTAGTTAAAGGTATTACCACTTACATTGATGAAGATACCGAAGAAGCGCGCCTCAAAGCTAAACGTCCTTTAGATGTAATTGAAGGCGCTTTGATGGATGGTATGAACGTGGTCGGTGACTTGTTCGGTTCAGGTAAAATGTTCTTGCCACAGGTGGTGAAATCTGCACGTGTTATGAAGCAAGCCGTGGCTTGGCTTAACCCCTACATTGAAGCTGAAAAGACAGGTAGCCAATCTAAAGGTAAAGTCTTAATGGCAACTGTTAAAGGCGACGTACATGATATTGGTAAAAATATTGTAGGCGTAGTACTGGGTTGTAATGGTTATGACATTGTTGACCTTGGCGTGATGGTACCTTGCGAGAAAATCTTGCAAACTGCAATTGATGAAAAATGTGACATCATCGGTTTGTCAGGTCTGATCACACCGTCTTTAGATGAGATGGTATTCGTTGCGAAAGAAATGCAACGTAAAGGGTTTAACATTCCTTTATTAATTGGTGGCGCGACTACATCAAAAGCACACACAGCAGTAAAAATTGATCCTCAGTATCAAAACGATGCAGTGATTTATGTGGCTGATGCTTCGCGTGCGGTAGGTGTTGCAACGACCCTCCTTTCGAAAGAAATGCGTGGAAACTTTATTGCAGAGCACCGTGCTGAATATGCCAAGATCCGTGAACGCTTAGCCAACAAACAGCCAAAAGCTGCCAAATTGACTTATAGCGAATCAGTTGAAAACGGTTTTAAAATTGACGAAAGCTATGTACCACCAAAACCAAATCTTTTGGGAACACAAGTTTTAACGAACTACCCACTTGCTACACTCGTCGAGTATTTTGACTGGACACCATTCTTTATTTCTTGGAGCTTGGCGGGTAAGTTTCCGAAAATTTTAGAAGATGAAGTGGTTGGTGAAGCGGCAACTGACTTGTACAACCAAGCTCAAGCGATGTTGAAAGATATTATCGACAATAATCGTTTTGATGCTCGTGCTGTATTTGGTATGTTCCCTGCTCAGCGCACTGACGCCGACACAGTGAGCGTATTTGATGAAGCTGGTCAAACTGTTACCCATACTTTTGAGCATTTACGTCAACAATCTGACAAAGTAACAGGTAAACCAAATTTATCCTTGGCAGATTACATTCGAGCTGATCGCGAGCAGCAAGACTACTTGGGCGGATTCACTGTATCGATTTTTGGTGCAGAAGAACTGGCAAATGAATACAAAGCCAAAGGTGATGACTACTCTGCAATTTTAGTTCAGTCATTGGCTGACCGTTTTGCTGAAGCCTTTGCAGAACACTTGCATGAACGCATTCGTAAAGAGTTCTGGGGCTATAAAGTTGATGAACAGCTTAGCAATGAAGAACTGATTAAAGAGAAATATGTCGGTATTCGCCCTGCACCGGGTTACCCTGCTTGCCCAGAGCACTCTGAAAAAGCAGTGTTGTTTGATTGGTTAGGTTCTACCGACAAAATCGGTACCAAACTGACTGAACACTTTGCAATGATGCCGCCATCTTCGGTAAGTGGTTTCTACTATTCGCACCCTCAAAGTGAATACTTTAATGTGGGTAAAATCTCTCAAGACCAACTTGAAGATTATGCGAAACGTAAAGGTTGGACACTTGATAAAGCGAAACGTTGGTTAGCGCCGAATTTAGATGATTCAATTGCTTAATATTAAGTGAGAAAAAAGTCCCCTCGAGTGAGGGGATTTTTTATTATTTTTCAAAGACGCCTGCAATATGAGTCATGCCATTAAGTGTATTCGCTCCTAATTTTACATTATTAAAATAAAAGGTTTGTCTATCACTATCTGAAGTTATGCCAGAACAAGGGATTTCTCGATTTCCACACATGAACTCTTTTTCACCAATTATTGTTTTAACGCTTAAATGCCCTGCAAGCTCTTGAATAATGGATATATTTATAAATTCATTACTATTTTTAAAACCTAGATTATAAATTTTTTGATCATTTTTAACTGTAGCTATATAACGATTATGAATAGGCAACATCACAATTTTTTGATTTCCCAATTGTAAGTCACTATAATTTTTAGGCATATTCATATTTACACTAATATTTATTTTCTTATTATTATCATGATCAATCAATTCTATATTTTCTAGATAGAAATCTATATTTTTTTGATCTTCCTTCCAAAAACCATCATCCAATTTCTCTATATTTATAAAACTCCCACCTTTATACACCAAACTAATTACAGCACTACTTTTTGGCTTATTTTCATAAAAAATTATACTTAAATATGAAATATCCTCATTATTCTTTAAAGTAAACTCCTTTGCAATATATATTAATTCATCATTATAATATTTCTTAGTCTCTTCAAAATCTATAATTTTAAAAATACTTCCCTCTATAACAATATCATTAACTTTGTTAGCTGAAAACCTATCTTTTTGAAACAATGGCCAATTAGAAGGAGCGGTAAAATTTATATTTCCAGACACAACTACGGGAACTCTATTTCCTATCTCCTCTCCGTTTATAGAACTTAATAAGAACTCACTTTTAGACTGATTCAAGTCAAAACTCAATTTAAATTTATCCCCCAAATTTTCTATCTTATATGTAGTACCTTCTGGACAAGACAAGATCGGCAAACATATTAGTGCCTTATTTAAAGTATCCTTCCATGTCAAATAATCTAAACTCGCTATATTTGAAAAAGGTTTTAATGAAATAGAACCCAAGAGCTTTTGCCCTCCTCCCTGTCCTATTAAATTAATTAAGACAGCCTCAGTAGGATCATTACCATAAGCAATTAGATCATAGTTAGTTATGGCTGGGTTCAGCTCTACCTTTTCATTAACACTAATGCCTTGTATGAGCAATGTATTGTCTTTATTTGATACTATGCTTTGATTATTCTCACCACATCCAGTCAATATTAAAAAACTTAACAGACTAAACTGTATTTTTTTCATTTTTCAAATCCTATTTATAATTTTTAGTCATTTTATAACACATCTAGCAAATCAATCATTGAGTGTTTTTTGGCAATTAAAAAGGCTTAGCACCTTTTGTGATTTCTTCCCAAATGGTTTGCTCATCTCGAGGCTTAATGGTTGGCACATGTAGTACAGCAACCTCAATACCCTATTTTTCAAGCTCTTCGGCTGTGTCAAGTGCATTGAAATCAAATGAAAACTTTAAAACTGAGTCGGAATGATTCCTAAAAATAGCTTACTGTCGAATTTTGCTCATAAGATTAATTTCTTTATAAGCGTAAACTGAACTAGTTTTTTCAATATTTAACATTAACAGCTCCATTATTATTAACACTATCTATAATAAAAACCTCTTTAAAAAGATGAAAAATCAATCTTATATTCATCCAGTCCAACTATTACAAAATAGAGTATAAGCATGAAAAAATTGGCAATTTTAGGTGTTACGATTTATAGCTTTGCACAACTTGCAAATGCAGCAACATTAAATGTAAAGCCATATGGCACAACTCAAGACGGTCAAAAAGTTGATCTATACACTATGAGTAATAACAATGGTGTCTCCGTATCATTTATCAGTTTCGGTGGTGTAATTACACAGATTTTGACTCCTGATGCTCAAGGTAAAAAAAACAATATTGTTTTGGGCTTTGATGATCTAAAAGGTTATGAAGTTACTGACACCAAGGCAGGTATTCATTTTGGTGGATTGATTGGCCGTTATGCGAACCGTATTGGTAATGCTAAATTTAGCTTAGATGGAAAAACGTATAACCTTGAAAAAAATAATGGACCGAATTCATTACATAGCGGGAATCCTGGTTTTGATAAACGTGTGTGGCAAGTTAAGCCCCTCGTTTCCAAAGGTGAAACCGTTAAGGCATCTCTTAAGTTAACCAGTCCAAATGGAGATCAAGGTTTTCCCGGAAAATTAGATGTAGAAGTGATCTATAGTCTTTCAGATCGAAATGAATTCAAGATTGAATATAAGGCCAAAACTGATCATCCTACAGTCGTTAATCTCACCAACCACAGTTATTTCAATTTATCAGGCGCTGGCAATAACCCTTATGGTGTACTAGATCATGTGGTACAACTCAATGCAGACCGTATATTGGTAACCGATCAAAACTCTTTACCAACAGGTGAAATTGCTTCAGTTGCAGGTACACCTTTTGATTTTCGGACGCCTAAAGCTATTGTGAAAGATATTCGAGCGAATAATCAGCAATTGGCGTATGGATATGGCTATGACCAAACTTGGGTAATTAATCAAAAGTCTCAAGGGAAATTAAATCTTGCAGCTAGTGTGGTTGACCCAAAATCTAAACGAACCATGCAGGTTTTAACCACTGAACCAAGCGTCCAAATGTATACGGCGAATCATTTGCTAGGAAATATTGTTGGCGCAAATGGCGTACTCTACCGACAAGCAGACGCACTAGCACTAGAAACACAACATTTTCCAGACAGCCCGAATCAACCATCTTTCCCGTCTACACGTTTAAACCCAAATCAAACTTATAACAGTGTCACCGTATTTAAATTTGGTATTCAAAAATAGTTTTTTAATTAGAACTAACGTTATTTAAAAAAGACTCTCAGTTGAATATGACTGAGAGTCTTTTCATTTATTTAATTTTTGTGTTTGGTAAAAGTGCTGTTGCAAAACCAAGTAATGGCAACAATGAACATAAACCAAATACCCATTCAATGCCGTTAATATCCGCTAAATGCCCTAGCCCCGCTGCGGCAATACCACTTACCCCAAACATGAGACCAAACATTAAACCTGCAATCATGCCTACACGGCCCGGAACAGCTTCTTGTGCATAAACCACCATTGCTGCAAAAGCTGATGACAACACCAAACCTGCAATAATTGAGAAAACTGTTGTCCAAAATAAATTTGCATACGGCATCATTAATGCAAACGGCGCCATACCAACAAATGAAACCCAGATCACAGCTTTACGGCCGATCTTGTCACCAATTGGACCACCTGCAAATGTGCCTAAGGCAACGGCTGCCAAGAAGGCAAACAAATGCAACTGAGCTGTTTGAATACTGATATGGAACTTGTGAATTAAGTAAAAAGTAAAGTAGTTACTAATGCTGGCAATGTAGGTAAATTTAGCAAACATCAACACACTAATTGTGCTCAAAGCAATAATCAGCTTACGACCATGCAATTTAGTATGTGCTTGAGTTGCACGTGCAGCTACCTGATTTTTAGCATGATTCACCGTCCAACGGCTTACCCCAAATAGAACCCAAATCGCTAAAAGTGCAAATATCACTAAGCCCGCAACTGCATGCTGCCCAAACGGTACAATCAATAACGCTGCTAATAACGGGCCAATGGCAGTACCAGTGTTCCCGCCCACTTGGAAAGTTGACTGAGCTGTACCGAAGCGCCCGCCCGATGCCATTCGTGCCACCCGCGAAGCTTCTGGATGAAAAGTTGCAGAGCCTACCCCAATTAGCGCAGATGCACATAACAACACAGCAAAACTTGGTGAAAATGCCAACAAAATAATGCCGCAAAATGTAACCATCATCCCGAGTGGGAGAAGATACGGTTTTGGATGTTTATCGGTATAAAGTCCAATCCAAGGCTGAAGCAGTGAACCTGTAATTTGATATACAAACGAAATCAGGCCAACCTCCGCAAAACTCAGCGAAAAGTTTGCTTTTAGCATTGGATAGATGGCCGGTAGCACTGCCTGAATTAAATCGTTCAGTAAATGTGCGACCGCCACGGCGCCTACAATTTTAATAATCATTCCCTGAGGCTGATCATTTGCAACGGTATTGGCAATACCATCTTTCAATTGTATTGAAGACGTCATACCTGAAAAACTCCAATATTTTTAAATGAGATGCTTATTGTAAATTGTCGCTTATAAAGTTATCTTCCAATAATCATCGCATAAGTGACAATTTTCAGGATAATTTATGTCCGATTCTCTTATTCAGTCTGATTTGTCTGAACTTGTGATTGGACTCTCTTCTGAACATTCTTACCGAGAAATCACCCCTACCCACACGCATACACGTGCACAGTTTTTATATGCCTCTACAGGAAATATTCAGGTTTTTACACCCAATCATGTGTGGATTGTTCCACCCATGTGTGCCTTATGGATTCCAGCACATGTAGAGCACAGTGTGATTTCACTAAGTCACGTTAAGTTAAATACGGCATTGGTTGAAGCAAATGCAGCCGCTCGAATGGGACAACATTGTTTTATTATTCGAGTCAGTAATCTGTTGCATGAACTTTTGATTCGTTTAAATGAAATTGAACGAGAAGACGCTCCAAATACTGCGACTTCCCAAGAGCTTTCACGTTCTTTACAAATTTTGATTTTTGAAGAAATTCATCGGGCCAATTTGTTGACTATCCAGATACCGTGGCCGAAAGACAAACGATTATTAAAAATTTGCCAAGAGTTATTACATACGCCTGACCATTCAAAAGATTTAACAAATTGGGCTGATGATATTGGCGCGAGCTCTAGAACTTTAATGCGTATGTTCCAAAAAGAAACGGGGCTATCTTATCGGGCATGGGTACAGCAAATGCATATTGCACTTGCCTTGAGTAAAATCGCGAATGGCGAATCTATTGCTCAAATTTCAGAGTCACTGGGGTATACAAACCCCAGCGCGTTCAGTGCAATGTTTAAGCGACATCTAGGGAAAACACCTCATCAGTTTAGAAGTGCCGCGATGTCGCTATAAGTCTTTTTTTTAGAGCGGATCTCATGCTTTTCCAATAAATCATCGAAATCATGATAGACATGAAGTTCACGATCTTTGGCGGTTCTCGCATGATCTAAACGTTGTTCAGGGTCAACCAAAACAAGGGTATGGCCATCATCAATCAGACGATCTACACCTTCTAAGAACATGCGTTTACCCACATCATGAATAAGTGAAATTTGGGTTAAATCAATGACGATTGTGCTTTGGTCAGTCGTCTCATCTTGCAAAATACGCAATAACATTTCGGCTTCGGTAAATTTCAATACACCGCGAAGCACATACACACTTAACGATGCATCCTTGCCTGTACGATAATGGCTTTGGACAATAGTCTGTGCAGAAGGTGTACCTTCCATGAGGTGTAGCCCCATATCACGAGATAACCGTTCTAAAATATCGATACCTCGAACACTGTGACCATGCTCATCTAGTCGAGGCGAAAAAGCAGCAATACTGACCTGACCCGGCAACACACCCAAGATACCGCCTGCTACACCACTTTTAGCAGGAATACCGACAGTTGAAAGCCAGTCACCCGCTGCATCGTACATACCACAGCTCATCATGACACTAAGCACTTGTCTAACCACCGATCGGTTCAAGAGGCGTTTTCCAGTTTTAGGGTCAACCCCACCATTGGCAAGTACACTGCCCATACGTACCAGATCTTTAACCGTCACCAAAATCGCACATTGGCGAATGTACCCATTCACAATATCAACTGGATCGGTTTCTAAAATTCCCACAGTTCGTAACATATAACCGATCGAAAGATTACGGTAAGCAGTTTTGACTTCCGAATCATAGACAGACTCATCAAAACTTAATTCGCGACCTGCAAGCTCGCTCATAAAGCGGCGTAGAATTTCTGCGCTATGTAAACCATGTTTGACCTGAATTAAGGAATGTGTCGTAATTGCGCCAGAGTTGATCATCGGGTTTTTTGGACGGCCATCTTTACCCAATGAAATTTCATTGAATGCTTCCCCTGAAGGCTCCACTCCTACTTTCGCAAGTACTGCATCAATACCCAGCTGTTGTAAAACATAAGCATATACGAATGGTTTAGAAATCGATTGTATAGTGAATTCAACATCATCATCGCCAACCGAATAAATTTCACCATCTACCGTAGACATTGCTAAAGCTAATCGATCTGGGTTTGCATTTGCCAACTCAGGAATATAATCGGCGAGATGACCGCTGTTATCGATGTCACAGGCTTCAATAACATTTGCCAAATATTCTGGGAGAGGGGTTTTCATGGTCAGTAACCTTAAATGAGGAGATTTACAACATCGCGCAAAATTTCAGCACAACCTGCTGATAATATTAAAATTATATCTTTTGTAATGAGTTAAAAATCACGATATAAGTATTTTAATTCCGTTGTCTTATTTATTTCAAGCTCATTATAGGTTTTTCAAAACTTTAAACAGAAGATTAGATTATTCTTTCTACAAACAAGATCCCATTTAAATGATCGACTTCATGTTGAACAATACGAGCAGGAAAACCATGGAAAACTGTCTCAACCATTTCACCCTGTAGTGTTAAATATTTAACCTTCACCATTTCTGCACGTTCAACTTGTCCACGCTCATCCGGCACACTTAAACAGCCTTCTTCACCTAGACACACTTCGTTTGAGAACTCTAAAATTTCAGGATTCACCATAACCACCGCTTCCATTTCAGGTGCGTCTGGATAGCGTGGATTTGGTCGAGACGCCACAATAATAACGCGTTTAGAGATATAAACTTGCGGTGCAGCAATTCCTACTCCATTACGCTCAAGCATTGTTGCATGCATAGCGTCAGCAAGCTGATAAAGCCAATTACTGTTTAACTCATTTACCGAAATGGGAGCCGCAATTAGTTTTAAAATATCTTCGCCACGCTTCGCGACAGGTAGAACTACACTCATCCTTTGAATCTCTCATTAAACTGGCTATGACAAGTTTTATTGTGTCGCCGAAAGACTCAAAAGAAAAGTCATTCCTACATCTGTTTTTGTTTCATCTAAAGCGTTTTTTGTTTTAAAGCTTTTTGTTCTGAGTAAGTCCAATCGACATCGTCCTATAGAACAAATTTCCTCCATTTACTTTTACTTCACTTTTCCATTAATATCCAAACTTCAATTACAACAATTAAGTAAAAAATGGATCAGGACTTTACTTTGCAGGATGCGAACTATCTTAATAAAGAAGATAAACGAACCCTTGCCCTTTCTTCATTGGGTGGAGCTTTAGAGTTTTACGATTTTGTGATTTATGTGTTTTACGCCAAAATCATTTCAGACCTCTTTTTCCCCAGCACGCTTAGTCCATTTTGGGCCATGCTTAATACTTACGGTATTTTTGCAGCTGGTTACTTTTTTAGGCCTTTAGGTGGGGTCGTCATGGCCCATTTTGGTGACTTGGTCGGGCGCAAAAAACTATTTTCACTTTCTATTTTACTCATGGCACTGCCTACTCTGTTTATCGGGATTTTGCCTACCTTTGAAAATATTGGGTATTTGGCCCCTCTACTTTTATTGCTCATGCGTGTGGTGCAAGGTATTGCGATTGGGGGTGAAATTCCAGCCGCGTGGACCTTTGTGTCTGAACACGTGCCTGAAAGAAAAATTGGACTGGCAAATGGTTTATTAACTGCCGGACTGTCTTTAGGAATTTTACTAGGTGCGCTCATGTCTTTATGGATTTCACTGAATTTTAGTGAAGGGCAAATCCATGACTGGGCATGGCGGATTCCTTTTATTGCAGGTGGTATTTTTGGTTTAGTTGCCCTTTATTTACGGACCTATTTAAAAGAAACACCTGTGTTTAAAGCCATGCAAGCACGTAAAGAAATTTCAAAAGAAATGCCTGTAAAACAAGTATTAAAAACACATAAAACAGCCGTTGCGATTGGTATGTTATTCACATGGTTTTTAACAGGCTGTGTGGTGGTGGTAATTTTAGCCATGCCAAACTTATTAACTGGTACGTTTGGTTTTGAGCGCGCCCAAACTTTTGAAATGCAAAGTGCTGCGATTGTTATGCAAATGGT
Organism: Acinetobacter sp. WU_MDCI_Abxe161; assembly: GCF_025514355.1. NCBI lineage: Bacteria > Pseudomonadati > Pseudomonadota > Gammaproteobacteria > Moraxellales > Moraxellaceae > Acinetobacter > Acinetobacter sp. WU_MDCI_Abxe161. Next base: position 291,426 of record NZ_JAHPTU010000002.1, read on the forward strand.
CGGTTGTATTTTGGCAGGCTATTTTGCTGACCGTTTTGGCTGTGGCAAAGTGATGATGGTGGGTGCGCTTGCCGTGGCGCTCACAGCAGCAGTTTTTTATAACAGTTTGGGGTACGTGGCACATTCAACCATTTTTGGTTTATATATGTTGTTGGGCCTATGCTCAGGTACTGTCGGCATGGTGTCGAGCAGTATGGTCAAAATGTTCCCCGCGCCTGTGCGTTTCTCTGGCATTTCATTTTCTTATAATTTGTCTTATGCGATTGTGGGCGGTATGACGCTGCCTTTAGTACATTGGCTCAGTCAATATAGTGACATTGGTGCAATGTATTATATTTTCGCGCTGACCATTTTGGCCTTTGTAATTGCTTTTGTATTTTGGAATAAGTTTGAAAAAAACAGATATTAAAAGCCTCAATATGTGAAATAAAAAACCACGCCAATTGCGTGGTTTTTTAATGCAGTTCAGTTTAGAAAGTAAACCCAATATTAAAGTTTAAACGATATAGCCATTTATCACTATTTGGCGAAGTTGCAGAGGTATAACCCGTTGAGTTGGTCGAACCACCAATAATATTTGAGTTTTTACCCCACGTATAATCTGCCCAAACCATAAATGGTGAAGCAATAAACATCATTCCTGTAGTGTTCATTTGCGAATCAGACCAATCATCACGTTTTTTATCGAGATAACTATAGTCATTATAAAACTTAATGGCTTTTAGTTTACCCATATTGGTGACAGGCAATGTATAGGCAAGGTTTAAACTGGCAATGGTTCCTTCCGAAGCAATGAAATAAGCAGGTGTAAAGCCATTATTGCCCATTAAAGTCACATCATTACTTACACCATCCGGATTTTTAGCATCGTATTGATAGTGAATAACCGAACTTTGTAAGTTAAAACGTTTGTAATTATTTTCGGTATGCAAACCGACTGCATAATATTTACCGTCTTTATCGGTCATTTTATTATGTAACTGAGCAATTGCCCCCGAAACACCAAACTCTTGTTTACCAAAATCGGTCTCTAACTTGCGTACAATGCGAGTATTAAACTGATGACGTTTTTCATTCTGATAAGCTTTTTGAGATGGAAATGCGTTTTCTTCCAAGTCATCATAAGTTGCACTTTCAGGGGAATAACGCAAGTTCGTCTCTAGCATTTGCGGATAATAGCCGAGTTTTACATCCCAATCTTTATCGTGATAATTCCAGTTGATCCCTGGCGCAATATTGTTGCCATAACCTAGAAAGAATGGAATGTGGTAAGTCCAGCCATTTTGCGGATAGGGATAAATCGTAAATGGTTTATAAACCAGTCCTGCTTCAATGCTGTTATTAGCATCAAGGTTATAACCCACATATGCTTTTTCAATGGACGTTTTCTGTTGGTCTTGAAACAGATAGCTGGCGTTGAGGTATGCATCATCAAACTTACCTTTGAGATCTACCCTGAAAATATCAAAATAGAGCTTACCAAAACCGCGGTTTGGCCCTTCCCAATCTTCATAGCGTTGATTTAAGCGAACCACCCCACCTAACTTTAATGAGTCGGTGCCATCATCACTTTTCCATTCAAGCAATGAATCTTTTGCAAAAGCATTGACGCTTACCCCCAGCGTAAGCTGCGCAATGAATGCCATGATCAATGAAGTCTTTTTCATCTCTACATCCTTGATTGAGTTCCAGCGTCCTGCTGGAACTTTATTTGTTTTACCTGTAAAACTTCGTTTTTATTATTTTTTAGACAAAAAAATTTATCTAAAAAAAGGATGGCTTAGCAGCTCCCATCGCATATGTACTAAACCATCCAAACTGGTTAATACAGTTTCTTTTGCGGTGGACCCGCAAAGTTTAATGGCCCAATCGAGTTCATATCGAGCTCAATCACAGTTGGTCCTTCAAAAGCGACAGCCTCTTGAATAACCGTTTTAAACTCATCTGCACTACCCACTTTCCAGCTCTTCACACCCATTGATTCGCCAAGAAGTTTGTAGTCAGGTGTATGTAATTCATTGAAATATTGTCGACCACCAAAGTAGTTATTTTGAATGCCACGCATTACGCCATAACCACCATCATTCATAATCATGAGGACCATGTTGGTGTTTTCTTGCACCATGGTTGCAATCTCGCCAATACCAAGCATTAAGCCGCCATCGCCGACTAAACCAATTACTTTTTTGTCAGGGTTCGCAACCGAAGCACCGATTGCTGTTGCAAGACCTAAACCAATTGCACCCGCGAGTGAATGGATATTTTGGTTGGGTGCTTGTACAGGGAATAAACGGCTCCCCCATGTACTACCCGACATGGTGATGTCCCGTACAAAAATACCATCTTGCGGTAAAGCTGCACGCAAGTGATCACAAATCAAAGCGTATTGGTCGATTTGTTTGCGCAGTGCATCAATTGCAGCCTGTTTAGCAGCCACTACAGCAGCATCGTAGTCAGCATCAACTTTTGAAGTTCCTTGAAGCTGCTCTAACACACGTGTTAAGACATCTTTAGCATCACCACAAATGAAGTTGCGGATTTTGTAATTACGTTGCTGAGCCACAGGGTTAGCATCAACCTGAATAATATTTTCAGGGAACTCAACCGAATAGGTTTTAGTTTCATTACTACGTAAACGGGAACCCACCACAACCATTAAGTCAGCATCTTTTAATAGTTGCTCAACACCTGCCGAGTTATGGAATGCCCCTAAACTACGTGGATGATCATCTGCTAACACACCGCGGCCGTGTGTAGATGAAACAACTGGAATACCTAAATCTGCAATTGCTTTAACTTCGGCAACACTATTTAAAGTTCCACCACCAATCCAGAAAATCGGGCGTTTTGCTTTTTTGATTTCACTCACAAGAAGATCAATTTCAGCTTGTTCTGCCTGTGGCAATTCAAGTGCTTTCACTGGGCCTAAATTAAGTGGCAAATCAATTTCTGCTGCTTGTACATCAATTGGTAACTCAACACTGACAGGTCCCATTGGAACAGTCGTTGCCACACGAATGGCTTCACGAATCACACCAACAGCATTGTCTGGACTGGTAATGCGAAATGCCGCTTTGCTTGATGCACGTAAAAACGTAAGTTGGTCTTTAGTTTCATGAATGAAACTTGCATCACGGTCGAGATATTCACGCTCAACTTGACCAGTTAAATGCAATACTGGACTACCCGCATTCATTGCTTCAATGAGTGAACCCACTGCATTACCAGCCCCAGCACCGGTACTGGTCAACGCTACACCTAGGCCTTTAAAGCGTGAGTGTGCATCTGCCATGGTGACCGCACCCGCTTCACCACGGGCTGCGACAAAGCGCATTTTTTCACGGCGTCCTACTGCATCAGCAATAGGTAAATTGTGAATGGAAATAACACCATAAATACTATCAACTTGGTGCGCTTCTAAAACTCTTGCGATTGCTTCGCCTACATTTACACGTTCAGTCATGTCTGTTCCTCAAAATTTGTTTTCAGTCCTTGAATTTATTAATCGCACCAAGGGTTAGGCTGTTCATTCAGCCCCATATAAATACTCTTTTGTTGCATGTACGATAAAATGCCCAAACGGCCTTTCTCGCGTCCAATTCCACTGTCTTTAAAGCCACCAAACGGCGCACTAATCGAGAACTTTTTGTAGGTGTTAATCCATACCGTACCCACTTCTAATGCACGTGCAATGCGCCAAGCTTTGCGATAGCTTTCAGTCCAGATGCCTGCGGCAAGACCAAAACAACTGTCATTGGCTTGGGCAATTAAATCTTGCTCATTGTCATATTTCATAACGACTAAAACAGGGCCAAAAATTTCTTCCTGACAGGTTTGAGCACTGTTATTTAAGCCCGTGATAATGGTCGGTAAGTAATAGCTTCCTTTGGCATAGTCACCAGTGGTAAGCGCTTCACCACCAATCAGAACCTGACCACCTTCGCTTTTGGCAAGCTGTACATAGCGATCAACTGACTGCAAATGTTTGTCATTCACTAGTGGCCCTAAATGCACACCAGCCTGTTCCGGATGGCCCACACGTAAGCCTTTGGTAATTTCAATCAAACGTGTTAAAAACTGATCGTAAAGACTGCTATGAATAAACAAGCGAGAACCTGCAATACACGCTTGGCCTGCCGAGCTAAAAATACCGTACGCGACACCTTTAGCTGCCAGTTCGATATCTGCATCTGGTAAAACGATGGTTGGTGACTTTCCACCCAACTCAAGTGAAGTGGTAATCAGTTTGTCAGCGGCAATGTGTGCCAAATGACGCCCTGTGGTTGTTCCACCCGTAAAAGAAATTTTACGAACCAATGGGTGCTGAGCAATTGCATCACCAATCACAGAACCACGCCCAACCAACACACTCAGCAAACCTTTTGGTAAACCTGCCTCTTCAAAAATTTTGGCAAGCTCTAAAGCAATCAGTGAAGTTGCTTCTGCTGGTTTTAACACCACGGCATTTCCTGCTGCCAAAGCAGGAGCAAGCTTTTGAACTTCACTTGCGATTGGAGAGTTCCAAGGAGTAATGGCTGCTACTACGCCTACAGGTTCATGCACACTCATGGTCATGAAGTCTGGAGCACGCTGAGTGGTGAGCTCATCATTCATTGTTTCACATGCCGCTGCAACATAACGTGCAGTCGCCGCAGCGCTCATCACCAAACCACGAGTTTCGGTTAAAGGCTTCCCATTATCGCGTGTTTGTAATTTTGCTAATTCATCGACACGCGCTTCAATAATGTCTGCAACTTTGTAGAGAATACGTGCGCGCTCATGCGGCAAACTGTTTCTCCAGCTCGGTTGACGCCAAGCCTGATCCGCTTTTTCAATTGCTTCATTTACATCTTCAAGCGTTGCTGTTGAAAGCTCAGCGTTTACCGACTGATCTGCCGGAAACAGGCTTTGAATGACTGCACCACGGCCTAATCGCCATTCACCTGCAATATAAATTTCCTTTGCCATGATCAAATCCTTCTTAAATCTGTATTGCTTCTACACTGTTGCGACAAGCACGAATCACGCTAAGCGCAGCCAAAGTTGATGTTTTTGGGTTACTTGGCAGCGGCACACCCACCAGTTCAATGGTCATTTGTCCAAAGCCACCTTCTGCCACAATGGTGTGTTTGTTTTTGTTGATGGTTGGATCAACAGTTAACTCAACCATGGTTTCATCCATTCCAAGCCCTGCAAGCGCAATGGTTGCTGCAACGTTGGCATTGGCTGGAAATTTGGTCGCAGCTTCACGCGCAGTTCCTGTGAAAAAGACCGTAGCTTCAGAAACATGATCTAAATCCACCAATTGCTCTGCATAACTACCCTTCCAGCTTTTTGGACTTTTACAGCCTTTGTAAGTGACTTTTTGCAGGCCACCTTCTTTAGCCGCAGAAATACCGTCAATACCTGCGATAGCGCCTGCCAGTAAATGCAGATGGGCATCATTTTTTTCGGCAGTTTGCTTAAGCTGAACCAAAAACTCGTTATCAGCCAAAGTACCCACCGAGATCAAACCAATGGTCCAGCCTTTCGCTAAAACTTTTTGAGCATGCTCTTTCACTGCTGCTTGACCTGCCACCTCAATGACATAGTCTGGCGTACCATCACATTGCTCAATATCGGAAATCACCTGAATCTCGGAAGAGACTTGTGACTGCACTTTTTCAATACTGCGAGATGGCACGACAATCCATTTGAGTTGCAGATCTTGAGGCAAGTGGGCATACACTTCTGCTGCCATTGCGCCAAAACCAATCATCATCAACTTTTTCATGACAGCACCTGATATTTATAAATGTTTGTTAAAACCACCCGAGACATCTATTGCCGAACCTGTGGTGTAAGATGCCAATGGTGATGCCAAGAAAACCAAAGCACGTGCAGGTTCTTCTGGACGACCTAAACGCTGCATTGGGATACCACGATTTTTTGCGATATTGCCTGTCCACTCTTCCCATGACAGATTTAAATCTGAACGGGTTTCATAGCGGCGTTTCCACTGCGCAGATTCGACCATACCCAGTAAAATCGAGTTCACACGAACACCATATTGAGTAAATTCATGCGCCAACGAATGGGTTAAATTCAATAAAGCAGCACGCGCAGATGAAGTCGCAATCATGTGCGGTTCCGGTTGCAATGCCAGTAATGAGTTCACATTGGTAATTGAGGCATTTGCCGACTGTTTTAAGTCGTCAAGAAAAGCCCGTACCGGATGTAAAACACTGAAATATTTCAGTTCAATTTCTTTCATCCAGTCTTCATCTTGCGTATTTTCAAAATTTGAAACACGGCCTTGCCCAGCATTGTTAATGAGCATGTCCACATTGCCCAAATTGAGTTTGACGTCTTTAGCAAATTGCTGAACTTCTTCTTTTTTCAATACATTGCATGCTTTAGTAAAAATATTGGCATGCGGAAATTTTTCTAAAATATAGTGCTTAGACGCATTTAAACGTTCTTCATCGCGACCACACCACGCTACTTTTGCACCCTCTGCAACCAGTATTTCAACAGCAGCTAGCCCAATCCCAGATGAGCCACCGGTAACAACTGCAACTTTTCCTTCAACTTGGAAGCTCATAATCCTTAATCTCTCTTACGATTGTTCCTGAATCGTCAACATAATTTGGTTAAATGCTTGCGGTTGGTCGACATAACTTAAATGTCCTGCGTCTTCTATGACGAAGCGCTGTTCCAACTGCAATTCCTGAGCAAGCTCTTGTATACCTAACGCAGGAGTGATTTGATCTTGCTGCCCTGCAATGACTGTGCATGGGACTTTTAAATCGGTTAAATAATTACGTATTTCGTCATATGCCAGTAAGTAAGATGCATGTGTGAAGCCCTGTAGAGACAACTGTTGCATCACCTCTGAAACTAAAGCTAAGGCTTGTGGCTCTTGTTTATAAATCAAATGAGGTCCACGGCTTTCGGCCATTCCTTTAGCACCTAACTCTTTCAACATTTTTGGTCTTTTTTCAAAAACCTGAATTTGTGTCTGTTCATCGTGGCGTTGGTAGCCTTGCGCTAAATTAGCGACGACCAAGTGTTCCACTCGCTCTGGGTAAAGTGCAGCAAATGCACTGGCCTGTAAGGCACCTAATGAGTGTCCGACCACAATGGCTTTTTCAATTTTTAAAACATCGAACAACGCTGCTAAACGCTTTGCGTAGTCGATCGCATTGGGTTGATCCGTTAAAAGTTCATCTGATTTGCCATAGCCCGGTGCGTCCCAGGCAATGACATGAAAATGATGAGACAACACTTCAAGTTGGTTCACCCATGAAGCAGAACCTGAACTAATGCCGTGCAACAGCACAAGGTACTCGCCCTGACCAGCTTCCCGATAGGCTTGTTGCTGACCTTGAACAGTCACGGTTTTCACCGGAAATTCTGCTAACTTTTCAATGAGTGTCATCATTTTCAATTCTTTCCTTTCATTCACTTCATCAAACAATTAACGTTTGATTTGAGACAATGGATGCTCTGGTGGATAGTTCGGAATGGTTGGTTTACCTGTTCCCAACATCACACACATCAAGGCATCTTCTTGACCTGGGTTAAATAGACCACGGTAAATACCCGGTGGAATTGAAATCAGGTCACGCTCTTTTAAACGGGTCTCAAATTTCTCGCCGTTGTGCTCAATGAACAAATCAATTTCGCCGCGGAGCATAAAGAACACTTCTTCAACATCGTGGTGAATGTGCAAAGGGCCTTCACACTGTGGTGGCAGAACCATGGTTGAAAATGTGAAGTTTTCTGCCGGAACGGTGTTGCCGTCATTTACGACACCTGTTGCACCTGTACCCATATAACGCATTTGTGCACGGCGATATTTCGGGTCGTAATCTGCTTGGAACTTCAAAGCATCAAAGTCATATTTACGTGTCTCAAAGCGAGCAATACGGGTGTTTAACCAATCTTCTAAAGAAGTACCTTCTGGTTGTGCCCATGATTCGAATTGTTGTGTAGTCATTTTTTAAACTCCTATACAGTGAATTAATAACGTTTTAAAAGAGGAACCAAGAACAACGACCCAATGACAGCGACGGCAGCCAAGAAGGTAATTCCTAAATTAAAACTATGTGTTTGCATCACGATGTAACCGATAAGAACAGGCGCAATTGCACTTGCAAAATTACCTAACCCGTTAAATATTCCACCTGCAGTCGCCCCTACATTTGAGGTCGTCACTCTTGCAAGCAGAGCAAATACAGCAGCTACTCCAAAACCCCACGCCATCGCGCTTAAAGACATGGCAGCAATAATCAATAATGGCTTGGTCATAATGACCATCACATACATGAAGATGCCCGCGAGTAATAAACCGCTAAATACTTGAATTGCTCGGCGGCCTAACTTGTCAGATAAAAACGCACCCACCACTTCGCCAATTAACATGGCAATGAATGGAAAGCTTGAATACATCCCAAACTCTTTGAGATTGAATCCTTTGTCTTGCATAAGATAAGAAGGAACCCAACTGTTTAAGCCCCACAAATACGTCATCAACGCAATGTTAAAGAGACACACCAACCAGAATGCGCTGTTGCTTAAGAGCAATTTAGTATTGGCAATGTGGCCTTTGAAATTGGTACGTTTACTCTCGCCCTCAATTTCGACAGTTTTCTTGAGTTGTAAGTTACGCAAACCGAAAACAATGCTGAAAATCGCGATTAGTGTTAATCCAGCCATCACAAAGAAAGTGGTATGCCAGTCATGGTGTGCTAAAACATTTGCAGTGATCGGGAACCCAAGGAATGCACCAATCGGCGTTCCAAGTAAAAACATGGTAGAAGCACGTGCCTGCTGACGGTCAGTGTAAGTCTGCTTAACAATGGTGTAAGCCAAGGCAAATAACGGACCTTCTGCTAAACCGAGCAGTACACGTAAAATCAACATGCCTGAATAACTGGTGGTGAACCCCATGCAAAACATGAGTAAACCCCACGACGTTACGCTCCAGAACAGCATTTTCTTTGGGTTAAAGATGTCACCCAAAAAGCTTAGAAAGACTGACGAAAAACCATAAGCAAGTAAGAAACTTGTCATGAGCCATCCGAGCTTGGCCTTATCTTCAGCAATTCCCATTGCACTTTGAAAATGAGGATCTGAAAATAAAACCGCAATACTAATCTTGTCGAAAAATGCCAGTACCACACACACCATAAGGACAAAAGCAGGTACCCAATGCTTCAATCCACTTTTTTCTTCATTACTCATGTGTCATTCCTTCGATTTGGTAATGAGAACCAGATTTAATGTTTACGGTTTTAACTTCATGACATTAAATTCAGAATCTGCTAACAGTTTTGGATCTAAAACGGTGTTGGCTTGCATCCAACGTTTTGCCAGTTTGATCAGTTTAGAATCATTAATGGCAATCATATTGAGCAAACGATTTTCATGATCCAGATATAAATAGCTCACCTGATCTTCACCGCCTTGGCGAATCACCAATTCTTTAGTTTTTTCAGGCTGATAAGTCCCTAAAATTTGAATATTGAAGTGATATTGATCAGACCAAAGCCATGGAATATCGCTATATTCAGTTTCAATTCCGAGCATCGATTTCGCTGCGGCAATCGCCTGATTTTGTGCATTTGCCCAAGACTGAATGCAATACCCCAAGCCTGGATGAATCGCGACATCACCTGCGGCATAAATGTTTTGATCTGAAGTTTGCCCAAAACAATTCACCACAATGCCATCTTTCACATCGAGACCAGCGTGTACACCTAACTCTTTGGCAATTTCGGCGCCCGCACCCACCACAACACAGTCAAATAACTGACTATTTTGAGGATGATTCACCACTTCAACTTTTTGATTAGGCGCTTCAACCAAATGAAGGCTCTTACTGTCTAAATGAATTTTTGTGCCTTGGGTCTCATGCATATTTTTTAAAAATGCAGAAACTTCCGGACTCACACTTCTTGCGCATAAACGGTCGCCATATTCAAAAATATGAACATCTTTACCTTGCTTACGTGCAGTTGCAGCAATTTCTAAACCAATCCAGCCACCGCCGATCACAGCGACATTTTTTGCATTCTTTAAAATTTCAGCCAAACGTTCACAGTCATGCACATTGCGTAAGGTCACAACATTTGGAATAAATTGCCATGTATTGACCGGTACACGTGCACGGCTTCCAGTTGCAATCAGCAATTTGTCATATGGCAAAATCTGGCCACTTTCTAAATGAACCTGTTTTTGCTCACGGTCGACTTTTGTTGCAATTTCCGGTTTATGCCATTGAACGTTGAACTCTTGAACCTGTTCTGGTGAGAACAGATTCAAACTTTCATAAGTTGCTTCTTTTGAAAGTACTTGCTTAGACAGTGGCGGACGCTCATAAAACACTTGATCTTCATTTGAAACCACGTGAATTTCGCCCACATACCCATTTTGACGTAAGGTACTTACTGCCCAACCCGCTGCCTGTCCGGCACCTACAATTACGATCTTTTCCATAGCCATCTTCCTTGTAAAGCAATCCCTGTTAAACAGGCTTCACCTGACGGCGGGTTGTGTCATCAAGACCACCTTCAATCGCCCATTCGGTGAAAAGCTCTAGACGATGTTCTTCTACACGTGGTTGCCATTCTTCTGTCAAATAATCATCGTTGGTGTAATATTCAAATGCACCACCTAATGGTGAGTTGACGTACCAGAAATAAGCAGAAGAAATTGGATGACGTCCCGGTCCAATGAAAGTTGACCATTCCGAGCGATTCATATTTAAACCGCCCCCAATTACTTCATGGATATCACGAACAACAAACGCAACGTGATTTAAGCCAGCAGGTTTATTTGGAACAGTGAGCAAGAATAAATCATGGTGATAACCTTCACCGCGGCAACGTAAGAATGCACCACGATTTTTGTAAGCATCAGATAAATGAAAGCCTACTTTTTCAATATAGAAGTTTTCAGTTGTTGCCAAATCCGGTGTGAAGAACACTACATGTCCAATCGCAACAGGTTGACCTTTTTCATAGACAGGACTTGCTGCATTCACACGTTGAATATTGCCGTATTGGTTAATACCTTCCGTTTTAAGTTCTGGTACTTCTTTTACAAAACTTTGTTCAAAACGAATAGTCATGCCATTTGGGTCAAGACACTGAACTGTACTTTCAGAACGTTTAAAACCTTCTACATCGGCCAAACGTGCTGCCAAGTCTTCGAGGTCTTGTGTGCTTTCAACACCCCACGTGACTTCACGTAAAGTTGAACCTTGTTCAATGGCAGCAGGCAAACGGTCATCATCACAATTAAATAAATAAATTTTGCTACCGTTTTGAGTCTGGTATAAATCTGCGCCTTCAATATCTGAAGTACTTTGGCTTAAACCAAAATCTGCTAAAAACTTGTTTGAAGCGGCTCTATCTTCAACTCCAAACTTTAAAATCTCGATCCCTGTAATCATTTGACTACTCCTTAGTTAAAGACAAAACCGCCATTGACCGGAATATTTTGACCTGTCACAAAAGAGGACAAATCCGACAGTAGATACAATGCTGTTCCATTTAAATCTTGTGGAAGTTGCTGACGTTGAATCGCTCTTCCGTTTACATATAAATCGTGACGTTCCTGTGGCACATACTCAGTTGCTTCAACCAGAGTAAGGCCCGGTGACAAGGTGTTGACACAGATATTGGACTGGCCCAACTCTCTTGCCATTGAACGCGTCATGGCAAGAATTGCACCTTTACTTGCCACATAAGCCATTAGGTTCGGTGCGCCCCAAAGTGCTGTATCGGAAGCAACATTAATAATCTTGCCAGCAGCCGATTGTTTTAGATGGGGAACGCATGCCTTACTGATTAGCCATGTGCCTTTCACATTAATATTCATGACCCGATCCCAAAGCTCAGGATCATAATCAATCATATTTTTTCCACCGACATTGGTTGCCAGTGCCGCACAGTTCACAAGTCCGTCTAGTCCTTGTAATACTTCCACGCTTTTTGCAACCGCATTTTCAATAGAGTCTGCATTGGCAAGGTCAACTGTTACTGCATGAACATTTAGCCCTTGTTTCTGTAAAGCTTGTGCTTCTTGTTGCACTAGGTCAGATAAAATATCTGCCATTACAACTTCAGCACCAGCCTCGGCAATGGCTTGAGCAAAATCTCGGCCTAAACCACGCGCAGCACCAGTCACTAAAACTTTTTTGCCTTGCAACAACGCTACATTAGCCATGAGCTTCTTCCTGCATCTCGATACGGTTTGATGCATTTAGCGCAGCAATTTTCTTTAATTGCTTCTCAGCTTCTTTCTTCATTAAACGGCGTAAACGTGCAAGACCAACGTCATGTTGATATAAGAATTCTCGCGCACGCGCATTTGGCGCAAGGTTTTCTAAAATAATGCGATCTTGTTCCAACACATCCCAATGCAATTGTTCTAAATGATTGCGATATAAGAAACGCCATACATTACGCTGCCAGCCACTCACCTTACGGCAGCGCCAGAAAAATACACGGGTATTGTTGGCATCAATTGGGGTTGCATAACCCACAATCCAGAATTCGCCACCCGGACCAAATTGTTTACGATAAGGAATTGAAAGACGTAACCAGCTTGCACCAGTTGAACCATATTCAACCCAGTCGAAGTTCACACCTGTTTGGCCTTCTTTTTCGAAAACAAAGCCATTATCGGTTGTACGATGCTTCATCTCTGCAGTACGTTCACCATCTGCCATAGAGTGTGAAGTACAGTGCAAATAGGACCCGTGCATTGGGTCCATCACGTTATCAATTGCGTATTGATGGTTTACTTTCCAGTCTGCTTGGCAAAGGAATGAACTCCACTCTTCGCTTGCAAGTTGCTCTGGAAACTCAAGCGGTTTTGGCTGTTCATTTGCATCAATACCAAACCAAATGAAAATTGCGCCATGTTGCTCAATGACCGGATAATTCTTTAAACATTTAGTACCAGTCATTGGACATTCATGAACGGCTGGTACATCAGCAACTACACCGTCAGCACGAACTTCAACGCCGTGATACCAGCAAGCAACTCGGTCACCCAAGTTCCAACCCAGTGAAAGACGAGCACCGCGGTGTGGACAGCGATCTTCAAGCGCATGAACTTGACCTTCGGCATCACGCCAAACCACAATATTTTCGCCTAAACGGGTAATTCCAACTGGATTAGCAGCGACTTCCCAACTTGCTAAAACCGGGTGCCATTGGTCACGTAAACCAAGTTCTAAATATTCTTCAGCGCTTTGTGAAGTTGATACGATTGCGTTCATTTTATTCTTCCCTGAATCAATAACCTAAACGTTGCATTTCTTCTGTAAAGCTTGCAGAAGTCCATTCATCACCAGATTCACAGCGGAAACCCTGTTGATTAAGTGCAGAAACAACGTCATCTAACTCAGTTGCGCCCGCAGAAAATGCCTGAATCAAGTTCTTTACAAAATCTTGTTCGTAGAGAGTTGGCTCTTTATAACGTGTCTGCCAAACCAACAATTCAGATTGACCTGGAACTTGAATATTGTTGATACCTGCTTCGGTTGCTGGCGTTGCATGAATCCAGCTTGCCAACTTTTCATTAAATGTCTTCATTGTTCTGCTTCCTTGTACATGTGAGGACTAGAGTTGAATTTGAATATCCTGTCCTTCAACACGAACTGGGTACGTACATAGGTTTCTACACCCTGGTCCACTTTTTAGCTCACCTGTCTGAATGTCAAAAATTGCTTCGTGCAATGGACATTCAACAGTCTGATCTTCGATAAATCCTTCGGTTAATAAGGCATACGCATGAGGGCAAACATTTTCGATAGCAAAGTAATTTTCATCGACAAAAAATACGCCTATTTTTTTCCCTTCAATTTCGATGGCTTTCGGCTCATCTTCGCTAACGTCACCCTGCTGACAAACTGAGATCCAACTCATACCTTGCGTCCTCATTTTGTTTTATATACAAAACATAATTTGATTTCCAAAACACAAGCTAAGCATAATCCCCTTGATCATTTTTTGTCAAAGTAAAAATAAATATAAAATTCATTTATTTAGTAAATTTCAAATATTTTGTTACGTTTCAAACAAGAAACAAAGTTTTAAATATAAAAATTGTTTTATGCATTTTTAACAATTACAATAGTTCTAAAATAAAGCAGCCTGCCCCAAATTGAACCTTGTTTTATTTATAGGAAAAAGACACGAATGAGCCTAGCGATTGAAGAAGATTCTCAAGAATCAGAAACAACAAAAAATGATGATCGATATTTAGTACCCGGACTTGTGCGGGGCTTAGCTATCTTGCAAGCATTTAACCAACAAGCGCAAGAAATGACAATTACAGAAATCGCTGAAATTTTAGAAGTGAACCGTTCTAGTGCATTTCGTCTGATCTATACACTGGAATCTTGTGGTTATTTAAGAAAAGCATCTCAAAAAACTTATGCTCTCGATTCTAAAGTGATGGAACTTGGTTTTAACAGTTTATCTAAACTTTCATTACTCGATTTATCGACACCTTTAATGAAAGAACTACGTGATCAAACCAAACTTGCGGTGCATCTTTCAATTTTAGAAGGTACTCATATTGTCTTTGTAAATAACATTCAGTCGATGGGAACATTTACGAGTAACATTAGTTTAGGCACCCGCTGGCCTGCTCATGCCACCGTGATTGGTCAAATGTTACTGTCTGATTTACCTGAAACAGAAGTACGTCAGCGTTACCGTAACTTTAGCGATTGGGACAGTTTCTCTGACCTGACGCCAACCAATTTAAAAGCTTTATTGCAAAGGCTGTCGTACGTAAAAACTCAAAAAACCATGGTGAGTTGGGGTCATTATAATCATGATATGGCAGCTTGCGCGGCGCCTATTTTTAAACAGTCAAATGGTAAAATGGTCGCTGTTATTTCTGTAAGTTGCCCAATTACCACTTACGACGAAAGAACATTCAAAGAAGATATTGCAAGTCTCGTAATTGAAACAGCAAATAAAATTTCCAAATTTATTTATTAAAAAAAGCGACGTTAAGTCGCTTTTTTATGAAAGTTTATTTTATAAATTAGAAGTTACTTTTAAATATTTTCCCATTCATATCCTGAAAAATAAGTATCGAATGATGCTCTTTAATATCAAACTTTAAATACTGCTTTTTAAACTGAATAATTGCATAAAACTCTTCAGCACCATCATCTAAGCCAGTGGCAGAAATCTGGCTGCCTTGTGGAAAATCTGTGAGCCACGCGGCATTATAAAAATCTGACACTGAACTAAATTCACAATACTGTTTTGGCTCTGCCATTATTTTTGCAGCAATTTGATCAAACTGTTGTTGTTTATAAACATCTAAGCTTAACAGCATGATCGCTCTCCAAATTAAAGCTGGTTTGAAGCCAAAAGCTGTTTCTTTTTAACCTTTTCCCATTGATACCAACCATAAGCTGCCATCAATACAAATGCTGCATACAAAGCGGCTGTTAAAAATAAATCTTTATAGATAAACATCCCGACATAAATAATATCGACAAATACCCAAAGTATCCAAGTCGCAATATGCTTTCGACTCGTCCAATAGGTTGCGAGCAAACTAAATGCTGCAAGCTGTGAGTCGAGCATCGGCACCGCTGCATCGGTAAAGTTTTTAAGAATTAAACCAAACAGTAAGCCACCTACCGCGGCAATGACCATTTGGATGATAGCGGTTTGAACTCTAATTGGTTCAATTCGAATGTCGTGATCTTGCTGTTTTCCCTTAAGCCAGTAGTAAAAGCCATAAAAATTGACGACCATAAAAAAGAACTGCAAAATTGTTTCGCCATATAGCTTAAATTCGTAAAACAAATAGGCATATAAAACAAAGGCAAAGAAATTAAACAGCCAACACCACATATTACGGATGACAGTTAATCCGACTCCAATCATGCTAATCAAGACCGCGAAAATTTCTAGAGGTGACATAAAAGAAGCTGCTTATTGAGATCATTTTGACAGCGTATTATGAGAAAAATATAAAGTTAAGCAAACTGCTAATTTAAATAAATCATGGAAATTCACATGGCATGAGGATTTATATTTTTTAAATCACATCAATTTATTTCAATACATAGATAAAAGAAACACTTATCAATTCATCAACAAATTGTATTTGATCGTTTTTAAATGAATGTTTAAAAGATAATTAAAGACAAATAAAAGAGCGTGAAAATATGTCAAATCAAGAAGGAAAAGTTAGCCGTGAAATTCGTGGACATATTTTTTTTAATTGGTTTAGACCGGGCAGCAAAACGTAATGCCTTTGATAGCCACATGATTAAAGATTTATCCCTAGCACTCACTGAATATGAAAATAATGATACGCTTCGCTGTGCAGTTATCTTTGCTCATGGGGACCATTTTACTGCTGGTTTAGATTTAGTTGAGTTACAACCTAAACTCGCTACAGGTGTGTTTGATTTTAAAGATGATGAGATTAACCCTTGGGGCACTGTGGGCCAAAAGCTTACTAAACCGTTGATTGTGTTAGCTTAGAAAAAAGCCCACATGATGTGGGCTTTCTTTTCTAGGTAATCGTTATTCAACTCTAACGATTTTACCTAATTCATCATGGTGAACGACTGTAATTTTCTGACTACGTCCCTGCTCAATTTCATGTTCAGGTAAATCAAAATAGCGCGCATAGTCATCTGTCTGTTTTGCTTTAAGCGCACTGCCACCGACACGGCGCTCTGGTAGCACATGGCTCCATAACAATAAGCAAATTGCACAACCAATTAATGCTGTAATGCCATGTTCAATACCTACACCAAAGGCATTAAATAAACGATGAACCAAATGTGTTTTTTGAAGCTCAGCCAATACCCAGATCAGTACAAACGGACGCCACAACAACAACCAAACCGCCCACATCATGGCTGTGCTTGTTGTAGAAGCATAGCGTTTATGCCATGGTAATTGACGGCGTAAATCAATAATCAACGAATTTGTCTTCATTTCTCTCTTTACCTAACGAAGTGCTGTGGTTTTCCCCAGACATCAATACAGCACGATCTTTAAAATCTCATGACTCTTGCATTTCATCCACGAATGCCCCGATCCGGGCTCACCCAACGCGCACGTTTCTCATCTCCACGTTTTAAAACTTTTGGAAATGCCACGATAGTTGCCGAGATGGTGATTAGCCAAAAGACCAATGGATACCAGATCATCCAGAAATAGTTTTTTCCTAGATGTGGTTCATAACGACTATCCATCCATTTGCTTAAAGCAAACTGAATGAGACAGGTTGCCCCCAATAAAATACCGCTACCATACGGTAAAAATGGAGAGCTCACAACGGCTAAAGCAGGTACAGGTAAAATAAAATGTACCAGCCATAATAAAGCCATCGCGAGCATTAAATATGACCAGACTAAAGTTAAGCAAAGCTCAAACATTAAAGGCCATAAAAAATTTAATTTCGGTTTGGTGAACACATCAATATTTTTAATTAATACCTGTGCACCACCCATAGCCCAACGTAAACGCTGTTTCCACAAACCGTTTAGAGTTTCAGGCATTAAAATCCAGACCAAGGCATTCGGTTCAAAACGAATGTCCCAGCCTGCACGCTGCAATTTCCAAGTAATATCGATATCTTCAGTCAACATATTGGGTGACCAATAGTCGACTTGGTGAACAGCGCTTTTACGGAAAGCAGTAATTACACCCGATACGGTAAACAAGCGACCAAAGGTACGTTGTGCACGTTTAATCATGCCGACAATCGATGAAAATTCACCGACCTGAATACGCCCTAGTAAAGTTGAGCGAGTACGAATACGCGGGTTACCCGTAACAGCTGCAACCGTTGGATTTTCCAGAAAATGACGAATCATCCACTTTGCTGCATGTGGATCAAGTAAAGCATCCCCATCAATACCAATTAAAAACTCGGCATCGGTCATTAAGCTTCCAGCTTGCAACCCCATGGCTTTACCTTGGTTTTGAGCCAAATGAACAACACGTAGTTTTTCATGTTGTGCTGCTAAGCGGTCGAGTACTTCGCCGGTATTGTCTGAGCTACCATCATTAATCGCAATGACTTCAAAATGAGGATAGTCCAGTTTTAAAGCATGGCTGATCGTTTCCTCCGCATTATCTCCTTCATTAAAACAAGGAATTAACACAGCGACTTTAGGATAATTCTCTAATGGAGCAGGTTGATCGTAAGGCGGAGCCTGACGTTCTTTCCAATAGAAAATGATCGCGCCAATCATCCATAAATACGACATGAATAATGGATAATAGAAAACGAATTTTAAGGCATGCGACCATATTGCGGCAAAGATTGTCATGTTTTAGCCTCAACTACGGCACAAGACGAGATGATTTTTCAGCAAATGCTTTATGCATCGTGTTCACATCCGGATGATCTTTAATTGGGTCATCTGGGTAATATCCAACATGCATGACACCTTGCTGATAAAGAGAATGAATTGTTGCAGCCATTTCAGCCGATGGTACCTTTTCGTTTTTACGCCAGTCGGTTGCCTGTAATTCAAAAACAGTTTTCTTAATGCCATTTGGATATTGTTTCACACGATCAATCATATCTTTATAGAATTGATCAGAGTTATCGACCTGTTCCATATAAGGCATTGCCATAATAGCCGTAAAATCATAACGTTTTAACGACTCTTCAAGCGATTGTGAATACCAGTTTTCTGCATATGGTTTTAAAGCAACTTGCGCGTATAAGTTACGTGCGGTAAGCAAGAACGGTTCATATTGTCGCACGTCATCAACGAGTTGCATGGCAAAATCATCTAGATATTTTGTCTTATACGCAGTCCATTTTTGCAAATTTTGATCGTTATCACGAATTTTTGCTAAATCTGTTGGTAAACCTTGTTTCGCATAAGCTTTTAATGCATCTGGGCTTGCATCTTCATAGTCAGATAAGGTGACATCGTCATGGAATAAAATTCCGTTAAATGAAGATGACTTAGCCAAGTCTTGATAAATCTCACGAATAGTTTGGCGTGCGTCAGATGAGAACGGACTTAAACGGATATACCCCATGTTGAGGTGTTCACCAGCTTTTGCTTGCTCTGTCACAACCAAATCCTTAGAAACAGGATCAGTTTTTGGCAGTTCCCATGCCAATAAAGGCATCCATGCATAAATACGACTTACAGGCGTACGGGTTTGAATTTGCCATGCTACACGGTTAAATAAGTCAGCACGCATTGGAATGTGACGGTTCGGGAAATAAACCATATCGGCAGAACCATTAGCATCTGGGTCTGAAAAAGCTTGCAAATAGACTGTATTTACACCCATCGCATTAATTCGGTCTAACAAGTGACCTAGATTACGCTCTTGCTGTTTCGGGTCTGGGTCATAAATATAGTCCAGATCGACATGCATAATTTTTTGCGGACGGTTGTTATCCGTTAAATTCAATTCACGATTTTTGATTTCTTGAGCCAAATCATCAGTCGTCATATCGCCTTCTACCAAAATACGACTCATATTTTGTAGAGATTGTTTTGCGTGATCAGCCCCATCATCCAGTGTAATAGTCACTGGCATACCCAATTTTTTCGCAATTTGGACAGTTTGCATATTATAGCGACCATATGGCCATACCATAATACGTGGTGAACGTAAGCCATGCGCTTTGAGTAGCTCGTTATTTTTCTTTAAGTCATTATAGATACGTGATTGATATTGTTGATCGTTCTCGTAGGTTTGAGTTTTAACATCATAAAAACGAGTTGTTGCAGCAGGTTCAGAATTCCCTTGCGGGTTGCCTGTAATACCGCGGTGTAAATGATAGCTATGGCTTGCAATTTCTACAAAACCACTATTTTGCATCTCTTTCAGCTCACCCCAGCTTAAGATTTTGTCACGTGGGATTTCTTCCCCCGAAAAATCAACTTTTTGCCCTGCTTTTGGTTCTAACCATGAACCTACGACAGCTAGAACAACCGGAATTTTTTTAGCTTTAATGACTGGATAAGCATTTTGATAGAAAGATTGATAACCATCATCTACAGTTAATAAAACCGGTTTTGTAGGCAGTTGAGCTTTACCCTGATGAGCACGGATCAACTGATCAACCGTAATAAAATGGAATCCGTTTTTTTGTAGCCATTCAACGTGCTGTGTAAATTGTTGAGTGGTCACTGCATATTGAGGAATTAAGGCATTTTTAGTATCGGTAATTTCATGATAACCAATCACCGTAAGTGTTGAAGCGTCCAGTTTAGGTGGTTTAGCTAATGCCATGCCTGACAAACCTGCCAAGGCCAAGCCAAGTGATATGTTCAACAAAGGAGATGCAAAGCGGATAGTCATGAAATAGCGTCTCAATATCAATATAGATTATTTATGTGAAATTTGATGTTAAGGCACAAATTTTTTGAAATTTGGTCTTAATATCACACTGCCTGCAAATGAACAGTTTTTCAGTCAGCATTTATAATCAAATAATCTGAAAATAATCTTAAATATTCAAAAAGCTAAAATATAAATTAATAATGTATTTATATTTAAAGCTCATATAAATAAGAAAGCCCCCTAAAGGGCTTTAAGTTTTCACTCGTCACGAGTTTTGACATCGAATAATTCAATTTCAAAAATTAAATTAGAATTAGCGGGAATAATCTTACCCATTTTACGCTCACCATAAGCTAAATGAGCAGGCACGATGAGTTTACGTTTGCCGCCAACTTTCATTCCCATAATGCCTTGGTCCCAGCCTTTAATTACACGGCCGGTGCCAATTACACATTCAAAATAATTACCGCGGTCAATTGAAGAATCAAATTTTGTGCCGTCTTCTAACCAACCTGTATAGTGGGTTGTAATCAAAGCGCCTTTAACCGCTTCTTTGCCTTCACCCACTTTTAAATCGATAATTTCTAATTCATTTGACATGGTATACCCCTTAAACTGAAACTCTAAATCAAAATTAGTACTTAGTGTACCAACTGAATCTGTAGAATTTGTTGCGCTTTTCTATGTTACTGTAACTGTGTCCACACAACGCTTGCCTGGCCCTTTTCACCTAAAAGTGTCCATTCATTGTCCATGACATTTAATTGAAGCTGCATCGTACGTTCACACAGTTGCTCAAGCTCAGCGGTGCTTTGAGGGGCAATTTGCCACACTTGAACATTACTTAATGTTTTAATTTTACTATTTCTCTTCCACCAGTCTTCGACTTGTGTGCCATAAACAACAATCGCAACCGTTTTACAACGCGCACTGGCTTTTTTGACTTTATCTTCAGACGGCAAACCAACTTCAATCCATGTTTCTAGCTGACCGGTTAAATCTTTTTGCCATAATGCTGGCTCGTCAGTTTCAAAAAGGTCTTTAGTAAACTCAAGCTCATCACTTGCGAAACGGGCAAAAGCCATTAGACGAACCATTAAACGTTCTAAAGTTTCCGAAGGATGTAGGGCAAGCGTCAGCTGGTAATCACCATAAATATGGTCATCCATATTGGCAATATTCAAGTCTGCCTTATAAATTGTTGCTTTAAGCGCCATGATTAATATGTCCAAAAATTTGGCGCTAAGGATACTCGATTTTGGGTAAAAAATTATAAAAAAACTGAACAATACAAAGCCTAATCATGCGAAATTTGCATATTCTTCCAAAACGCTCAGCTTATTTTATAGTTGGCCGACTTTTTGCTTGAAAGAGAAATATTCTCCTCTTGCTAAAATTGATGACTTATGTGGCAAAAGCTCAAGCGTAGTTTATTTTTACAGGTTCTTTGTGCTCTCTTTCTTGGAGTTGCAGTTGGAATTGGTTTTCATGATTTCTCCCTATCTCTAAAACCATTAGGTGATGGTTTTATTTCTTTAATTAAAATGCTGATTGCCCCCATTGTGTTTTGTGTCGTTGTACTGGGAATCTATGGTGCAAATGACATCAAAAAAATGGGCAAAGTCGGTGCAAAAACCATTCTTTATTTTGAAGTGGTGACCAGTATTGCTTTAGTTTTAGGCATTATTGTGGCCTATGTATTTAAACCGGGCGTCGGTATGAATATCGATATTAGCCATTTAGATGCAAAAGATTTAAGTACCTACACCGAACGTGCCCATGAAATGCATACAGGTTCGGAATTTCTACTCAATATTATTCCAAAAACCTTCACTGCCGCTTTTGCAAACGGCGATATTTTACAGGTTTTACTCATCGCTATTTTATTTGGCATTTCTCTACTTTTAATTCCTAAACATTTAGCAGAGCTGGTACGCCAAGCGTTGGAAGCTTTTTCGGAAGTCTTCTTTAAAATTATGGGACTTATTATACGTTTAGCCCCAATTGGTGTATTTGGTTCAGTCGCCTACACCACTGCTAAGTTTGGTTTAGATTCGCTCTTACAATTGGGTTATTTGGTTTTACTGTTTTATGCAACCTGCATTTTATTTGTCGTTATTGTTTTAGGTTCGATTTTAAAAATCGCTGGTCTCAATATTTTCAAATTTGTGGGCTATTTTAGAGATGAACTCGCCATTGTTTTAGGTACAGCCTCTTCAGACTCTGTTCTTCCTCAAGTTATGAAAAAGCTCAAAAATCTAGGAATTAAAGACTCAACTGTGGGTTTGGTTATTCCCACTGGTTATTCATTTAATTTGGATGGGTTTTCAATTTACTTAACGTTAGGTGTAATTTTTATTGCGCAAGCCTGCAATATTGATTTGTCTATGCATGACTTGCTAGCAATCTTACTGGTTTCACTCATCACATCTAAAGGGGCGCACGGCATTCCCGGCTCAGCTTTAGTTATTCTTGCAGCAACACTTTCAGTTATTCCAAGTCTCCCTGCAATTGGCTTAGTGCTGCTACTTTCAGTCGACTGGTTTATTGGAATTATTCGTGCCTGTACCAACTTAATCGGTAACTGTGTGGCGACCGTAGTGATTGCTCACTGGGAAAAAGATATTGATCATGCCCAAGCTAAAGCTGTGTTAGAAGCTAAGCCTTAAAACTATTTATAGAGAACATTGGCTCTTCTTTTGCCCAATGTTCTCTATTCTTCAAGCTGACAAGCAAGTAACGCTGTTTCAAAAGCCAACCAATCGTGATTATGTTCGCTAATGATCTCAATCCGGTTATCAATACCCTCTTCGCCCGACTTATAATTAAACTGATCAGGATTAAAGTTAAAAACTTTCCAACCTTGATCTGTATTAAAAATTCCCTTGATTCTTAGCCAATCCTGCTGCGCACATAATACGTCTAGCAATGCATAAAAATCGAATTTCCAGCGTTTAGGTAATTTCCAACCTGCCACAATATAACCTTGTGCCGACTCTACATAATGATAAGGTAATTGCTGAATGTCCTTTACAACCTCGCTCTCACTCATTTGCTTTTGAATTTTAAGTAAAGGTTGTATAGATCGTTCAGTTAAACGAGCAGCCACATCAATTTTATTTAAGGCTAACTGACCATGTTCAGTTTTAATCCACTCTTGGTGATAAGGCTGGTATTCATCTTTTAATAACTCAAGCGCCTGATCATCTTCAAAAGTCATTATATCGGTATGTGACACCACCACAATCTGGGCAGCTTTTAACTGATCTTCATAAAGGTTTTGTTTAACCCAATTGGTATCATGCAAACGACTACCATCGACCACCGTAATCAACGCTCGCATGGCTAAACTACTTTGCCAATGAGGTTCAGTCAGTTGGTCAAATAACTGAGAAGGATGCCCAAGTCCAGTCGGCTCAATAAAGAGTCTATCTGGTTTCTGTTCACTTAACAGTCGAGCTAAAGCAATATGCATAGGCAACTGACTGCTGCAACATAGACAACCACCTAATAGTTCTTTGACTGCATATCCTTCGTCTTGAGGTAAGAGTTGTTGGTCTACTCCAATTTGCCCAAACTCATTCATTAATACCGCCCAAACCTCATCTTTAGGCTTCTGACTTAATAAATGCTGTAATAATGTGGTTTTTCCTGCCCCTAAAAAACCAGAGATAATATGGGTAGGAACAGTTTTTTGGGCAATCAGTTTCACAAGCGGCTCAAATCAACAAGGTTTAAAAAACTAAGAAAGGTATATCACTGTTTAAGTAGCATGAAAATGATTTTTCACTTTGAAGATATACTTTTCAATTATTGGGCTAAAGCCCCAAATATGTGACAGGCATCTCATCAATTATCTAAATTAACTTTTGATATTTATAATTCAAACGAAATATCCTATTCAAGCATATTCACAATTCATGCCAAAGTGTTAGGTTTACGTAAACAATTTGGTTTTTTTTCACTCAAAAAGAAATATTTTTTCACATTTTAAGGTGTATTTAAGCCCCTTTATTTTACAGATTGCTCACATAAACGACCTGTATATTTCATATTGTTAAGATAGCCGTAATAGATTGTTAAGTTAATTGATGTAATTCGAAGCTCAGCTTAGCATGTGTCCTAGCTTAGTCATTCAGCCATACAGGTTTCATGTAGGTATGAACGATTAGGTTTAATTTATTTTTAAATGAAATTTAAGGATGCCATAAAATGAAATTAGCTAAAACTTTACTCGCTACTACACTTGCTTTAACTGCTGCTTCAACTTTCGCTGCTTCTAAGCACGACCAAGCACATAACACTGCTGGTGAAGAAAAAGTTGTTGTTTCAACTCAAGAACAAGCAAACACTGCAAATGCTGCATCTGATGCTGTAGGTTCTGCTTCTGAAGCTGCTCCTGCAACTCGTTAATTCTCTAAGCACTCTCCTCCAAGCTCAGAGATAATTTTACTGAAAGGAAATATGGACGCTGAATTTTAGTAAAGAAAACAAAGGATCGAACCATGCTGCGGTTCGGTCCTTTTTTAATTCAATTTGTTTTTTTAAGAAGTTTTCTTATACATGCTACAAGATGGATTATGGTTTTCTTGCAAACGTAAAACTTTACGGTGCTCAGCTGCTTCAAAGCGGCAACGTTTCCACTCAGTATTGAGATTTAATTGAGGTACTTCACATGGCTTGCCCTGTTCATCAACAGCAACCATTGTGAAATAACAGCTATTGGTATGGCGTACTGTACGCTTCTGGATATTTTGGGCTTCAACACGGATGCCTACTTCCATTGAAGTACGGCCTACATGGTTCACACTTGCCAAGAACGTCACCAGCTCACCCACATAAATCGGTTCTTTAAAATTCACCTTATCGACAGATAAAGTCACCACATAGCCACCCGAATAACGACTTGCGCAAGCGTAAGCGACTTGGTCGAGTAGTTTTAGAATCGTACCACCATGAACATTACCTGAAAAATTTGCCATATCAGGCGTCATCAAAACTGACATCGTCAATTCAGACTGGTCATCAGTTGCTGGGGTTATTTCATCTAATGTAGGCATAGCTAAACTCTGGGTCTTAAAACAAGCTCAGACAACATTATGGTTGATAATTCACAAAAAAAACATGCTTAAATCCACAACATGGCATTGTATTTTTTAATATCTTTGATTGTTTTTTAAAATTTAATTTTTTAAGGCTTTATTTTTAAAGTTATTTTTTAAAGCTGTTTTATTTATCTTAGAGTTTTTTAGAAGATGCTATGCCATTTTATTCCATGTTCAATGACATAGCAGATTCTTATGAATAGCTTGCTATACTTTATTAATGACGCCTGTTACACCATTAATGATCATATCAATGGCGATCGTACCGATTAATAAAGCAGATAAACGCCCAACAATATCAAAATAGCGGTCGATATGCTTGGCATGTTTATAGCGTAAATGATCATGTGAAAATTTCATCAAAATCAAAATACTGCATGTTAAGAACAAGGTAAAGGCAATCACTAGGGCTGCCTCACCAATTGACATTTCAATACCTGTGACCACAGCCGCACTAATGGTGCCCGGGCCGATCATAAATGGCATGGCAATGGTGCCAGCCAGATGTTCCGGTGCACCGCGCATTTCACCAATGGTATCGGCACCCTGAAAAACATAGCGATAGCCAATCACCAAAAAGATAAGTCCTCCAAAAATCTGAAAGGCTTCAAAACGTACATTCAGATATTTACTAAAAATTGTTTCGCCGCCCCATGCAAATAGCATGAACACGACAAAAGCAATCACACTTCCCTGAATCAGTGCTTTATTAAACACCTTTGCTTCTGAATGGCGGAGCAAGCCAATCATATAAATGCTCATTAAAAATGGATTGAGCAATGAGAAAAATAAAGCAAAAGAATGTAGATAAGGAGAAGCCATGCATTTTCCTCTTAAGCTTGTGGATCTGGGAACAATGGACGGTTCCCCGGGCTAATACGATTAATATGTAAGAACGTCATATGTCTTTCATATTTATCTAAAATATCGTTAATCACCTGTTCTTTACTGTAGCCAACCAGATCGTTATCTTGCGAGCCGTCATAAAGATAGGTTTCAAGTCGGAAATAGAACTGTTTTCCACGTTTTACACGCTGACTGAAGTTCGGCGCGCTATAGCGTACAGGCCAGATCTGATAAACAAAGTTTTGTTCTTCTTCCAAATGAATAGTGAAATCCAGATGGTAAAGCGTCTCTTCATCTTCAAGCGGCGTTTGCTGTACATCTACATTCATGCCCTGCTTAATAAGCTCACCTGCAACGGCCTGAACAGCCGGTAGACAAACTGCATCTAGCATGCGCTGTGTTTCAGTGGTTCCCGGATGATGCATGACTCGAGTTAAACGCTGTTTCCAATTCAGAATATCCACATTCCCTACCACTGGAGCTGCATTCATACTTCGACTGGCTTGCCTGTAATCTTCAAGTCTGAGCGACTTATAAAGCCCCGCCATCACAAGGAACATCACAAAACTAAACGGCAGTCCCATAATAATCGTTGCGTTTTGCAAAGCAGTAATTCCGTTGGTCATGAGCATGGCAAGCGTTAATAAACCAATTGCTACTGCCCAAAATACGCTTAACCAGCGAGGAGCGTCATTATCGATATTCGTAAGTTTAGTCGTAAAGTTACCTAAAACCAGCGCTCCCGAATCGGCAGAAGTCACGTAGAACAAAAGCCCTGTTACGGTGGCAATTGAAGCGATAAAGGTAAAGCCCGGATATTGCGCTAACAGGTCATAAAAACCATGAGCTGGATTTGCTAACACAGTCGCTGCTAAGGTTTGGTTTCCTTCAAAAATAACGCTGTGAAGCGCGCTATTACCAAAAATGGATAACCATGTGAGTGTAAATAGAAGTGGAATAATTAAGGTACCGCATACAAACTCACGAATGGTACGCCCTCTTGAAATACGTGCCAGAAAGAGTCCTACAAATGGAGACCAAGCAATCCACCATGCCCAGAAGAAGAAAGTCCAACTACTCATCCACTCTTTAGGCTGTTCAAAAGCAAAACTTTGTAATGCTAAAGCAGGGAAACGGGTTAAATAGTCACCAATATTTTGGACAAGGGCATTGAGTAAAAACTCGGTATTTCCCAAGAACAAAATAAACAGTAATAGCCCGATCGAAACATAAATATTGATTTCAGATAAAATCCGCAGGCCTTTATTGACCCCAGATGTCACCGAAATAACACTAATGCCGACCGCGACAGCAATCAGGATAAATTGCATCCAGATATTTTCTGGTAATCCCAATAACACATGTAGGCCGTAATTCAGCTGTACCACTCCAATCCCGCAGGTTGTTGCAATACCGAAAATTGTCCCGATCACGGCAGCCGTATCTACACTATGTCCAATCGCACCATTAATTCTGTTCCCAAAAATTGGGTAAAGTGCAGAACGAATGGTAAGCGGTAAGTTATAACGATAACTGAAATACCCCAATGACATACCAATCAAGGCATACATACACCAGCCAGTTAAGCCATAGTGAAATAAGGTCCAGACCATACTTTGGCGTGCTGCCTCATAGGTTTGACCTGCTCCGACTGGAGGTTGCATATAATGAGATAATGGTTCAGCGACCGAGAAAAACATCAGATCGATACCGATACCAGCCGAAAACAGCATCGCAGACCAACTGAGTAAACTAAACTCAGGCTTTGAATGCTTAGGTCCTAATTTGATACTGCCATATCTTGAACAGGCAATAAAAATCACGAAAACCATATAGAGCGTTGCAGCAAGCAGATAATACCAACCAAAGGTTGAAGTTACCCACTGTAGTACCGTGTTCATGACTCGATTTGCAAAATCGTTGAACAAAAACGTGACGAGAGAGAAAATTAAAATAAGTAGAGCTGAAAAATAAAAAACCACACGGTTGAGCGGGTCTTTTTTAGATTTAGATAATGTTAAATCATCAACTGCTCTTGGATTATCTGTTGCCATACAATCCTCAAGGAATAAAATAAAAACAAAATATTTAATTTCGTCTTTTCACTCTTATTTAAAACAGTGAAAAGACGACTTTAAACGCAAAAAAATAATATATAGATGTGATTGGGTGAGGTTATAAAACCTCAGTCACTTTATTCTGGTCACAATCCGATGGGACCGTAATGTCTTTTGAAACAGCTAACTGTTTTTTCACTAATTGAGGGTCAAAATCATCTTGCTTTAATGCTTTAGCTAAACCAAACATATAGAGCAAAATAATGACTGAAAATGGTAAACCACATAACACCACAGCACTTTGCATGGAGTTAAAACTACCGGCTAAAAGCAAGCCAATACTTACAATGGTAATTACCACAGACCAAAAGACGCGTAACCAGATCGGTGAATCACTATCATTGGTGCCCCCTTTTGAGGACAAATTAGCGATCATTAGTGTACCAGAGCCAACTGGTGTCAAAAATAAAACGAAACAAATTACAACAACAATACCAGCAACGTAAGGATTAAACGGCAGATATTCGAGTAATTTAAATAAAGATAATGCCGGATCAGTTAAGACCATATCGCCTAAAACTTTCTGTTTTTGCTGCAAGATTAAATAAATTGCAGTATTTCCAAAAACCGAAATCCAAGCCAATGTAAAGCCAAGCGGAATCAGGCATACACCTAATACAACTTCACGAATCGTACGTCCTTTTGAAATGCGCGCAATAAACATGCCGACGAAAGGCGCCCAAGCAATCCACCAAGCCCAATAAAATACGGTCCATGAACCTAACCAACCACTGGCTTTTTGGTTGTATAAATACATATCAAAGCTTTTACCCATAAAATTATTAAGGTAATCGCCCGTATTTTGCACAAGACCATTTAATAAATGGTTTGTCGGACCTGTTAAGAATACAAATAAAAGTAAGGCATACAGCAGACGTAAATTAATACGCGATAACCATGCCAAGCCTTTTTCAATACCCACCACTGTCGTAATCGTCGCAACGAACATCATGATGAGCACAGCAGTAATTAAGGTCGCCGAGTTATCCGGAATTTGAGGAAGTAAATAACAGATACCCGATACGAGCACCAAAGCTCCAATTCCCAAGTTGGTGACTAAGGAAATAACTGTCGCTAAAATTCCAAAGCCATCAACGAAATCACCCACCAAGCCATGCACTCGCTCTCCAAAAATTGGGTAAAGCGCTGAACGCAGTGCTAATGGCAAGTTTTGTCTGAAAGCGAAATAACCTAAAGTAACTCCGAGCAATGCATAAAGTACCCAGCCATGAATCCCCCAATGCAAAAAGCTATAAGTCATCGCATTACGGGCTGCCTGAATCGTTCCTGCCTCGCCTTCTGGCGGTCTTAAAAAATGGTCAACAGGTTCGGCCACGCCATAATAAAGTAGCGCAATACCAATCCCTGCCGAGAACAACATTGAAGTCCAAGCTAGATAAGTGAACTCAGGTTTGTCGTCATCTTTACCTAGAGGAATCTGCCCTACTTTTGAAAAAGCGAGCCAAGCGACAAAGCCCAAACACAGCACAATAACCAGCATGTAATACCACCCAAAAAAGTGATTTACCTGCTCTTGTACATAGGTCAACCAAAACTGACTTTTTTCTGGAAACAGCACAAAAAGTAGGCCAAAAATACCAATACTGATGGCTGAACTCCAAAATACAAAACGATTTAACCGAATATGGTCTGAAGAATATCTATCACTTTTCAACACCATCTTATTGCTCCTTGCAATCGGTGTATTTTTCTCAAAATAACGTGATAAGTACTGTACTTATGCGCATCATCCTATCCTTAAGAACCTTTGATTTCACCTCTTTATTCTAGAAGTTATCTTCAAAAATTCATTGATTTTTACATATCATACTTGTTATTGATTGAACGTTCAATCAATAACAAGTATGATAAAAAAGTGCTATGATGCTCTGCAAGTTAACATGTTGAATTTTAAGCACCCCTAAAAAGTGCTGATGTGGACAACCATGACAAAACGCAGAGTAAAACCAGAACATGTGCGACGTGAAGAAATCATGAACGCTGCACTCGACGTAATTTATGAAGTGGGGTTATCCAATACCACCATTGCACAAATTGCAAAAAAAGCCGAGTTGTCGACCGGCATTGTCAGCCATTATTTTGGTGACAAACAAGGGTTGATAAATACCTGTATGCAAGAAATGTTAAATGTTCTGCGTCGTAAAACCGAACAGTACAGAGCAGAAGCAGATTCGCATCCAGAGAGCCAGATTAAGGCCATTATCGACTCTAACTTTGACATTAGTCAGGTTAATGAAAAAGCAATGCGGGTCTGGTTAGACTTTTGGTCAGCAAGTATGCATGTACCAGACTTAAGCCGCTTACAAAAGATTAATGATCAACGCCTGTACTCTAACTTGAAGTTTTATTTCCTCAAGTTAATGAATGAACAACAGGCCAGTGTTGCCGCTAGAGGGTTGGCAGCATTGATTGATGGATTATGGTTACGAGGCAGTTTAAGCCGTCATAACGAATTTGACAGCAACCTTGCTCGTTCCATTGCTTACGATTATGTACAAACGCAATTGCAATTTGCGAACAAGCCTTTGCAGGAGAGACAAAATGAGTGATGTACAAGTTCATCAGTTGTATATCCATGGACGCTATGTTAAAGCAACCAGTGGTAAAACATTTAATAGTATTAACCCTGCCAACGGCGAGACAATCGCGACTCTTCAGCAAGCTTCTGAACAAGATATTGAAGCTGCTGTACAAAGTGCCCAACAAGGACAAAAAATCTGGGCTGCCATGACTGCCATGGAGCGTTCACGTATTTTACGTCGTGCTGTCGACATTCTTCGTGAACGAAATGATGAGCTTGCCCGTCTTGAAACTCTCGACACAGGTAAAGCCTATAGCGAAACATCGACAGTTGATATTGTGACTGGTGCAGATGTACTCGAGTACTACGCAGGACTTGCAACAGCCATTCAGGGTGAACAAGTTCCGCTTCGCGAATCTAGTTTCTTTTATACACGCCGTGAACCTTTAGGCGTGGTTGCCGGTATTGGTGCTTGGAACTATCCAATTCAAATCGCTTTATGGAAATCTGCCCCTGCCCTTGCTGCCGGCAATGCCATGATTTTCAAACCAAGTGAAACCACTCCCCTTACTGCATTTAAACTTGCAGAAATCTATACAGAAGCTGGCTTACCAGACGGCGTATTTAACGTTGTACAAGGTGCTGGTCGTGAAATTGGTCAGTGGCTCACTGAACATCCTGTGATTGAAAAAATCTCATTCACTGGTGGTGTGGAAACCGGTAAAAAAGTGATGGCAAGTGCTGCTGGTTCTACGCTGAAAGAAGTGACCATGGAGCTTGGTGGTAAATCTCCACTGATTATTTGTGAAGATGCCGACCTTAACCGTGCCGCAGATATTGCAGTTATGGCGAACTTCTTTAGCTCAGGTCAGGTATGTACCAACGGTACACGCGTATTTGTTCCAAAATCACTTTTAGCCGATTTTGAAAAAGCTGTTGTAGAGCGTGTACAACGTATTCGCATTGGCGACCCAATGGCTGAAGATACGAACTTTGGTCCACTCACTAGCTTCCCTCATATGGAAAAAGTGTTGTCTTTCATTGAGTCAGGCAAACAACAAGACGCTAAAGTGTTAATCGGTGGTGAACGTGCGACTGAAGGCGAACTTGCCAAAGGCGCTTATGTATTACCGACAGTATTTAGCGACTGCACTGACCAAATGGCAATTGTTCAAGAAGAAATTTTTGGACCTGTCATGAGCATTTTAAGCTATGAAACCGAAGAAGAAGTCATCCGTCGTGCTAACGACACGACCTTTGGTTTAGCTGCTGGCGTTGTCACTCAAGACATTAGCCGCGCTCATCGCATTATTCACCAGATTGAAGCAGGTATTTGCTGGATTAACACTTGGGGCGAATCGCCTGCCGAAATGCCAGTGGGTGGCTATAAACAATCTGGCGTAGGCCGCGAAAATGGCTTGACCACACTTGGGCACTATACCCGTATCAAATCTATTCAAGTTGAACTTGGCGATTATCAAAGCATTTTTTAATGCCTCAATTGCTTTAAACACTTCAACCTAAATCACATATGCCGAGCAGTCTTTATAGATTGCTCAGGCAAACTGTTAGTAAAAAAAGGATAGTTATGAATATTAAAGAATATGATTATATTATTATTGGTGCAGGATCTGCCGGAAATGTACTCGCTGCGCGTCTGACTGAAGACAAAGATACCACCGTTTTATTATTAGAAGCGGGTGGCCCCGATTACCGCTTGGATTTCCGTACACAAATGCCGGCAGCTTTGGCCTTCCCTCTGCAAGGTCGTCGCTATAACTGGGCTTATTTAACTGACCCAGAACCACACATGAATAACCGCCGTATGGAATGTGGTCGTGGTAAAGGTTTAGGTGGCTCATCTTTAATTAATGGCATGTGCTATATCCGTGGTAACGCAATGGATTTAGAGCAATGGTCAACTCATAAAGGCCTTGAAAACTGGTCTTATGCTGACTGTTTGCCTTACTACAAAAAAGCTGAAACGCGTGATATTGGTGAAAATGACTACCATGGCGGTAATGGTCCAGTATCCGTTGCGACACCTAAAAATGACAACAATGTGTTGTTCCATGCCATGGTTGAAGCAGGTGTACAAGCAGGTTACCCACGTACTGATGACTTAAATGGTTATCAACAAGAAGGCTTTGGTCCAATGGACCGTACGGTTACCCCAAAAGGTCGCCGCTCAAGCACTGCACGTGGTTATTTGGATATGGCAAAAGGTCGTCCAAATCTGACTATTTTGACTCATGCTACGACCAACAAAATCTTGTTTAATCAAAAACAAGCGGTTGGTGTTGAATACATTATTGGTGCTGACCAAAACAATTTACAACGCGCATTAGTTAAACGCGAAGTATTACTGTGTGCGGGCGCAATTGCATCACCACAAATTTTACAGCGCTCGGGTGTAGGTCAAAGTACCTTCTTAAAATCAATGGACATTGATGTGGTTCATGATTTACCGGGGGTAGGTGAAAACCTGCAAGACCACTTGGAAATGTACTTACAATATAAATGTAAGCAACCCGTTTCTTTATACCCTGCCTTGAAATGGTATAACCAACCTGCGATTGGTGCAGAATGGTTATTTAATGGTACAGGTATTGGTGCAAGTAACCAGTTTGAAGCAGGCGGATTTATCCGTAGTTCGGATGAGTTTACATGGCCAAACATTCAGTACCATTTCTTACCGGTTGCCATTAATTACAACGGTAGTAATGCAGTGAAAGAACATGGTTTCCAAGCTCACGTTGGTTCAATGCGTTCGCCTTCACGCGGTCGAATCAAACTTAAATCGAAGGATCCATTTGAGCATCCAAGTATCTTGTTTAACTACATGTCGACTGAGCAAGACTGGCGCGAGTTCCGTGATGCAATTCGTATCACGCGTGAAATCATGCAGCAACCTGCACTTGACCCATATCGTGGTGAAGAAATTAGTCCGGGTAAACATCTACAATCTGATGCAGAGCTTGACGACTTTGTTCGTAACCATGCAGAAACAGCTTACCATCCGTCTTGTAGCTGTAAGATGGGTGAAGATGAAATGGCTGTTGTAGATGGTCAAGGTCGCGTACACGGTATGCATGGTTTACGCGTTGTCGATGCCTCTATCATGCCGCTTATTATTACCGGTAACTTAAACGCAACTACCATTATGATTGCCGAGAAAATTGCAGACCAAATTCGTGGACGTGAAGCGTTGCCACGCTCAACTGCACCATTCTATGTAGCGTCATAAAATCTTAAAGGGCATATTTCTTATACAGAGATATGCTCTTAATTTAAACTTATAGAGCCAATATTAATAAGAACGATGTATGACAGAAAATAAGCATTTATGAGTAGCTTGTTTACATAAATATGGCATGTAATAAAAATTAATCTATTTTTATAGGCAAATTTTCCGCAAGTGATTTAACTTTAATCAAATTTAAATTATTATTTTATTTTCAATTATTTAAATAAAAATATTTAACTTAAATTATCTTATTAAAACTCAATTTGGTTAAATATAAATCATATTTATGATTTTGATGAACCCCATTTATTATAAAAATTGTCTTGTCAATGCAAAATTAGTCTAAAATATAGTGTGTTTGCGATAATGCCCAGTCATTTTTATTTTTTTCGAAGTTCTCGAATTTTGAGAATTCACTTTCGCATTTATATCCATTTTGTCTGGATACGCTGTCTAGGTTTCCTCACACCTTAAGTGACTCAAATAACTTATTTTAAGGTCCCCCTTACATGAAAAAGTTTTTGAAATACCTTCTGGTATTAATCATTCTTATTTTAATTGCAGGTATTGTTTTCTTGTTTAGACCAACTGCGTCAAAACAAGTAGAAACTGCAAAAGATGAGCCAGTTGTTGATGCTGTTCTTGTTGGCGGCGGCATCATGAGTGCCACTCTCGGTACTTATTTCACTGAGCTTGAACCAAACTGGCAAATTCGTATGTATGAGCGTCTTGACCAAGTTGCTCAAGAAAGTTCAAACGGCTTTAACAATGCCGGAACAGGCCACTCTGGCTTTATGGAAATGAACTATACCGAAGAGAAAAACGGTAAGATGGAAATTGCCAAAGCTGAAAAAGTTGCCTCTCAATTTGAAGTTGCTAAACAGTTCTGGTCACATCAGGTAAAACAAGGCGTTTTAGCTGAACCAAAATCATTCATTAATCCAGTTCCGCACATTGCTTTCGTTTGGGGCGATAACGTTCAATTCTTAGAAAAACGTTATGCTGCCATGATTCAAAGCCCGCTGTTCAAAGGCATGAAATTTACTGAAGACCCAGCTGTAATTAAACAATGGGCACCTTTAGTGATGAATGACCGTGACCCTAGTCAAAAAGTTGCAGCAACCCGTATGGATGTTGGCTCTGACGTTAACTATGGTTCAATCACTAAA
This sequence comes from Acinetobacter sp. WU_MDCI_Abxe161, assembly GCF_025514355.1. Classification (NCBI taxonomy): domain Bacteria; kingdom Pseudomonadati; phylum Pseudomonadota; class Gammaproteobacteria; order Moraxellales; family Moraxellaceae; genus Acinetobacter; species Acinetobacter sp. WU_MDCI_Abxe161. The sequence continues at coordinate 326,770 of NZ_JAHPTU010000002.1, forward strand.
CAATTAGTGAGTCATTTAAATCAAAATCCTAATTTCAAATTACAGACTTCAACTGAAGTGACTGGCATCAGCCAAAATGATGACAAAACTTGGACAGTGGCTTTCAAAAATTTGAAAACTGGTAAAGTAGATCACGTTAAAACACGTTTTGTATTTATCGGTGCAGGTGGTGCAGCAGTTAAATTATTGCAACTTACTGGTTTACCAGAAGCGAAACAATATGCTGGCTTCCCTGTTGGTGGTGAGTTCTTAATTACTGACAATCCAAAAATTACTGCAGAACATACAGCGAAAGTATATGGCCGTGCTGAACTTGGTGCGCCTCCAATGTCTGTACCACATATTGATACACGTTATATCGATGGTAAAAAATATGTATTGTTTGGACCATTTGCAACGTATTCAAACAAGTTCCTGAAAAATGGTTCTCAGCTTGACTTGCTTGCATCAACAAACAAAAGCAACGTTTTACCAATGACCACTGTTGGTTTGGAAAACCTTGATCTTGTTAAATACTTGGTAAGCCAAGTAATGATGTCAGATGAAGATCGTCTAAATGAACTTCGTAAATACTACCCAGATGCGAAAGCTGAAGACTGGCGTTTAAGCCAAGGTGGTCAACGTGTTCAGATCATCAAAAAAGAACCAGGTAAACCTGCAACTCTTCAATTCGGTACAGAAATCTTTGCGTCTAAAGATGGTGCTGTAACTGCATTGCTAGGTGCTTCTCCGGGTGCTTCAACTTCTCCATACATCATGCTTAACTTGCTTGAAAAAGCGTTCCCTGAGCAAACTGAAGGTAAATGGAACCAGAAGCTTCATGAAATTGTAGTGTCTTATAAGCAAGACTTGAGCAAAGACCCTGTGTTACTCGACAAAGTTCGTCAGTACACAAGTTCTACGCTTGGCTTGAACTATACATCTCCGTTCAAAGCTGCAAACGATGAAACTGCTGCTGCTCCTGTTGCAAAAGCAAACTAAGTTTGACGATGTATAACTAAAACTCCAAAAGGATGAATTTCGATTCGTCCTTTTGGAGTTTTAAGCCCTCACTTGAGATATTTAGATTTGCTATGACGCCTTTAAACTCATCATCTCGCCTCTTGTCATTTGGTTTTAAGCTCATGCTTGTTTTGCTGCTGGCTTATCTTTTGTTAAGCGGGTTTTATATGTGGATGATTGGCGGTACAGCAATTTACGTCAGCTCAGCCTTGTTATTTGTTATAACAACTTATGCATTTAAGTTCGGTAAATATCAAAAGCTATGTGCTGTTTTAAATCTGCTCATCAGTGCTACCGCGTTATATTTCAGCACGGCTCATCTATTTTTCTCCCCTGTTCAATTCTTTATATTTTTACCTGCCCTGTTTTTTGTTTTATTGGCTTTTGCTCGCCTAGAAAAAGTAAGCGTTCTATCTAAGATTCTAATATTACTTAGTTTATTAATTTGGTGTAGCATACACTTTACACAGCTCAAACAACTTCAAGCCTATTATAAAACGCAGCACACAGGTGAAAGCTGGCAACAATATGGCGCGCTATAAGATCATTTTTTATTCTGTATTTTTAAATAAAAATATTTTCAGTTTCACATGAAGTTCATCAGTAAAACTGAACATCGTTTACAGAATTCCTCTTAAGAAAAATTATTCATAACAATCTAATTTATTTAGAAATATATCGAGCATATTAGCGATTGAACACGATTCATCTACACGCTAGATTAGCTGAATTATGTTTCTCCCTTTATGTTGTAATTTATGAAAATTTTAGATGGCGGTTTAGGCCGTGAATTAGCCCGCCGTGGCGCTCCGTTTCGTCAACCAGAGTGGTCTGCTCTCGCACTCATTGAAGCCCCTGAAACAGTAAAAGAAGTACATCTCGATTTTATTAACGCTGGTTCAGAAGTTATTACCACCAATAACTACGCTGTTGTACCGTTTCATATTGGTCAAGAACGCTTTGAAACTGACGGCGTGCGTTTAATTCAAGTTGCTATTGAACAAGCAAAAAATGCAGTTAAAGAAAGCGGCAAAAATGTCAAAATTGCTGGCTGCTTACCACCGTTATTTGGTTCTTACCGTGCGGACTTGTTCCAACCTGAACAAGCTAAAAACCTTGCTGAACCCATCATTAACACCTTGGCGCCAGAAGTAGATTTTTGGCTCGCAGAAACCCAGTCATGCTTAAAAGAAGTTGAAACAGTGCATGCGTTACTGCCACAAGATGGTAAAGACTATTGGGTGTCATTTACGCTGCAAGATGAAATTAAACAAGAACAAGCACTACTTCGTTCTGGCGAAAACATGCAACAAGTGGCTGATTTCATCAAACAATCAAATGCCAAAGCCGTATTGTTTAACTGCTGCCAACCTGAAGTGATCTTGCAAGCGATTAATGAAATTAAAGGACTTATTCCAGAGTCTGTACAAATTGGTGCCTATGCCAACGCTTTCCCGCCGCAAGATGAAAGTGCTACTGCCAACGATGGTCTTGATGAAATTCGTAAAGACCTAGATGCGCCTGCTTATCTTGGTTTTGCTAAACAATGGCAGCAAGCAGGTGCAAGCCTAGTCGGCGGTTGCTGCGGTATTGGCCCAGAACACATTGCTGAACTTTCTCAATTTTTTAAAGAATAAATACCATGTCTGCTGCCAAAATTGGATTGTTGTCTCTTACAGCGCTGGTATTTAGCTCTATGGTGGGGTCAGGCGTATTTAGCCTTCCCCAAAATATGGCTCAGGTTGCCAACGGCTCTGCCCTTCTTGTTGCATGGCTCATTACCGGAGTCGGCATTATTTTCTTGGCCCTCACGCTTTTGCATTTAACCCGCCAACGACCAGATCTAGATGGCGGTATTTATAACTATGCGCGCGAAGGCTTTGGAGACCTGATTGGGTTTTGCTCGGCTTGGGGCTATTGGTTATGTACCACCATTGGTATTGTCGGCTATGTCGTCATTGCCTTTTCCGGCGTCGGCATGTTTACCGACAGCAAAGACCACGTTATTTTTGGTGAAGGTAATACGCTTTACTCGCTGATTGGCTCAAGCATTTTTGTATGGTTGGTACACTGGTTAGTAAGCCGAGGCATTAAAGAAGCTGCGATTGTGAATTTACTGGCAACCATTGCCAAAATCATTCCAATGGTGGTTTTTATCTTCTTTACTTTCATTGCCTTTAAGTTTGATTTGTTCAAACTCAACCTACATGACTTTTCTTTGCAAGTTCCACTTTGGCAGCAAGTGAAAGACCTGATGTTGATTACCCTTTGGGTATTTACCGGTATTGAAGGTGCAGTGGTTTTATCATCACGTGCAAAAAAACGTCATGACATTGGTAAAGCGACCATTTTAGGTGTGTTACTGGCGTTAAGTTTTTACGTCATGGTGACGGTACTGGCTTACGGTGTAGTCAGTCGTGAAGCGCTTGCTGGCATGCACAACCCATCTATGGCTACTATTTTGCAGCAACTGATCGGCTTGCCAGGTACCATTATTATTACCATCGGGCTGATTATTTCAGTTGCATCGTCTTATTTAAGCTGGACGTTATTTGCTACTGAAATTCCTTTTTTGGCTGCAAAAAATGGTGCATTCCCTAAAATATTTTTAAAGAATAATCAGAACAATGTACCCATTTCATCCCTTTGGCTAACAACACTTGTCGTACAAGGCTCACTCATTGCCGTGTATTTTTTCAATAAAAACTATACCCAGCTTCTATTGATTTCATCGGTCATGATTTTACTGCCTTATTTTCTGGTGTCAGCTTTTTATCTTAAAGAATCCATTCGCCACAAACGCACGCCGCATATTGCGATTGCAAGCGTCGCTTCAATTTATGCACTTTGGTTGCTCTATGCCGCAGGATTAGACTTATTATTCTTGTCTGGTGTGTTGTATTTGGTCGGCTTAGTTATTTTTTCAATCAGCTATTTTGAGCATAAAAAATCGCTCAATCAAAACCAGCTAAATTAATCATTTCAACCACTGTTGAACCAGTTCAGCAGTGGTTTTCTAAAAACAAAAATTTCTATTTTGAAGACTGAGACTGCTTTAAGTGCAACCGTAAAATACGGCGTAATTCTAAAATTGCCTCAGGGCTAGTTTGAATCGAATGTCCACCTTTAATCATCAGTTCCGACTGTTCACCACCTAAATGCGAACTTTGATACGGCACAATCCCATCACTGCTTTTTAACTTATCAGTCGTGCCATCGATATTGCCCATAATCGAGTGGTAGACCACTTGTGGCGATGGTTGAATGGCTTGGGTAAGCTGCATAAAGTTAGAAGAACGACTTAAATTACTCGCCCCATTTTCAATTAAGCCCTTTCTGAGTTTTGTGTTTTTCTCATCTCTCATTTCGACCGCAATAAAAAAGTCAGCAGGCAAACGAATAATACGGCGTGCAATTTGGGTAAACCAACGGTCAGCGTAGTCTGTACCATGATGCGGTGCCGATACAAAAACAACCCGCTTAAAATAAGGTAAAGCTTTGAACTGAAAGCGCTCCCGAATGACCGGATTTTCTTTTAAACGGTTTAACTGCGCTTCATTCATTTTTTGTATGGCTTGCTCTGAAACATCAGCATCGCTTACTAGTAAACGGCTAATCACTCCGCCCATACTATGCCCAACCAGCACGGCATTATGTGCGGCATAGCTGTATTTGGCAACGCTTTGAAAAGCTTGATTCAACAATGAATAAATCTGAAAACGACTTTCAAAAATCGGCATATTGGTTGAATAAAACACCTGCCAAACTTGATAGTTTTGTCTTAATTCGGCATCGCCCATAATGTCATTGGTTAAACTCACCCAAGCCTCGGGGCTACTCGCCAAACCATGAATAAACACAATGATTTTCTTATTTGGGTTAAAAGGTTCCAGCATATATAAATGCGGCATGATCAAATTAGCTTCTTTATTAATTAAAGACCAATAGCCTGCTGCACCTAAATTATATTTCGACAGCCAAAGCCCATAAGGCGCCGAATAGTTAGCAGTGAGCGGATAGTCCACACCTTCAACCTTTACGCGGTCTTGTCGATATGGATCAAACATCGCAATTTCTAACTCTGCCCCAGCAATAACCTGATCTGCTGTGGCTTTTTGTTTAGGGTAAGCAATAGCCGTAACCGGAAAGAAGCGTGGTAAATGTATGTTCGGATTATTCTGCTGAGCATAAAAAGCATCAGGGTCTAAAATGAAGCCATGATTTACATCATTTTCTTTACGCCCAACAATAAACTCTGCCCCTAAACCATCTTTACGGTTAACGGTATTAAAGCCAGAAAAGTTCATGTTATAGCTTGAGCGAAAAGTATCGACTTCAATTTTTTGTACATCTACGGCATGGTCAAAATTGATATGGTACTCATGCCCGTCTGCTTTCAGCAGCGGTGGAAAACGATGTGTATTTAAATGATTAAAATACGTGGTCATGAGCTTCGACAAGGCAACGTTATAAAAAATACGCACCTGATTTTGGCGATGGTCAAATACCCGATCGAACGGTGACTCTTCAGAGTCAAATAAATAGACATAGCTATAGCGCAAGCTTTTATCAAACAGCGCTAACTCTTGCTCAATACAACTGCTACTTTTATTAATGACATTACACTGGCCGCTACGCCCAACATCTAAAGCCTTGGCTAAATAGATTTCACTCAGCGCAGCATAACGTTCTTCTCGGCTGCTATTTTCAGACAAGCTTTGAATTTTATTTAAACAATCATCAAAATTTTGCAGACAAGACTTTTCGTCTTCTTTGACCAAATACAGTAAGTTTTGAGTTTGATGGCTTAAGGTACCATCGGTCAGAATACTTTCATTCTTACTTTTTAAAGCATTGCTTAAATTACTTTCTTTTAAATGAATAACCTGACAGCCACTGAGCAAAGCCATTATTGTTATCACTAAATAATGGTAAGACTTTGTCATTGTGCCTTCCTTAATCGAATGTATTCCCCATCTGGTCATTATGCCTGTAAAGCAGTGAACGAACAATTTTGTCTCAGCTTCTGTTTTTCTTTAATGCGAAAAAAGCCTGAACTCATTTTAATTCAGGCTAATTTATTCTTTTTTCTCATTAAGCTTGGTTAAACTTTTGCTGTGAAGCTAAATATGAAAAATACAAAATGGGTAAGATAAACGGCGCTACACTCCAAAAATCAAAATAGACATAGAGTACCGCTCCCAAGAAAGCACCAATGACAAAGCCAATCACAATACTGGCGCTTTTTAAAAAACTAGCCCGATTAGCTGCATTATTGTTTTTAAGCAAGTTGGCAATATCAATCCCGAGCTGCGTGGTGTTGCCGGTCATCATGGTACTTGGGCTAATATTTTTAATGAGCGTTTTGCTAGAAGTATTACGAATAGCCAAAGCAATTAAACCTAGTCCGCCTGTCACTGCAACTGTTAGCGCGTCCGGATTTTTAAATGGCTCGAAATAAAGGCCTGCAACCATGAAGGCACATAGAAAAATGGCTTCAAATAAAAATAAATAAGACAGCGTTTTATGCTTGACCTGACTGCGGTCAATTAACAGTTTGGTAATCACTACTGTCAAAATAAATAGCGGGATAGCGGCGAGCTTGATCCATAGACCTGAGCCGCCTTTAACCCATGCAGCGCCTGCCAACACTAAGTTCCCCGTCACATGCGCGGTAAAAAAACCAAACAATGCAATAAAGCCAATGGTGTCAATTGCCCCGCCCACCATGGTCAGCAAAACAGGATCTCGACATATGGCCCAAGTACTTTGTTTCTCTTGTTGCATTGAGGTATCAGGCATAAGCTGCATCCTATTATTTTAAAGTCATTAATTCAGTACAAAGATGTTTTAAATATTTAAAAACAAATCAAAACTAAAGCGTTTATAAAAACAAAAAAGCATGTAAAAACATAGAGGGTTTAATGTCGCAACACTGTCTTCAAAACAGCAACAATAACGATTGTTTACTTTTAAAACATTAAACGCTTCTCATCCGCAAATCAATTTGACCTCTAAAACTGTTCTGACTATGATGAAGCCGCAAGTTTCGCCAATATTTTGCACAAATGGCTGTAGTGCTAAGTGATTGACAAAGAAAACAACAATGACGAGAAGGAATATGTCTTTTTATAATTTTTTAGTTTTTTTGGGTGGATTATTATTTGTATCAGTTGCCTCTGCTGGCTATAAAAGTCATGCACACCGTGACTTTTACTCAAAATGCATTGCTGCCGGACATAGCCGTACAAGCTGCACATGTATTTATCACCGTTTAGAACGCCAATACTCTCCTAAGCTTATGAATAAACTTGGAAGTTTAAGTTTACAAAGCCCCGAAGTACCGCGTGACTTTGTAAAAACCATGATGCGCACTATGCAACAGTGTCGTTCTTAAACATACCAGTGCCTTAAAGCAAATCAGCAAGATTTCTAATTTCTTCCATCACTGCCTTACACGCAGGTGTTAAATAGCCATGTTTAGAAATAGACAAAGAAATATAGCGCTTGAGTGCGGGGTTAACGATTTTTGCGGCTTGAATTGAAGTGTATTGGCTGGCCTTCTTTAACGCTTGCGGCCCAAGCATGGTATACATGCGAGATTCGGCAACCAAATGGGTTTGTAAACTAATCGAGTCAGCCTCAAACACAATGTTCAGCTCAACCCCATTTTCATAAGCCATATGGTCTAAAAAATTGCGCCAGTTACTTGGCCTGCAAAACGTGACCAGCGGTAACTCACTTACTGCTTTAAAGTCGACGTCATTTGCCTGAGTGAGCGCATCTCCTTCGCAGCCCACCAAATAGGTATCGGCTTCGGTAAGATAAACATCGCCTTGTTTAGGCGTCGGGTTAAACCGATAGAGAATAGCTAAATCGACACTGCCATCTTCAAGCCATTTTTCTAAATGCACCCCTTGCCCCTCACGCACCGAGAGTTTAATTAAGGGATATTTTTGTTGAAGCACTTTATAGAGGGTCGATAACAACGGATGTGAAGTAGACGGCAAACTAGCAATGCGAACCGTACCAATTGGGGTATCGGTCGAGTGCAAAATTTCATTATTAAGTTGGTCGGTCACGTTTAACCATGAACGAATTTTAGGAAGTAAATGCTGGCCTAAATCGGTGAGTTCTACACCGCGTCCAGTTCGGTTAAACAAACGGCCACCGCATTGCGCCTCAAGCTCGTTCATTTGCCGACTAATTTGCGGTTGGTTGGTGTTATGCAGCATCGCGACTTTGCTTAAGCTACCGAGTTCCACCGCGTCTAAAAATATTTTCCATAATTCATAATTCATCGATTCTTCCTAAACCGTCATAGGCAGCATTTTGAGCCATACATTTTCAGTATAACTGAAATTCAAGAATTGGTAATTCCTACATAGCTCACCAATTTCTATACTCCAATCATGTTCTCTACAACACGATTTAAGTCAGATTAAGAACCAGAGAATATTTAATTACACTGTATAGGAAGTACGATTATGAGTTTAGATTTACGTGGATTAACCCCAGCACCTGTGACTCCTTTTACCCGTGACGGACAAGTAGACCATGATGCGATTCAACGTTTAGGTTCATGGTTAGGCAGCATTGATGGTGTGAAGGGCTTGGTTGTTCTTGGGCATGCAGGTGAAGGAACATTTTTGTCGCAAAAAGAACAAATGCAGGTCATCGAAAGCTTTGTTAAATCGGTAGATGACAAAATTCCGGTAATCGCAGGTATTACACTCGAAGGTACTTCGGTTGCAGCAGAAGAAGCAAAACGTGCAGTGAGTGCAGGTGCTTCGGCAGGTTTGATTTACCCTTCACATGGCTGGTTACGTTTTGGTTATCAAAAAGGCGCACCACAAGACCGCTATAAAGCAATTTATGAAGAAAGTGGTTTGCCATCTATTTTATTCCAATATCCAGATGCCACTAAGGCCACTTACGACCTAGAAACTCTACTCGATATTTCTGCACAGCCAGGCGTGTTTGCCATGAAAAATGGTGTACGTAACATGCGCCGCTGGGATGTTGAAATTCCAATTATTCGCCGTGAACGCCCAGACTTACAGGTGTTGACGTGCCACGATGAATATTTGCTTCACACCATGTTTGATGTAGACGGTGCATTGGTTGGTTATGGCAACATTGCCCCTGAACTGTTAATTGAAATGATTAAAGCAGGTAAAGCTAAAGATTACGCCAAAGCTCGTGCCATTCACGATCAACTATTACCAGTGACTCGCAATGTCTATCACCGCGGTTCACACATGGAAGGTACGGTCGCGCTTAAACATGCATTGGTTGCTCGAGGAATTTTGGACCATGCCACTGTGCGTTCGCCACTGCTTCCACTCGCTGATGGTGCTGAGCAAGAAATTCATGATGCGATGCGTCAAGCCGGAATTGGCAAGGTCGATTTAACCCAAGCCGTTGCTTAAATTCTATTCGGGCTAGCATGTACGCTAGCCTTTTTTTCCTGTACGCTGCCTGAGGCCAAACATCGGGCATGTCTCTTAAAAATAATAATAAAAAGCATGCAAACTGTGGTGAACAGGTAGTGCGAAATAGAACAACAAAACTACGAGGAATGTAGTGATAAGGAGATATAAGATGACAAATCTAGCGGATGTAGAACAAATTAGTCATCATCAAAAAAATGCGGAAATTATTGCAAGACTTGAACGGCTACCGGTCACTGGTCGAATGCAATTTATGCGAATTACCATTGGTATAGCGACCTTTTTTGACGCCTATACTGTTCTTGCGATTGCCTTTGCTTTACCCCAACTCATTACCGAATGGCACCTGACGCCTGCCTATGTTGGTGCGATTATTGCTGCGGGCTATATCGGGCAACTGGTCGGTGCGATCTTTTTTGGTTCTCTTGCCGAAAAAGTCGGTCGTTTAAAAGTACTGTCTTTTACCATTTTACTGTTTGTGGCAATGGACATTTCTTGTCTGTTTGCGTGGAGCGGAATGTCACTGTTAATTTTCCGTTTCTTACAAGGTGTTGGTACAGGTGGTGAAGTGCCTGTTGCGAGTGCCTATATTAACGAGTTTATTGGTGCAGAAAAGCGCGGTAAGTTTTTCTTGCTCTATGAAGTTTTATTCCCGCTCGGCCTGATGTTTGCAGGCATGGCAGCATTTTTCCTGATGCCAATTTACGGCTGGAAAGTTATGTTTATTGTGGGCCTAATTCCATCGTTACTGGTCATTCCTTTACGGTTTTTCTTGCCTGAGTCACCACGCTGGCTGGCTTCAAAAGGCCGTTTTAAAGAAGCAGATAAAGTCGTCAAAAGCTTTGAAGACAGTGCCATCAAAAGCGGTAAAACTTTGGCTGAACCTGTGGTTAAAGAAATTAACCCACAAGGCATGGCAAAAACCGACTGGCGTGAGCTGTTCCGTGGCATTTACCGCAAACGTACGTTTACGCTGTGGGGCATGTGGTTCTGCGTCTATATGGTGAACAATGCCATGGTGACTTGGCTGCCTTCTCTCTACAAACAGCACTTTGGTCTGTCGCTTCAAACCAGTTTAGGTTATGGCTGGATTACGTCGGGCGTGGGTGTAATTGCCTCTATTATCTGTGCGTTAATGATTGATAAAGTGGGTCGCCGCCCTTGGTACAGTGCAGCGTTTTTCTTGGCAATTATTCCACTCATGAGCCTCTCGATTTTAGGCGCAAAATCGGCGATGGAAGTTGTGATTTTGGCAACGCTGAGCTATGCCATTTTGCAGACCATTTCATTCTCTTTATACCTTTACGCTGCCGAACTTTACCCAACTCGCCTACGTGCGATGGGCATCGGGTTTAGTACCGCTTGGCTACGTGCCGGCTCTGCAATTGGACCTGTTATGGTTGGCCTCGTAGTCGGTGGTTACGGTATTCAATATGTGTTTAGTGTGCTGGCGGTTGTAGCGCTGATTGGTGGCCTAGTGACCTTCTTGTTTGCCATTGAAACCAAAGGCCAAGTGCTCGAAAAACTCTCTCCTTAATTCATCCATTTCATAAAAAGCTTGCCTAACCCAGCGTTAGGCAAAGGGCTTATTCATGCTTAAAAAAGGAATTTAAAATGAATAAATATTTGCTATGGGGCTGTATTGGTTTAGGCAGCGTGAGCAATGCTTATGCAGAGCTTCCTCAAGAATTTGGCAAGTTAGAATTAAAACTTAACACCCGTTACTGGAACGATGAAGGCACTGCCCACCCCACGCTTGCCAACCCTTCGCCTTCGTCAAGTGAATATGAACAAAGTGCCTTAGGGTTTGAGTTAAATTATCAGTCACCCTACTTTTGGGACTGGCTTGGGGTGGATGGCTCACTCTATGCAGTCACCAAATTATTTGACTCTGGCAAGCCGAGCGCTCAGCTTTTAGAGGTCGAAAATAACGGTAAGCTCGATCAAAACTTTGCAACTTTAGGTCAGCTCTACATCAAAGCAAAACTCGGCGACAAAGGCGAAATTAAATTAGGCCGTCAGTTACACGACTCGCTCTTGCTTAAAAGCACCAACAACCGTGCGGTGCCCGACACTTTTTCGGGTGCGAGTGGTCAGTTTCAACTCAATGATCAGCTACAGACTTACATTGCTTACTATGACCGCTGGAAACCGCGCAGCATGGACTCATTTGAAAAACTGGTGACTGAAAATGACGAGCGCATTGATTATGTCGGTTTGCTCGGTGCCAAGTATCAGTACAAAAACTGGAGCGTGAATGCCGAATATTTAAATAGCAAAGATTACTTAAAAAAGTACGGAGCGATTGCTCAATATAAGTTGCCGTTGCATGGCCTTATTTGGACATTCAACACAGGTGCTTTTTTCTCGCGTGACGATGGCAAGCTGTTTAAATGCGGTGCCGAAACCGAGTTGGACTGTGTCAAAGGCCAAGACATTAACAACCGTGGCAATGGTTATTTTGTCGATGTAAATGTGGCTAAGAATAATCTTGAAGGTGGCATTGCCATTTCAAAGTTTGATGGCTTTTGGATTGAAGATAACTTTGCCGTGCACTCCGCCCGCAACTCGGTTTTAACGCAAGATCACGGCACCAACCCGTTTCCGACCTCTGCGACCATTGGCCCTGACTTTACCAATAACGATGAAACCGCCATTGCCCTTCGGCTGAAATATAACTGGAAAGACTATGTGAAAGGTTTAAAAACCGAAGCGAAGTATATTTATGGCTTTGGCGCTCACCAAAGTAACATTAGCAGTGATATTGAGGGTAAAGAGCGTTACTTTGACTTTACAGTGAGTTATGCCCTGCCGTGGGTAAAAAACTTAGATGTGCGTTATTCATTTTTGCATTATGAGTCAAAGTTTGAAAATGCAAACCTAGGTGAAAAAATAAATGGTTTAACTCGGAAAGATTGGGATCAGCACCGGGTATTTATTAATTACCGTTATACATTTTAAGCACAGGCTAAACGTTTAGTTTAGCTTTATTATTTTTATTAATTAATGGCTTTAAATAGATTAACTTTTGAGTTTAATTAAAATATAAAATTATATTTAAAATTTTTATAATATTTTATTTAAATTGAATTGACCTGTTAAAAACTTATGATTATTATGGTCCCGCTGGCCTACATTGCCAGTCGGTTTTAGCAGACCGTAGATCCATGGCGGGTTATAGTTCAACTATAAGTCGTTAGACCCTTGCGTCCCTTTTCTTTGCGGTAGGACGGGAGGGGGACGCGCTTGCGCGTGCTGGTTCCTTGGATCCCAGTCTGCTAACCCCCTTTCGTTCTACCACCATAATCAATTGACGGTGATTTTTGGTGGTAGAGCTCCATAAATTTTCAGGAGTTAACCATGACCTTTTTTAAATTAATCCCCTATCCTCTCTCGTAATTTTATTTATTTAAAATTTAGGTTTTCTATTATCTAATTTTTAAATTTATAAATTATTTTTATTTTAAAATTTAAGTCATTTTATTTTATTGCTTTTATAGGCGGGTTAACTATTGCCTTTAAAAATGATTTTAAACTTTAAATATAGCGGTTTATTTTTTCTCATTGATATATCCCCAATCATTACGAGAATAATATGAAATTTTATAAAACTATTTTGGTTTTAGGCTTGATGATCGGCGATTACAGCGTTTCGGGTTGTGACCTCCACACACAGCAGGAGTTTGAAAAAATTTGCCTGTCTGGTGGACACACCCAAGCCAGTTGCGACTGTATATACCAACGGCTCGAACAAGTGTATTCACATAAGCTTATGCAACGTCTAGAACATGTCAGTTTGCAAAGTCCTGCTCTCCCACAGGACTTTGCCCCTACTTTTTTTAGCGTGATGCGGCGGTGCGATAAAGAAGACATGGGCTAAGCGTTTGGTTTAGCTCCCTTATCTCTGTGTCGCAATGGTGGGTTACTTTAAATCAGCGCAAAAAATTAAAGTTCTGTTGTGGCACGGGGGCCTTGTCTCAATTTTATTAATATGAAAACCAATTAAAATTAACAAAAATATAATATAAAACAATATATTATATTGTAAGATTAATTAAATCTAAAAAATTTTAGACTTAACTATCTTTATAATTTAACGGAACATTTATGAGTAAATCATTATTCACAAAAAAATGGCTTCATGGTACAGACTCTAAATTTAATAATTGGCAACTACCACCACCATTTGATACAACTAAGTTAGTTAAACACTCTGGTATTTTTTTCACATCAAATATAGATTTTGCTCAAGCCGCTGGAAAAAATATCGCTGAAGTAAAAATCAAGGAAAATTCAAAAATTCTTAATACATTGGAGGATAAATACGCTTCAGAAGAGCTAAGAACAAAACTCTGTAAAAATGCATTTTTTGATGCATTACTAAATAGTAAAAAAGATATATGGCATAATGGATGGCAAGATGGTTCTGTATTAAGACCTATAATTCAAGAAAATACTTTTGCAGCGTATAAATATACCGAAAGATATAAATCCAATCTTACAAAGTATGGACCTGATTCTGCAAAATTTGCAACTGGCCATGAACTGACTCGCGAACTTATAGAGTTAATTTGTTCAGGAGCTAAAGATATGGGATTTGACGGTATTTATGGTCATGAGATTGATAGATGGACAAATGATAAAAAAATTGTTGCACAACCATGGCTATGTATTTTTAACGAAAATTGTATAACCGAACCGAATTGGCTAGGATAGCATTTTAAAAAATAACAGTTATATTCATTTAAAACCCTTCCTGTCAAAGGGTTTTAAATGAAACATACAAACTAATTCTATTAATAATTCTATAAAAAATATAAAATTAAAATCTATTCAGAATCATCATTATTTTGTTTTTTATTATCCTGATTTCGTTTATAGCGTTTATCAGCAACTGTTTTTCTATATTCTTTCAATGATTTTGGATTTTTTGAAATAAAGCTATCCATCTTTTTCTTCCCCCCCTTATATTCATCTTTTTTCCTCATCTCCCTTTTATTCACTCTTTTACTGCCATCTTTCAACGAATAAATAAAGGACAAACCTGCTCTAAGTACTTGATCAACGTAAACTGGAGTTGCAATATTTGTATAAAAATAATTACAACCATAAGCCATATTTTTTTCAAGCACCTCATTAGGAATAAAGATTAAATAGCTTAAAGTCTTATCTTTTCCAACTTCTAAATGTGGCAAATCGAAATGATCACTTTTCCATTTATTATCTATTTTACAAAAATATCGTATTTTTTCTTCAGTAGGCTTTACAGTTATATTTAATTTACTACATTTTTCCTGTGTATATTCAATAAAACTTTTTTTAGCAATATTCAGAGTAATATCAGAAATTGTATCTGATCCTATCCCTTCAATAACTAATAATAACTCTTCTAAATCTTCTAATTCTCCAGTTTCCACAGCTTTAGAGTGCCTCAAGGCAGTTATGATTTGTTGGCATTTAACATCATGACTCCCCCTTCCTTTATGGCCATTCTTTGCTAAACCAATACCAGTACCCTTTGGCTCTGAAAAACATTTTGATATCCATAAACTATTAATAATAGTTGGGTCTTCAAGATATTTTTTTAATCCTAATAATGTTGCTGTCATAAAATTCCTTAAAATTTCATGACCCGACTGCATATGAGTATTTGAGGAACGATACATTGCATAAGCATCTACAAATAAAGGTGTATCTTCATCAAGGTTTATATTTAAAAAATCACAATCTGGATCAGTATAGTCTAATCCATAAGCAGAATATAAATCATTCATTTGTCACCCCAAATTTAAAAATTTTTAATACTATTGTTCTAAGCCTAATCAAAATTGCTCAAGAACTCATCAATTATGATTAATATATAAATATTTACTCCTGTAGTCTATAAAAGCATCACTATTTTTTTCATAAATACAATTAAATTTTATTTACGCTAAGACTAATATTTAAAAATTAAATTTTATTACTATTCATTTGACCGTAACTCTATAGCCATTTTTCTTTACTTGCTTATATACTTACTTTGTATTTTCATTTGAAAGCTCCCTATCTATAAGAAAACCCAATCTAGTAAACTCAACTGGAATGTGATTCTCATTTCTTATGAGTAAATACAAAATCACGTCCTGTGGCTAATAGATATAAAATATTAGGAATAAAAAAGCTCCAAATATTGGGTGGAGCTTTTTTAGAATTTCTGTTGATGTAATCAAAATAAAACATAAATTTTTATTTCAAAAGTAACTATCGTAGAATATCTTTAAATAATATTTAATATTATTGAATTCTACACACTGTTAGACTTATCTTTTATTACGCGACTTTCAATCATTAAGCTGTGCCCTTTTTCTGTCAACTTCCAAAAAAGTGCCATCCCCCCCGTCGTAGTTTTTGAATATGTAGTTTTTACCAATCCATATGCCGTTAATTGGATAGTAATTGTTTTAAACTCTTGATCATCTATTGAATAAGAATATCCATTATCATTTCCTGTTGCCATCTTTTTAAGGATTGATGAAATCTTTTTCTTAACCTGATAATCGCTTGGATTTTCAACTAAATAAGGAGAAATAAGAGAAAAAAGTTCTCTCCATGTGAGTTTATATTCGAACTCATGCTTGCGTGCAGAATAACCTGATGTTTGAGTTTCATAGGTACCATGTACAATCAGTGTAGAATCAATATTTGCTATACCTTCTATGGCTGGTTTTTGTTGCTTTTCTGCTTCAGATAGAAGTGATTGAAGAGCTGCATTTTGCTTTCTAAGTTCATTTATTTCAGCAAGTACATCTTCATTTGCAACATTATTTGCCCTCACCCAGCCTATAGCTGGATACGTTTTGATAGTCCTAGTTAAACTCAATGCAACCAATCCGGGTAGTTCTTCTGCACTTTTCCAGAATTTGACGAGACGCCCATCCATAACTTTATCTTTAAAATCTAAGAGTTTCTCTCTTAATGCTGAGTCTTGCTCAGACTTCCCAAAAGGAATATCTTCAGGTGAACCATGTACTAAAGCTACAACTTTTAATCCCAGTTGAACCGCGTAATCAAACTCTTTTTCCGTATAACTAATACCTTCAGCAGTTACTGAACCATAGCGACCACCAATAATTAAGAGATAATAATCACAATCGTTAATTACTCTTTTTATGAACTCCCATTGCTCTTCATCTACAGCAGGAAATAACTCCATACCTGCTGGTATACAATCCATTTCCATTAATGCTTGTAGAACTTGTTGTCGCTCTGCTTTCAAATCAGCATAAGTAGAACTAACAAAAACTTGATATCTTTTATCCATAATTTTTAAACAATTATTTGAGATTAATTAAAGTTA
The DNA here is from genome assembly GCF_025514355.1 of Acinetobacter sp. WU_MDCI_Abxe161. NCBI lineage: Bacteria > Pseudomonadati > Pseudomonadota > Gammaproteobacteria > Moraxellales > Moraxellaceae > Acinetobacter > Acinetobacter sp. WU_MDCI_Abxe161. Next base: position 343,564 of record NZ_JAHPTU010000002.1, read on the forward strand.
TATGCTTATTCCTAATAAGCATAGCTACAAAAGCATACTAGGATAGTTTAATTATATTTAAAATATTATAGGTACAAAAACCAATCAAACAACTCAATTCAAAGTCTAAGAAAACCTATACCATCATGGACTCTATAAAAAACCCGCATATGCGGGTTCTTAAATTTAAATACCTTAATAATTTTCAGAACTGCCAGTATCTGACGTTGTATCTTCAGTAGCTAATTCCTCAACAGCTACTTCCTCTTTCTGATGTTTACTAGTTGATCTTGTTTCATTTTCTAAAGTTTCTCCCGCTGCCGCATCAGCAGCAGCCACCGCTGATATTTGTTCCATTGCAGTCGCATCAATTGCTATCTCATCACTTGTTTCTACTGGGAACTTAGCCAAATAATCTTTATGGCAATATAGCTTTACCAAACTATCAAAATAGTAATTATCAGAACCATCAAAGATTACTTGTTTATCTGATTTAACTATAAATCTGGAGAAACCTGCATAAGCACCCCATGAATTTTTGGCATTTACTTCACCACAATTTTTAATAACATTTCTAAATTTCGCAGAATCACCATCTTTAAGATAATAGCGAACAGCTTCCTCAACTTTTTTAAGTTCAGCTTGTTCTTTTAATTTTCTCTCTTGTTCTTGTTTAATTTTAAGTGCCTGTTCTTGAGCTTGCTTTTCTTTAGCGATATCTTCTGCCGATTTACCACAACCAACTAATATCAAGGAAAATAAAAATATTCCTATTATTTTTTTCACATTTTAACCCCTCTATATTAGAAGCTAGACTATAACGAGATTACAAAACTTTACGCAAGTAAGACTTTATAAAGAATAAATAAAATTCTACTTCTGCTGTGTTTGTTATCTATTAATTGCTTCTTCTTTCTGACTCATTCAAGCTTAATAAAATGAAAATTTAAATACTTCCTTACACATTAGATTCAAGTTGGTTATATAGCTGAAATGACATTTAATTTCAGCCATATTAAAACTAAGTTCTTGAAAATTTTATTTTTTATATTTCATGCAATTAGGGGTTAGTTTGTTGATTTTGTTGTAGTAAAATTTCAGCATTATCGTGTCACTAGCAGCTTCTTCTAAAACTAGTTGATTATTGGTGATACTTATAATTCTTAATGCTTGCTCGAACTGCCCCTGCTCATTATACAACTCAATTTGATTTTGCTTATTAATTTTAAAGTTCGATTTTTCAATACTATCTACAGTATAAAGACCCGTTTCAAAATCACATTGCACAGGGTATAAAGTAGCAGTATTTCCTGAAAACTCAACTAAGTTAGCAATTCCATTATTAAGCGGATGCATTGCCCATATACCTTGTAAATCTTTGGGAGTGTAGCCAAAGCTATTAGCACTAAACATTGACATGCTGACTAAAAGAAATGAAGTAAGGGATTGTTTTAATAAAGTTAATTTCATAATGATATGACCTGATTTAATCATTTTTGCCTAGGAATTTGAGATATTATAAGATGTTTTATAATCTTTATTTCGTTAGCTTTTTAAAGTACTGCACTATTCTAACTTCGATAGATCTGTTCTAAGAATAATAGTTTTTGATTTTTTTCATATATTGTATTTCTTATCGCCCAAATAATTTAACAATTTAAATCTTAAAAAGAAAAAACCCCGAAACTTACGTTTCAGGGCTTTTCACGAATCTTGGTGGAGATGGCTGGAGTTGAACCCGCGTCCGCTAGCCCTACGCTCGATAATAGTATTATGGTATGAATTATGAGAAAAAATTATAGGAATACTTCCCCTACAATTCATCTAATTTCCATATACGACTGATTGCCTTTAATCCAATCAACCGTTTTCATTAAACCTAATTCAAAATCATGGGAATTACGTATATTACACTCCCACCAAATCAAAACTCGCCAACCCAATTCTAATAATTTTTCCTGATTAGCTCGATCTCTTGTAATATTCTTATTTATCTTTTCATACCAAAATTCAGATCTACTTTTAGGCCATTTAAATAAATAACATGCGTCATGTCCATGCCAAAAACAGCCTTGAATTTGTATTACAGCTTTATAACGAGGCAAAACAATATCAGGTTTTCCTGGCAACCTTTTGTCATGCAAGATATATCTAAAGCCTAATGCATGTAGTCTCTGACGGACTATCAGTTCAGGTTTTGTGTTCTTGCTCTTAATACTAGACATGATTCTTGAGCGAGGTGAAGAATACTCATCATGAGTCATAGTTAACCCACTTCAGCTTATTTGTTTTTATTTTAACCGTTTAGATGTGTATATAAGCAAAATGTTGTATGAGTTATAGGGATCAACGTAAAAACGTGTATCTCCCTATAAATGTAATTTCTATACTAATTAGAACTTTGATATTTATCTAAAATTGCTTTTATAACGTGTCCTAATGCTTGTCCTAATAGCGGTGGCACAGCATTACCAACTTGCGTATATTGTGGAACCTCAAATTGCCTCATTTGGCCGCCAGTCGTCACCTTAGATCTAAATACAAAGTGGTCAGGAAATGACTGTATACGAGCCATTTCACGAACCGTCAAAGTTCTCAACTCATCATGATGATAATGACAAGCATCGTCTGGAATAGATAAAGCTGCTGGCGCCGGCTGATTCGCTATTAAGGCCTTTTGAGTTTGTTTCTTAGTTTGATGCTCATTAAAGTAAGTTATCAAACTATCAATTGATTCAAATTTCTCATAAGTATTTGGCTCAATGAGATAATCATAATTCAACAAATGTTTAGCTGTTGACTCAGAAACTTTATCTATTTTTCCTTTAAGTAAATCAAGGGCTTCTTTTTTAGTTGAACTATCTAACATTTGAAGGATTTGATAAATCCTAAATCTTCGTTGAACATGAATACCATTGTTTCTTAAATCATGATTCCGAAGAACAGAGTCACCCTTACTATGAGGCATTAAAGTAGAATTAATTAATTCAATATATTTAGACTTTTCTAAACCTTTAGTTCTCAGATCGTCAATAGCATCTTTAACAGTAAATTCACTTTCCTTATATTTGATCAAAGGATTCAAGAATGTATTTTTGAATACTGTTAAATGTTCATCATATTCAACGTCAAAATAAGATAAGGTGCCATATTCGACTTGTAATCCTTTTTTTAAATTATCAACAAAGCTTATTGCTTGTGAATAAAGTTCTTTTTCATACTTATTAAAAGATGAATAAACTTGGTCAAAAATGTCATGTCTAATGCCAACCAAGATAAACCGTGGTCGGTTCTGAGCAACACCAGCATATTTCGCATTAATATGTAAGCATAAAGGTATGTAATTTATCTGTGCGAATGCTTTAGCTACTTCAAACCAAGCATAGAACTTCTTACCTTCTACATCAAAAGCTCGCAAGATTCCTGTTACGTTCTCAAGCAAGGCTATTTTAGGTTGCGTCATTTGAACAAATTTCGCGAACTCCCAAGGCAAGGTATTCCGATTATTACTAAATTGTCTTAACCCCGCCATACTAAAGCTTTGGCATGGCGGCCCACCTGAAACAAGATCAAGTCCGCCTTTTTGGCCATACGCCATACTAAGATCATTAACTTGAAAGGGATGTTTCTCAAGCCATTTATTAAGTTGGACAATATTACCTATGATTAACTTTCCACTTAAATCTGAATGATCATCTAGATCTGATTGCCCTTCATTTAGCTCTGGAAAAGTTCTAGGGTCTTCCCTTAATCTAGATTTTATATCCTCATTTTTAAATTTACTGCTTAACCATTTAACTTGAGTCTTTTTATTATTTAATTTTTCAAGATCTTCATTAAAAAAATTATAGGCGAATGTTTCTGCTGCCATAGGTGATAGTTCATTTGCCATAACTAATTTAAAGCCTACAGACTCTAGTCCTAATGACAATCCACCACAGCCTGCAAATAACTCAATATGGTTCAACTGAAAATCCTTCAACAACACTACTAAATAGAAGCCAAGCTATTTTAATTAGAATTTTATAAAAAGTCCAGGGCCATACGACAACAGTTGTCGTTTTTGTTCTTTTTTAAAGTTGATCTTTCTTTTAAGTTATGAAAACATTAAAGAAAGGCTTCCCAGAGTAAAGCCTACAGCCCGCAAATTCTGTAAAGACCCCTTTTGGTCATCTCATTGAAATATTCAGTCTTTTGGTATGTACTGAATGCTTAGTTGCGGGGTAAGCATTGAAAAGTACATCGATAAAGAGATATTTCAATGAGCGAGAACTCATACCCTGAACTTAAGCGCCCTATTGCTCGTCTAAAAGATGATGCAAAAAAACTAAAGAAAGCTTTAAATATTTCTCAGAATGAAGCTCTGAATATAATTGCTACTAAACATCATTATCCAGATTGGCAAACTTTAGACTTCTACAATACACCTCGTAAAGTAATCAAACCAAAAACTAAACCACAAAAAGTTACTTATCCCATTATTGGTGAAGATCTTATTCATCATAATCGGGAAATTTTAGCGAAACTCGGTCTAGATCATAGTGATCTAATTATTACTGCAACAGGCATCAAAAAATCAATTATGGATGCCGTAGCACCTTTACGAGAATACTTTAAGCTTAACCACTACCATGATTATAGTCTCCAGCAACAAGGAGAAAAAATATTACAACCAGCCAAGTTAATTACAGCTACTTCTATTATTGATACCCAAGTCAGCTTATATCGACCTAACACTAAAAAGGGCGATCCAAGAATTTGGATTTATCAGTTAAAAGAACATGTTCAGCCTAACGATGTTTTAGCATTACTCCTAGTTAAAGGGCTTTTATATGTGTTTAATATCTCCAGAATTGATTTAAACACCCATTTAACTTTACTACATCAATTTGTTTATCAAGTAGATGAAGTTGCATTCGAGTTATTAGATAAATTAAGAGCTATTGCTAAATTAGGTCCCTTAAAAGCTGTAAAATCGGGGGATACTGCAATTGGCATGACAATTGAGCATGCCTTAGGAATTTCAGCAAATTCTTCTAAGAACCCTGACTATAAAGGTATTGAGCTTAAATCTGCTCGTGAAAAGGCAAAGGCACAGAAAACTAGATCTACTATTTTTGCTCAAGTAGCAAATTGGGATATTAGCCCTCTAAAAAGTAGCGGTGCAATTGTAGATAAATATGGATATATGCGTGAAGACGACTTAAAACTTTATTGTTCCATTAGTACAAAAACCATTAATTCTCAAGGTCTAAGTTTTGAATATCAAGAATCTAAAGACTTATTGGTAGAGAAACATCATATTGATGGTGAGGTTGCTGTTTGGAAAGGTTCAATCTTACGTCAACGTTTACTAGAGAAACATAAGGAAACTTTCTGGATAAAAGCCGAATCAATTGAAATTGACGGTACTGAACATTTTATTCTTAAATCGGTGATACATACGAAAAATCCTTTAGTTGGTCAGCTTATGCAACTTTTAGCTGATGGGATCATCACAATGGATCATTTGATTAAGCGTAAAAATGGTACAGGTAATGCTACCGAGAAAGGGCCTCTATTTAAGATAAATCCAAAACATCTTGATCTTTTATTTCCTGAACAAAAGGAATATTCATTAGAATAATTTTAAATAAAGCCCCTACTTTAGGGGCTTTATTCTATACATTAAGAATTCACTATAATTATTCATTTAATCCCTTTGCCACCAAATATTCATCCTTAGAAGTTTTCAAAACTAAATATCCGGCTTATAAATTCAAATTTTAATTTAATAGTTAAATTTGAGCCTATTATTTTTTCTCATATAATAAGTGATGACTTAATACTAAAATCAAAAATCGAAAGGTTTAAATCAAATGGCTCAACACTGGCTCGCTTATCATCAAGCACATTCTGAAGAAAATTCATTCCCTTATGCTGCTCTTGAGCAATCTATTGTCTATATGAAAGAAGAATTTCGTCTTAATGCAGGTGATATTATTTGGATGATTCAGGGTGATAAAATTAGTAATAAAGAAACTTTATATACACTAGTAGATTGCTTTACTGTTCATGTAAAAACCACGCCACCTGCTATGGTTTCAGATGAATTTATGTATGCCTATACAGGTAAAAAATCTTTACTTACCATGCCTATTGAATGGGATAAATCGAAAGAAGACTGGAAATTAATCCATCAGAAATTTCTTACCAAAAGACCTGGATTAAGAAAAGCGACTAGTATGGAAGCAGCAGCTCTAAAAAATATTAGTGGTATTTCTAAGTTTTAAACTCATCACTTTAAAATATTGTATCTGCAAAGTGACCTTTTAACGCATTTCAAACTAAGCTTTGCATAAAGAAAATAGCTTAACTAATAAAAAACCCCGAAACTTTCGTTTCAGGGCTTTTCACGAATTTTGGTGGAGATGGCGGGAGTTGAACCCGCGTCCGCCAGCACTACGCTCGAGAATACTACATGCTTAGATATCGTCTATTGTTTTAACACCAAGTGACCCGACGAACAGGGTACAAGGTGCGATCCTCTAAGTTTGGTATAAAGCCCCGAGGCTTGACTCTATACGGACTTGTGTGCGTGCGCTACGGTCGGGTTCCTAAACCACAAGTATTCTAGGAAGCGGACAAACTGCCCTTAGGCAGCTAGAGCGTAAGTTTCGTCGTTTGCGACTATTAAAATGCAAATTTTATTTACGAGAGAAAATGCGCTCTCGGCATGCATCTATGAGTTTCATCACCGGCGTCGAAGCCAATAACATCCCCATGAATGTCTGAACATCATAGCATAACTAAAATAAAATGCTGTGCAATTTATCAACAGTCTGCTACTGATGAACATATTTACATAATGGAGAGCCTTTTGTTTTTTTCAAGGCCCACATAAAAAAGCTGCCAAAAATGACAGCTTTTTTTAAAGTGTGGTCTATAAGGCTCCATTGCCTAACACAATACCTTCACGGCGTGGGTCTACCCCACCTGCGTATTTAGTTTGATTATTTATATTTACTTTCATAATCGTTGAAATACCACTGGTTTGCGCAGTGTTCGATATACCATGGCCTTTTGCTTTTAAACCTTCAATTAGGTCAACTAAAGAAAGCTGTACATTCGAGCTATCCACATTGGTATTTTTACTATTGGTCGCACCAAAGTTTACAAGCGAAGTGGCCTGCTGTGCATTTAAGTTCCAGTCCAATGCACCCACCAAAGTTTTAACTACATATTGAATGATCGTGCCGCCACCTGGTGAACCTGTTGCCATATAAAACTCATCTGGCGTGGTGCCTTTAAATACTAAAGTTGGCGCCATGGTACTACGTGGGCGTTTGCCCCCTTCTACACGATTAGCAACCAGTGCCCCAGTGCTGTCATAAGGGTTCGCGCTAAAGTCAGTTAACTGGTTCGATAGCAAGAAACCATCTACCATGTGGAATGAACCCATGCTCGATTCAACAGTCGATGTCATTGAAACCACATTGCCATAGGCATCTACAATTGTGAACTGAGTCGTGCCATGTTCAACAGTGATATCGACTCCCGAAGCTGGGTTGAAATTGCCTGCTGGCGCAACGCCCATACTTTGGTTCGGGTTAATCAGTGCTGCACGTTGTTTCAAGTAATTTTTATCAATAAAGCTTGGAATACCCTGTGCTGGTAAAGGCACAAAGTCAGTATCTGCCACATATTTGTCACGGTCAGCGTAAGCCAAACGCTCTGCCTCAGACACTAAGTGCACACCCATCACATCCGGCACACCGCCTTCATTTTCAGGGTTTTTAGGTGGATAGAGCGACATATCAAAGTTTTCTAAAATACCCAGCGTTTGCGCAACTGCGATCCCTCCCGAAGATGGAGGTGGCATAGTACATACATAGAAACTATCACGGTAGGTGGTGCAAATTGGAGTACGCTTTTTCACTTCATAGTTTGATAAATCCTGTAAGGTCATCAAACTTGGCGTAATTGGAGTTCTTGCTGGGTCATCCCCGACTGTTTGCCCTGCTTTTGCCACAATCGCTTGAGCAATTGGCCCAGTGTGCAATGCATTTGCCCCTTGTACAGCAAGTGCTTCTAGGGTTTTTGCATATTCTTTATTGGTCATGATTTCACCGACTTTACGTGGTGAACCATCTATATAGAAATAGGTTTTCATTGCATTTGCATCGAGTGCCAAGCTATTTGCATTACTTGCAATGGCATCTGCTAAACGCCCCGGAATGCGGAAACCGTTGTCAGCTAAATCAATGGCTTCATCAAACAACTGGTTCCACTTGAGTTTGCCGTGTTCTTTTTGCGCTTGTTCAAGCAAACGCATTACACCCGGCACACCAATCGAGCGGCCACTACGGCGCGCACTTGGGACAGGTGCTGGTGAATTTGGGTCATCCATATTCTGGCGAATTAAATAATATGGGTTAGCCGCGGCTGGTGCGGTTTCACGACCATCATAAGCCGTGACCTGTTTGGTTTTGGCATCGTAATACATCATAAAACCACTACCAGCAATGGTACTCGACTGTGGCTCGACCAAACCAAGCACTGCTTGTACCGCAACCGCCGCATCGACTGCACTACCGCCTGCTTTTAACACATCGCAACCTGCTTTTACCGCAAGTGGCGTGTTTGCCACCACCATATATTTATCTGAATATTTAACCGTGTTACCGAGTCTATAACCCGATGCACCTTCTGGCGCAGCTGGGTCACCATTTTGGTTTGAACCAACCACCACGTTTGAACCGTCTTGTGCCAGTTTGCTACAACTGGTCGGGTCATTATCTACAATTAAATTGGGCGGAGTTGTATTTGAGTCATCCTTGGGTTGATCTGAAGAATCATCTCCACATCCTTGTAATAAACCGACTGCTAATAAACTACTGAACAAAAATGAATATTTTATATTCACGTGATAACTCCAATATATACGCTTGCCTATCCATGCAATTGCCATGCAAGCTTCTCTAGTTTTCAGGTAGTAAGTTTTTTTAATCTTTGATAAAAATAAGATTTTATAATAGTAAATATTTGAGGGCGTTTTATCCTGTGCCCTGTATTATGCCTCCTTGCTTGATATCACACGCTTTTATAACTGATCTGCCCGATTCTGGCATGCTTTATTCAACTAAATACAGGCAAAATCTACCATTTACGAACCTAACCTATTTTTTAATAGCGCTAAAAAAAGCACCTTCGAAAAGATGCTTTTTTGTGTTTAGTGGGATGGCATACCGCCTGTATTTCCTTTGGGTTTTGGACATAGCCAAATCACCAACCCCGCAAAGACAAATACCATCGCAAACAGTAAAAATACATGGTTCGCCGACATGGTAATGGCTTCTTTATCAACGAGGTTTGAAATAATTCCGAGCGTCGAGTCAGCCGAAAAACCATTTTGCATCAGGTTATTTTGAACTTCGGTTGTGTTTAGATTTGACACCATTTCGCTACGTGCAACTTTGGCGTGGTCGTCCCACACGGTCACTGCAATTGAAGCACCAATCGCCCCTGCCATGGTTCTTAAAAAGTTCATGAGGCCCGCAGCAGATGCAATTTCTTGCTGGAGTACCGAACCAAGTGCAATGTTGGACAGTGGAATAAAAAAGAAAGGCACAGCAAAACCTTGTAGGATTTGCGGCCAAGCCAGCGCCATAAAGTCAGCATCTGTGGTCCAGAATGCCCGCATTAAGGTCACACCACCGAGCAAGATCAAACCGAAACTCGCAAGCGCGCGTGGGTCATGTTTGGTCGAAAGCTTTGCCACAATTGGTGACATGGTCAAACTACCAAAGCCCATGGTTGCAGTTAAATATCCGGCCCATGTGGCGGTATAGGAAAGGTTCATTTGCAGCCACTGCGGAATCAGTACAATGCTGCCAAAGAAGGCTCCAAAACCAAGTGACAGCGCCAGCACTGAGATTGCAAAGCCCCTATGCCGGAATACTTTGACGTCTACCACGGGGTGTTTGTCGGTGAGTTCCCATATGAGGAACACCACAAAACCAATGGCGGCAGTTAAACCTAAAACGATAATGCTCGTGCTATTAAACCAGTCGCGTTCGTGCCCTAAGTCGAGCATGAGCTGTAGCGCACCAATCCAGAGAATTAACAGACCTAAACCGACTGTATCGATTCTTAAAGAAATTGTTTCTGTTTCAGCTACTCTTAATAAGCGCATTGCTGCTAAAACGCAAATAATTCCAACAGGTAGGTTAATAAAGAAAATCCAGTGCCAAGACAGGTTATCACTAATCAGACCACCCAAAATTGGCCCTAAAATTGGCCCGACGACGGTTGTCATTGCCCATAGGCCCATCGCCTGTGCATGCTTTTCTTGAGGGAAAATACGCATCAGCAAGGTTTGGCTGAGCGGCATGAGGGGGCCACCGCATAGACCTTGTCCAATACGGAAAAACACCAGCATGCCTAATGAGTTTGCTAGACCGCACAAAAAAGAAAAAATGGTAAAACCAATCAGGCCAAAAATAAAAACCCGAACGGTTCCAAAGCGGCCTGCCAGCCAACCCGTTAAAGGGACACAAATCGCTTCTGCAACAGCATACGACGTAACAACCCATGTTCCTTGTGTACTTGAAACAGCAAGGTTACCGGTAATATGCGGTACAGATACGTTGGCAATGGTCGTATCAAGCACGACCATAAAGTTCGACAAGGCAATAACAAACGCTGCCAGTAATAAACGGCCACCGCTTAGTTCGGCAAAAGGTGTTTGCGTTTTCATAAGCGTTTACTTCGCAGATAAGTCGACTTTTGCTTCCATCGACAAGCCAACACGCAGTGGGTGTTCAGCAAGTTCTTTCGGGTCAAGTGCAATACGAACCGGTAAGCGTTGAACCACTTTAATCCAGTTACCTGTTGCGTTTTGAGCCGGAATTAAGGCAAAGGCAGAGCCTGTACCACCAGAGAAGCCCATCACTTTGCCGTGATATTCAACGTCATCACCATATAAATCTGAAGTTAGCGTGACAGCCTGACCCGGACGGACTTTTTTCAACTGACTTTCTTTGAAGTTCGCATCTACATATAAATCGTTAAGCGGCACAATCATCATCATGCTCGTGCCCGGCGCAACACGTTGACCGACTTGAATATTACGGCGCGTAACCACACCATCAACTGGTGCACGAATCACGGTACGCTCTAAATCAAGCTGAGCTTGTTCAACATGCGCTTGTGCAACTTGTACATCCGGAGTCGAGGTTTCGCTTACACCCTGAATTAAGGCTTCGTTTGCAGCTAAGGTACTTTCAGCAGCTTTACGGCTTGAAGACGCTTGCGCTAAACCAGCTTTCGCAAGCTCTAAGCCTGCTTTGGCTGTTTCAACAGCACTTTGTGCTTTAGTGAGTTCTTCTTTAGACACTGCACCAGAGGCAGCAAGTTGTGCACGGCGGTTGAGCTCTAAAGCAGCTTTGTCATAGTCGGCTTGTGCTTGAGCAACTTGTGCTTTGGCACTGTTAATTTCGTCAGCACGAACCACAACTTGAGAGTTTAAAGAACTACTGTTTGCCGCAGTTTGTTTGTATTGGCGTTTTGCTTTGGCAAGTTCTGCCTCAGCTTGAGCCAATGCAATTTTGGCATCACGGTCATCAATACGAACCAGCACGTCACCACGATGTACCGTTTGGGTATCTTTTACAGCAACCTGAGCGACCTGTCCGCTCACCATTGAGGTAATTTGCGCGGTTTCTGCACCGACATAAGCATTATCCGTACTCACCGAGTGATTTAAAAATAATGCCCAGATTGCATATAAAATAGCGGCAATCAATAAAATCAGCGCAAAAAAACCAAGAAATTTCTTGCGCTTGTTTTGGTTGTTGTCATCCGAGGCAGATGTTGTTGGCACTGTTTCTTGTACATTGCTTTGTGCATCAGTCATGGTATGTTCCTAAAGATGAGTTGGCTTTGCCATCAATCTCGCACTACACCTTGTTATAGAGTTTTTATTTTTCTATAAACAAGACATACCGCATTGTCAAAGGAGCTAATTTTAACGCTAAAACCTCATAATATGAGAATAAAAATTTATAACTAATGCGTTCGTTCTAATTAAATTAATGTTTATCTCAAAGTTTTTGTGAAAATTTCTGCTTTTCAACCCCTAAAAAAAGCGCCCTGGCTCAATTTAAAAGCATGATAAACACCCATAATTTTGTACAAATCCAACATTATGGGGCTACAATACAGCAGTCGGTTGACAGTAATGGAATATCCGCCAACCTATCCTAGTGTAATACCGAACATCGAGATTGTTATGACTTATACGTTCAATCGTCCTGCATTTCCAGCTACTCGCATGCGCCGTATCCGTAAAAATGACCAGTTGCGTGCGATGGTCAGCGAAACACAGCTCACTACCAATCACTTGATTTATCCAGTATTTGTATTACCGGGACAAAATCAAACCCAAGATATTCCAAGTATGCCTAACATCCAGCGTTTGTCGGCAGATTTGTTACTGAAAAAAGCTGAAAGACTTCTGGAATTAGGCGTATCAAAACTGGCTCTTTTTCCAGTTACCCCGCAAGAAGACAAAAGCCTCACCGCAGAAGCAGCATGGCATGAAGATGGTTTAGTACAAACCACCTGCCGTTTGCTTAAAAAAGAATTACCAGAAATGGTGTTAATTACTGATGGTGCACTCGACCCATACACCACGCATGGTCAAGACGGCATTATTGATGAAACTGGCTATGTGCTTAATGACGAGACTGTAGAATGCTTGATTAAACAAGCCTTAAGTCACGCCGAAGCAGGTGCTGATGTAGTTGCACCAAGTGACATGATGGATGGCCGTATTGGCGCAATTCGTCAGGCTTTAGAAGCCAATGGTCACATCTACACCAACATCATGGCCTACTCTGCAAAATATGCGTCTAGCTTCTATGGTCCGTTCCGTGATGCTGTTGGCTCTGCATCCAACCTAAAAGGTGGTAATAAATATAACTACCAGATGGACTTTGCCAACCGTGCCGAGGCGTTACATGAAATCGCACTTGATATTCAAGAAGGCGCCGACATGGTGATTGTAAAACCGGGCATGCCATATTTGGATGTGGTACGTGAAGTGAAAGATACCTTTGGTATTCCAACATTCATTTACCAAGTGAGTGGCGAATATGCAATGTTAGCTGGCGCGATTCAAAATGGCTGGTTATCAGACTCAGTGATTTTAGAATCACTTATGTGCTGCCGCCGCGCAGGTGCAGACGGGATCTGGACTTACTTTGCAGAAACTGCTGCCGAAAAACTCAAGGAAATGAACTAAGTTCGCAGAGAAAGGATAACACTGCATGCATATTGCAATCATTGGCGCGGGCATAAGTGGATTAATGTCTGCGCTGGAATTGGTTGAACAAGGCTGTACGGTCAGCATTTTTGATCAACAACAAGCGGGACAAGCAGCCTCTTGGGCTGGCGGAGGTATTCTCTCTCCGATGTACCCGTGGCGCTATGTGCATGCAGTGAACCAACTCGCTCAATTTGGCAAAGCCTCTTATCAAGCATGGAACCAAAAACTCTACCCTGTTACAGGGATTGATTTTGAAATTCATGACACAGGCATGCTGATTTTTGATGAAGAAGATTTTGACGTTGGGCTTTCCTACGCCGAGCAGCATCAAGAACCGATGCAGCGCTGTGAATATTTACAGCGAGATGCGCTAGAGCAAGTCAACCCGCATATTTCCGATCAGTTTCAAGAAGCGATTTATTTCCCTGAACTGTCTAATATCCGCAACCCGCGCGTTTTACAGTCCCTGATTAGCTATTTAAAACAACATCCGAATGTTGAGTTTTTCGAACACGCTGCTGTTAAAAAACTGATTCAACAAGGTGATGTGATACAAGCCCTACAAACCGAAGATGGTCACAAACATACAGCAGACCATTTTGTAATAACTTCGGGCGCTTGGAGCCACTACTGGAACTCACAATTACAACTCGAAATTCCAGTCGAACCTGTTCAAGGTCAAATGTTGTTATTTAAAACCCCTGCTCACTGGCTACCGACCATGTGTATGAATCGAGTCATGTATTTGATTCCACGTATGGACGGTCATATCGTGTGTGGTTCTAGCATGGCGCATCGTGGTTTTGATACTTCTACCGACGAAACTACGCAGCACAATATTTTAGAAGCATGTTTAGAAATGGTGCCTGAACTGGCCGATTTCCCGATCGTACATCGCTGGGCAGGGCTCAGACCAAGTTCACCAAATGGTGTTCCCTACATTGGCAAAATGCCTGAAATGGACAACCTATGGGCAAACTTTGGTCATTTTAGAAATGGTTTATGCATGGGCGCAGGCTCTGCGCAATTGCTCCGTCAGCTTATGCTAGGTCAACCGACATTAGTTGATGCCAAAGCATATTCACCAGAGCGTTTGCAAAATAAAATCTTAGCCTGACGCGAGTATATTTTCTAAAGCCATTTTTAATTTTGGATAAGCAAACTCAAATCCTTCTGCTTGCAGGGCTGCGGGCTTAACAAATTGACCATTTAAGATCAATTGCGACTGCTCCCCTAATAAACAGCGAAAAACTGTGCTTGGTGCCGACAATAGTGGTTTCTTATTGAGCACCGCGCCAGCTTGTTCAACAAAAGCTTTTTGAGCCATGTTTTCTGGCGCTACGACATTATGAATTTGAGCAGATTGAGGATGCTTAAATATAAACTCGATAGCGTTTAATACATCTTCAATATGCACCCAAACCACAGGCTGACGCCCGTGTCCAATCTGACCGACTAAATTGAGTCGAATCGGAAGCAACATTTTAGGCAAGATGCCGCCGCCTTGCCCAAACACTACGCCTAAGCGAATAATTTTAGTATTTTGCTGAGGATCTGCTAAAGCTGCGTGTTCCCACTCTTGGCAAAGCTCAGACATAAAAATAGGCTGTGGCGAGCTTTGTTCAGTGCACACCTCTGCCCACTTTTCTTGGTCATCAATCCCGTAATAACCAATCGCAGAACCAGACACAATCACTTCCGGAAAAATTTGAGATTGATTAAGCCACGCATACAATTTTCGGGTCGTATTTACACGGCTTTCAATGAGTTGTTTTTTACGTGAGTCAGTCCAGCGTTTTTCGCCAATATTTGCACCGGCCAAATTTACCACATAGTCAATTTGACGTGTCGAAATCTCTTCAAACTGTTGCACCCATTGCAAGGCAGGATGGTCAGATTCCTTTCCAGCCTGCCGTGTCACAGCAATCACGTTATAATTTTTTTGTAGTAGGAACCTAATTAAATGCGTGCCAATAAAACCGCTGGCACCCGTAATTAATACATTCTTATTCATATTTCCTCCTAGGCTGAGGATTCAAGTTTTATTTAATTATATAAGACTCATTTATATTTAAACGTATGAGTTTTCATAGTGATCTATTGCACGTTAAACATTTTGTCAGCCATGCGCTGTGCCTGTTTGCCGTAAAACCAGTAGGTAATTAAATAAAGCGGAATAGCTAACATTAAAAGCATGATCACCATAATGCTTAAAAACTGAGGCTGTTTGAGGTAAAGCATAAAGTTTTGCAAAATCTCAGGGTCTTTTCTGGCAAATAAGAATAGGCCAAATAAAACACCACACAAGTTATAGCCCCAAAAAATTAGACTAAAACCTAAAGTAAATTTCTTTTTTTCTTGTACAGTCGGAGCACGGCGTTCTTTCTTTAAAAATTTAAATAAGACAAAAATCATTGCGCCTAAATATGGAACGGCTGTTAAAATACCGCCTACACTCGCTGGTAATACTGCTGCAACCACACCTACAATTAAGGTAAGCACGATGCATAAAGCAAAAAACCAGAGATAGTAAGAACGTAATTTGGTCATATTTTTGCCTAATTTATGGGTTCAAAAAATAATTATAAATTTTTTTCGATTTTTTTTCATTTTTCTGTCAACCAATCCTGATCTCTTGACGTTATATAGGGTAATAAGGTCGCAGCAACCGAATACTTCCTTTGCACGGCATCCGCAAAATTGTTTCGGTGACCTTTCATTACGACTCTTTCCTTCCTTCGGATTAGGTTTTGTTAGCAGCCGAAACCCTTGATGAAGCTTTTGACCGACGATTCTCTCATCACTCGAATCGTCGGTTTTTATTTTTTAGCACTTTCATTTATTTTACGCTCAACATACACAATAGTTCTTTCGTGGCTATAAAGGCTATGCGTATACTTTTTGCACCATAAAAATGATTTAAATAATATGAACAATATTGCCTATTTTGAAATACAGTCTTCAAACCCTGCCCGCGATGCGCAGTTTTATCAAGCTGTGTTCGGTTGGCAATTTAAACTCGATGAAAGCTTACCGATTGAATATTATCGCATAGAGACACCCTCAATTATGGGGGGACTATTAAAACGCCCTGCCCAAACGCCGCCAATGAAATATGGCACCAATGCCTTTACCTGTTCGGTTCAAGTCGAAAACTTCGATGAAGTTACTGCCAAAATTTTAGCGCAAGGTGGTATTGTGGCGATGGATAAATTCGCCATTCCCGGCCGCGCGTGGCATGGTTATTTTGTCGATTTAGACCATAACGTTTTTGGTATTTTCCAAATCGATGAAAATGCAGCTTAAAGATCTTATTTAACGGCTCTATTCATTTTTTAATGTATAGCCACTGCATTTTTATCGGTGGCTATTTCATATCGTTTATTCAGCAAAACTAAAGCTGGCTTCACATGTAATCGGGAAATTCACCGAATTGGCAATCATGCATTCATGATGCGCTTCTTCATGCAATTTTGCTGCAAGTTCTTGATCGGCACCTTTTTCTAAAACAATTTCTGGTCTTAAATTAATTTGGGTAAAGTGACCACGTTTAACTGGATCTGTATCTTCCATAAAACCAAGTGCATGATCGACATAACTCACAACGTAAATATGGTTAACCGCACACAGGTGTAAATACCAAAGCTTATGGCAAGCTGAAGCAGATGCGACCAATAAATCTTCTGGGTTCCATCTTGTCACATCGCCTAAATAGGCAGGGTCTGATGAACCTTGAATAGTCGTCTTTTGAGGATGCTGAATACTAAAGTCTCGTTTATATGAACGATAAGATGAAGTGCCTGTGCCTGTATTACCTTCCCACTGTATTTTTACTTCGTATTTATGAATAGTCATTTTATTCTCAAAGTTCATGGTTTAAGTCGATAGTAACAAAGCAGTGTTTAAAGTGAAAAAAATAATTTAAGTTCTACTGCAGGCTTAAATATCGAGCACTTTAAAATGTCTTGATAAAATCTCTCGCCAATTTATGCTAACGTATCTGTGTTTATTTTGGCTTGATGTCTGTTTCTATGTCCGTACATTTTCTACATACTTCTGACTGGCATTTGGGGCAGTTTTTTTATAATCACTCACGACACTATGAACACCAACAATTTTTAAGCTGGTTGCTCACTCAGATCCAAGAAAAACAACCACATGCCCTGCTCATTGCCGGCGATATTTTTGATGTTATTAACCCAGGTTCTCAGGCACAAAAACAACTCTATCAATTTTTAGCAGATGCACATCGCATCGCACCGCACATGCAAACGCTCATGATTGCGGGTAACCATGACTCAGGCTACCGTATTGAACAAGTCGAACCTCTTTTAGAAAAATATAATGCAAAAACCGTGGGCGTAGTTTGCTGGAATGAAGATAAAACCCTAGATCTCGATCGACTACTTTTACCTATTTATAATCAAAATCAGGATATTGTGGCGTGGTGTCTTGCCCTACCTTTTTTACGCTCAGCCGAAATTACAGGCTTTAATGAACATACCACCAATAGCAAAAATGCGATTGCCTATTTGCACCAGCAACTCATTGCCGAAGCCAAACGTCGTAAAACGCCAGACCAAGCATTGATTTTGATGTCGCATGCGCATATGCAAGGTGGAGAAACATCTGATTCTGAACGCCCAATCATTATTGGTAACGAAGAGGCACTTTCAACGACTTTATTTGAAGATGCTGTCGACTATGTCGCTTTAGGGCACTTACATAAACCACAAAAAGTAGGCCAACCGCATATCCGTTATAGTGGCTCGCCCATTCCGCTTTCTTTTAGTGAAATTAACTATAAGCACCAAGTGGTTGAGGTCAAAATTGACCCGACTCAAGAGGCAGACAGCCGTTTGCAATTTGAAGCTGTAGAGATTCCACGTTGCATACAGTTACACCGCATTCGTGGTGAATTAAATGAAGTGCTACAACAACTTAAAGCCTTGCCTCATGGCGTGATTGAAAATATTGACCACCGTGAATATGTCGATATTGAATATTATAGCTTAACGCCGCCACAACCTAATCTACGTCAGCAGTTTGAAGCAGCCTTACCACCTGACCGCTATCGTTTAGTACGTATTTCACGTCAATATGTGAATAAAGACTCGACCGACTCAAATACTACTCAGCAAATCACGCTTGAACCGCCAACACCAGAAAAACTCTTTCAAAATATCTGGGAAAAACAAGGTTACAACGCCGATGATGCGGTCTTAAAAGATTTTCTAAGCCTAGTGCAAGAAGCACAAAAACATCTTGAAAATGATGCAACCCCTTAAGGATATGTCATGAAAATTTTATCCATTCGAATAAAAAATCTGGCATCTCTTTCTGATGAACACTTTATTGATTTTGAAAGCGCGCCTCTGGCTCATGCTGGTCTCATTGCAATTGTAGGGAAAACAGGCGCAGGTAAGTCGACCATTTTAGATGCCATGTGTCTGGCTTTGTTTAATCGGGTTCCTCGCCTTAAAGACAGCGATGGTAAATTAAAAGATGTCGATGGCTCCGAGTTATTGACCAATTCACCACTCACTGTCTTACGCCGTGGTACAGGACATGGTTTTGCTGAGCTTTGCTTTGTCGCACAAGACCAAAAACGCTATTTGGCACGCTGGGAAATTAAACGTGCACGTGAAAACCCAAATGGTAAATTACAAAGTGTGCAGCGCCATTTAAAATGCCTGACCGATGGTGTCGTACTTGCCGACAAAGCCAAAGCAGTTGATGAAAAAGTTAAGCAAATTACCCAGCTTTCTTTTGAACAGTTTACTCGTGCGGTATTGCTTGCTCAGTCAGAAGTGACCGCGTTTTTAAAAGCACGAGACAGCGAACGCGGTGAGTTACTTGAATATCTAACCAACTCCAGCATTTTCGCCAAAATCGGTGAATTGGCCTTTCGTAAAACTGCCGATATTGCAAAGCAGCGTAAACAACTTGAAGAGTTCTTAGGCCATATTGAAATTTTGTCTGATGAAGAAATTGCGGCATTTACTGCACAATATCAGCAAGCTGAACAAAATCATCAAAAGTTAGAACAACATAAAAATGTCTTAGACAAACAGCAACAATGGTTTGAACGCAAAGCGAAACTTGAACAAGAAGTCCAAACTAAACAGCAACAGTTTCAAACCCAACAAAATCACCATCAACAATTGGCTGGTGAACGTGAGCAATTAAAACGACTCGAAGTTTTCTCTGAAATACGCCCACAAGTTTTTCAGCAAGCCCAAAATTTACAAACGCTACAACAACTTGAGCCACAAATTCAGCAAGCTCAAAGCAAGTTTAATGAGTTGGTGCAAATTTTTGAAACGGGACAAAAACAATATCAACTTGCAGAACAAGAGCTCAAACAAACCCTCGATTTTGAGCAGCAGCATCAACAATCTTTAAATCAAGTTCGGCAGTCCATTCAAGAACGTGCCTTTATTGCCGATGAATATAAAAAGTGCAAAGAAAAGAAAAATGTATTTGAACAAAAACTCGGTCCATTGCAACAACAGCAAAACATTGTGCAACAGCATATTGCACAGCTTCAACAAGACCAAGTTCATCTACAACAGCAGCTTACCCATACTCAGCAATACGCTGTATTAGACAAAGGCCTCTCAGCACATCTACATCAGCTCGGGCAGTTTATTCAAAACTATGAAGCAATTGAACAACAGCTTGGTAATCCTACCCTTGCCCGCCAAAAGGTAGCGGAAGCTAAAAGTGAACTTGAACAACTGACAGCTTCACTCGGCACAGTTGAACAAATTGAGTTAAAGCTTGAAGAGCAACGTAAAGACAAAGAACAAAAGCTTGCTCAAATCACTCAGCTAGATCTGACTCAACAGAAAGTTAAAATTTATCATGAGTTATATGGTGAGCTTCAGCAATTCACTAAAAAACAAACTCAAGTCTCAGCGCAAGAACAGGAGCTTAAAACTCTTTGCCAGTCGACTGAGCAAGATTACCAAACAGCAAAAACTGAGCGTGAAAAGTTACAGCACATCCTGCAACAGCAACGTTTACTACACACCGAAAATATTGAGCAGTTACGTGCCAACCTTAAAGACGGCGATGCGTGTTTAGTGTGCGGAAGTACACATCATCCCTATCGTGTTGACAACAGTACAGTCTCTAAAGCTTTATTTGATTTGCAGCAACAACAAGAGCAGCAAGCTGTTGCACTAGAGCAAACTAAGTTTAATGCATGGCAAACCCAGCAACATGCACTTACCCAGTGCCGAGCCGAGCTTAAGCAAGTTCAGAAATATCTAGCTCAACTTCAAACAAAACAATCAAGCTTGCAGCAAGAGCTTGAGCAAACGTTTAAGCTCAATCAATTACATATTGAGCTTAATCAAGCTCCTGAGCAGATCTTGCAAATGCTGAACGAACTCAGACAAACCACACAAACTGCCATAAGTTCATTTGACTCAGAAAACTTACGTTTAGTCCAAGCGATCAAACAACACAATCAACTCGTTCAGTCTATTCAGCGTAATGAAAGCTTGATTAATACTGCACAGCAATGGCAACAACAGGTTCAACATATTGTTGAGTGCTTGTCTGAAACAGAACAGCATGCATGGCAGCAGTCGAGTAGCCAAACGGCTAAGCAGACTTGGGCTATTCTTGATGCACGCGCCAAGCAACTTGAGCAACAAGAACAGCTTGCACAGCGTTTTGAACAGCAGCAACAAGACCTTAAAATGTTGATTGCTAACCTTGAACAAATAGCGAAGCAAATTGATGAGATTGACCAAAATCTCCAAGAAATTACGCTCAAAGGCCAACAAAATAATGAAAAAGCGGTGTCGCTCATTCAGCAAATGACGGGCCGTGCCGATATTAAACCGCACGAATGGCTAATTGAGCATGACGCTAAACGTCAGCAACAACAGACGGCGTATCATGAGGCTAAACAACGTTTTGAACAAACCAGACAGCACTTTGAGCAGCAAAAACAGGCGCTCGATCAGCTTAAGCATCAACATCAACACACTGCGGGGCATCAGCAGCAGATTGATGAACAAATTCAAAACTGGTTAAAAGCCCATACTGATTTTGAGCCACATGATCTTACGGCGCTCATACAGATCAATTCAACCCAAGAGCAAGACATTCGTAACCGACTTAATCATGCCGAGCGTTTATTAAGTGAAGCCTCGTCTGCACTTAAAACCATGCAAGAGCAATTGAGTGAGCACTTACAAACTCAGCCAGATATTGAACATGAAAAGCTTGTTAACCTTATTCAAGACAATATTGCAGAGCTTAAAGCACAACTTGAAGTACGTGATCGGCTTAAACTTAAGCTCGAAGTACATCAACAAAACCTTGCGAAGCAGCAACAATATGCCGAGCAAATTCAGAATATTCAGCAAGAAGAACATCGCTGGAGCAAAATTTCAGGTTTGATTGGCGATGCTAAAGGTAAAGAGTTCCGCGACTACGCCCAGCAATATCATTTAGATATTTTAGTAGAACATGCCAACCAGCAACTGGCGATGCTGTCTCAGCGTTATACGCTAAAACGTCTTGATCAGTCCTTAAGCCTTGCCATTATTGACCACGATATGGATGGAGAAACTCGCTCTGTTGCCTCTTTGTCTGGCGGTGAGTCATTCTTAACTGCCCTTGCTTTGTCTTTAGCGATTGCCAATATGGCTTCGGGTTCAATGAAAATTGAATCGCTATTTATTGATGAAGGCTTTGGTACTTTGGATGCTTCTTCTTTGCATATGGTCATGAATGCTTTAGATCAACTGCAAAATCAGGGACGTCAGGTCATTCTCATCTCACACATTCAAGAAATGCATGAGCGTATTCCTGTACAAATTCAGGTAAAACCACTCGGTGCAGGTGCAAGTACTATTGAAGTGGTAGGTTAAAACTAAAAAGCCCCGACATCCTGTCGGGGCTTTTTTAGATTCTGCGTTGGTATAACTCCTGTCGTACCTGTATGCATCCATTCATCACTGTTTATTGTTATTCTTAGAAACATCCTGTTTCCTGATGATTTCATAGTACGAAAAAAGCGTTGTCTGCCATAGCCGCAAAAGGCCGCAATTTCTGTAAGATAAAGCTTACATCACCCTTTTTGCGAATAGTCTCTAGCACCAAACAATGCTGTTCCTACACGAACCATCGTTGAACCCGCAGCAATTGCAGCTTCTAAATCACTCGACATCCCCATACTTAAAGTATCCCAATCTTCTGGGTGGGCATGCTTTTCTTTCACCGCATCAAACAAGGCTTTGGCATCTGCAAAAGCGGCAGTATTGTCAGGAGCTGGAATGACCATTAAACCGCGTAATTTGATCTTTGGTAATTGACTTATTTGGGCAACCAGCTCGGCAACTTCATCTGGTCCACAACCATCTTTACTGTCTTGCCCATCAATATTCACTTGCAAACAAATATTCAGAGCAGATTGATCATCGCCACGTTGGTTAGATAGCCGCTCAGCAATAATTAAACGATCTACACCATGTACCCAATCAAATTTCTCGGCCAAATGTTTAGTCTTGTTGCGTTGAACATGACCAATAAAATGCCATTCAATTTGCAAATCCTGTAGAGCTTCGATTTTATCTAAAGCTTCTTGCAAATAGTTTTCGCCAAATGCTCTTTGCCCTGCTGCATACATTTCACGCAAACTTTCACTTGGATGTGTTTTCGATACAGCTAAAAGTTGCACGGTTTCAGGCGCACGTTGAGCATTCTCACAAGCAGTTTGGATTTGCTGTAATACGTGCTGCCGCGCATCTTGCAGGTAATTCATTGACAAGGTTCTCATTTTCAAAAAACTTTTTTGCTTTTCACCTAAAGCGAGGTGTTGGTAAGCCTCGGTGAAAGCCGTATATTATTCTACAAAATAATGACATATTTTGATTTACTTGGGGAAATTATGGATATTACAGAGCTACTCGCCTTCTCTGTGAAAAATGGCGCGTCCGATTTACACTTGTCTGCTGGCATGCCACCAATGATTCGCGTTGATGGTGAGGTTCGTCGCATTAACTTACCAGCTCTAGATCATAAAGATGTTCACCGTCTGGTCTATGACATCATGAATGATAAACAGCGTCGTGACTACGAAGAAAAACTTGAAACCGACTTTTCTTTTGAAGTGCCTAATGTTGCACGCTTCCGTGTTAACGCATTTAATCAAAACCGTGGTGCCGGGGCAGTGTTTCGTACCATTCCTTCCAAAGTACTTACCATGGAAGATTTAGGCCTCGGTCAAATCTTTAAAGATATTTGTGATTATCCACGCGGCATTGTACTGGTCACAGGCCCAACAGGTTCAGGTAAATCCACCACACTTGCAGCGATGATGGACTACATTAACGAAAACCGTTATGACCACATTTTAACAGTTGAAGACCCTATCGAGTTTGTACACCAGTCTAAGAAATGTCTCATCAACCAACGTGAAGTGCATCGTGATACACACGGTTTTAATGAAGCGCTACGTTCAGCACTGCGTGAAGACCCAGATATTATTTTGGTCGGTGAGATGCGTGACCTTGAAACGATTCGTTTAGCGCTTACTGCTGCCGAAACAGGTCATTTGGTGTTTGGTACGCTTCATACCACTTCTGCTGCGAAAACCATTGACCGTGTGATTGATGTATTCCCAGCCGAAGAAAAAGACATGGTTCGTGCCATGCTCTCTGAATCTTTACAAGCTGTTATTTCACAAACCCTGCTTAAAAAAAATGGCGGCGGTCGTGTAGCAGCCCATGAAATCATGATTGGTATTCCTGCCATTCGTAACTTAATTCGTGAAAATAAAGTCGCGCAAATGTACTCAGCCATTCAGACTGGTGCGAATCATGGTATGACCACCCTCGACCAAAGCTTAAAAGGTTTAGTCGCTCGCGGTGTAATCAGCCCACAAACGGCTCGTACTGCTGCTAAACAGCCTGAATCATTCCTATAAAAATAACTAGAGAATAAATATGGATTTTAATGACCTGCTCAACCTGATGGTTGAAAAAAAATCATCCGACCTCTTTATTACAGATGGCGTTGCACCATCGATGAAGATTAACGGGCAAATTGTTCCCATTTCAAAAAATAGTCTTTCAGGTGAAATTATTGGTCAACTATTACATTCCATCATGAGTGAAAAACAGCGCAAAGAATTTGCAGACACTCGTGAATGTAACTTTGCCATTATGAACCGTGATAAAACTGCCCGCTTTCGTGTGAGTGCTTTTCAGCAACGTGACATGCCAGGTATGGTACTCCGTCGAATTGAAACTAAAATTCCTTCAATTGATGACTTGCAGTTACCGCCTGTACTTAAAGATTTATCGATGACCAAACGCGGTATCATTATTTTTGTAGGTGCAACAGGTACAGGTAAATCAACCTCGCTGGCTTCAATGATTAGCTATCGTAACCATAACTCTAAAGGTCACATCATTACCATTGAAGACCCCATCGAGTTTATTCATGAACATGCTGGCTGCATCATTACCCAACGTGAAGTTGGAATCGATACTGATTCATTTGAAATTGCCTTAAAGAATACTTTGCGACAAGCACCCGATGTCATCTTGATTGGTGAGATTCGTACGCGTGAAGTGATGGACTATGCGATTGGCTTCGCCGAAACGGGTCACTTGGTCTTAGCCACAATGCACGCCAACAACGCCAACCAAGCACTTGATCGTATTATTCACTTCTTTGAAAGTGATCGCCACAGCCAGCTCTACATGGATTTATCTCTTAACTTAAAGGCCATGATTGCACAGCAACTTATTCCAACGCCTGATGGTAACTCGCGCCGTGCCGCAATTGAGATTCTAATTAACTCACCATTAATTTCAGACTATATTCGTAAAGGCGAAATTCATGAAATTAAAGATTTAATGAAACGCTCACGTGAACTTGGTATGCAAACCTTTGACCAAGCGCTCTTTGATCTTTATAAGTCAGGCCAAATTACCTATAAAGATGCATTAAAACATGCTGACTCACCAAACGATTTACGTTTAACAATTAAGCTTGCCGAAGAAGGTCCTGATCAAATTGCAGGCACAAATCAGCATTTAACCTTCGACAAACAGTAATTTCTTCATAAAAAAAGGAAGGTTAAACGTAACCTTCCTTTTTTATTTGTTTTCTTTGTGTGAAAACGATTATTTCTTGCGCAGTACTTCCTGACATTCAGGTTCGTTACAGTAACCGTAGAGGTTTAATGAGTGACCCGTTAAAGTAAACCCATGTTGCTCTGCTACAGCATGCTGTTCCTTCTCGATAATATCATTAGTAAATTCAATAACTTTGTTGCAATTATGGCAAACCAAATGATCGTGATGATCTTCTTGCATAATTTCGAAAACAGAATGATTATTTTCGAAATGATGGCGCTGAATGATACCTGCAGCTTCAAATTGTGTTAACACACGGTAAACTGTCGCAAGACCGACATCTTCCCCTTGTTCTAACAAAGTCTTGTAAATATCTTCAGCGCTAAGATGATGTTGTTTTGAATTTTCTAATAATTCCAAAATCTTAATTCGTGGAAGGGTAACTTTAAGTCCAGCTTTGCGCAAATCTTGATTGGAAATAGGCATGAAAAAAGGTCTCTCAACAAATCTCAAGTTGGAATAGGCAATAGAATTTAGATGAAGTATGATCTATCCTTTGATCAAATGCATCATAATTTATTGGGATAGTGTAGCAAAATGCAAAAACTCGTGCTGACGTTATTAGTCACTTCACTCCTTGCCGGTTGTTCAATCTTTGGTGTATATAAGGTTGATATTCCTCAAGGGACTCCATTGACCAAAGCTCAGGCCTCTCAAGTACAAGTTGGCATGAATTTCCAGCAAGTGCGTTTTTTGCTTGGTAGTCCAACTGTGACTGATCCCCTCAATCCTCTACGTTGGGACTACATTTACAACTATATCCCGGGAACTTATGCGAAAAAAGCAAAAATCCCCGCAGCACATGGTCAGCATTTAAAAATTTACTTTGATGGAACTGGCACAGTAACTAAAATTGAAGGTTTAGAAACTATTCCAGAATCGCAACCAGGTTTACCTGCTTCTAAAGAAGCGATTTTAACTGCACCACCACTATAATCGTTTTTTCTAATAAAAATAAACCCCTCAAGTGAAATACTTTGAGGGGTTTTGTTTATGGGGCTTATTGCTTAAAGCGATTACTTTTAATATATCGCCCCACAGGGTTTTTCTCGGCGCGTTTACGGCGTATATCTTTAGGATTAATGGTTAAAGGTCGATAAACCTCAACTCGATCACCCGCTTGCAAAATCGCATGTGCCTCAACTTTTGCACCAAAGATGCCAAGTTGTAATGGCTCAGGCAAACTCACTTGCGCTTGCAACCCACTCGCCTCAACTGCTTGTAATGCAGTCATACCAGCTTCAAATGGAATAGCAACTAAAAACTGTTGCTCTGGGGCTGCAAAAGCAACCCACACTTGCTGAGCTTTTTCCATCAGATCATTTGTCCAATTACCGCAACCATGGCAATGATAATTGAAAGCGGTAATACAATACGTACCGCAATACGCCATAAGTTATAAAATAACTCATTGCTAAAATTCATCGATTTACGCAAATGGCTAATTTTCATAATCCAGCCAGCAAAAATGGCATAGATCAGGCAAATGAGTAATCCCCAAAGCATCAAAATCAGTGTAAAGATACTATGAAGCTCAGGTACAGCCCAAACCGCAATCGCTATAACAATAATCACCCACTGTAAAACAGGCATAAGCTGACGCTGAGCAAGCTGTTCTCTAGCCAATTGTACAAATAACGCTGTGGTCATGACTGCGGTAAAGATCCAAGTAAAAACAGGGAGCTGCGCTTGTAAAGAAAAGAAACCAAAGGCAATCACAGCGATGAGTTGAGCTAACCAGATTGGAAGAACCGTTTTGGTTGCGCCTTCTTGTGTCTGCACAGCACCTACACTATTTTGCCAGTAAAGCCCTAAACCTAACCCACTCGCAACAAGCGCAAGAACAGTCGCATTACCCCACTCTTTAAACTCAACATTTGTCCAGTGCCAAGGCTGTAAAGTCGTTCCCATTGTGTTAGCTAAAACAAGAGAAGCAATTACCCCAATCGTCATGAGCAAAACTAAAATCTGACGTGGAATAAAAGATAAAATTAAACCCACAACAGCAAGACCTGCGAAAACAAGCTGCCCAGAAACGCTATTATTAAGTTGTGTAGCTAGTAAATTGCCAGCGGTACTTAATACATTACCCGCTAAAAATGGAATAAAAATAACTGCAAGCCAGCCAACCAAACGCCATTTTGGAGAACTATCTGCTTCACGAGTTAAACTTGATAACGCATTTAAGGCTGTAGTCTTCGACCGTTTTGCTAAAGCAATTTCCAAATAACAAACTGGTAGTGCCAATAGCAACATTGTGCCTAACCACAATAACCAGAAATCGAGTTGACGATCAATCTGGATGCCCATCGTGGGTGCCAATGTCGCCATAATGATGAAAGATAAGCAAAACGCCATCAGGGGCGATAACCATCGTGACATAGGTATGTCCTGCATTATGCATTCCTTGAAAAAGACTATAGATATTTTGCCCGTGTCATGCTTGAAAATCAAAGTTTGCTCAATAAAAAAAGCAAACTACCGAATCGATAGTTTGCCGCGCTAACTGAAATTATGAGTTATTTTTATTTCAGGTTATGAGAAAAACCGAGCAAACCAGTTTTTCCCTTTCTTTTTTTCTTTTTCTCTAATAATTCCCATCATATTTTCTTTTACTGCCCCCACATAATCAGCATCATCATGTTGAATATGGTTAATTAACCATTTAGCCAAAATTTCTTGTAATTCCGCTTCAATCGTATGACCCATTTCAAAACGTTCACGATATAACTCTATTTTTTTAATAAATAAGTCATGTACTCGTTTATGAGGTACACGATATTTATAATCAGCTTCCTCTTGCAAACTTTCTTCGAAAGTAAAATGTGATTGTGTATAATCAATAATATTGTCTAAAACATCTTTAATACGACGTCTATCCTCTTCATCTTTTACATCATCAATTTCATTAATATAATCAAGTATTCGTTTATGTTGCTCATCAATAACATCAATACCCGTATTATATTCTGAAGCCCATTTCATTTTCATACATCTCCCCAATGATGCTTAATGATTGTTGCATAAACTGCATGATATATTTAAAGAATATAAATAAAAACAAACCTATTTTGTCGGCTTTAGCATATAAAAATTATATTTAACACAAGTTATTGTTTTTATATATTTTAATTAAAATTAACCAACTAAAATAATAAAGTATTTTTTAAACAAACTATTTTATTATTAACTGATTAAAATATATAAACTTCCTTATTCATATATTTTAAATGTATTTTATATTAATACTGATCTGCACGCGTAATACGTTTAAGCTCAGGATTTTCCTGTTCACGCTTTAATCTTTCTACAAAAGTAATTGTCTTTTTAATTGGTTTACCATGTTGAAATAAAATCATTTCACCAGGTTGATACGCTGTCCAATTTTCATTATGTGTTAAAGGTTCAGTCGTTATAACTGCCACACGATCTTCAGGTGTTGTTACCTGACTAAAGTCTACTTCAACATCTAAATCAATTAAGTGAGCATGATTAAATGGATATTCACGAACTAACCAATGTAATTTAGTAATGGCATAACTAAATAATGCTTTTCCATTAGATAGACAATAATTAAATGTGCCGTATTCCGCAATTTGCGGAGAAATCTTTTCTAATACTTCAAAGATTTGTTCAAGACTTGGCTCTTCATAACCAAATACTTCAACGAGTTGATCGAGCAAGTAGCAAAATGCACGTTCACTATCCGTATTACCTACTGGTGTGAAACGTCCACTTAATGGCGGATTAAAGTCATGTAAATCACCATTATGAGCAAAAATCCAGTGTCGCCCCCACAACTCACGAATAAAGGGATGTGAATTTTCTAAAGTAATTTTGCCTTGAGTAGCTTTGCGAATGTGTGCAATCACATTGCGTGATTTAATAGGATAATTACGAATAAGATCGGCAATTGGAGATTCGACTGCCGACTGGTTATCAACGAATAAACGGCACGCCTTATCTTCGAAAAATGCAATACCAAATCCATCGCTATGATCTGAGGTAATTCCTGCACGTTGTGAAAAACCACGGAAAGAAAAAGTAATATCCGTTGGTGTTGCACAATTCATTCCTAATAGCTGGCACATATCGCTTTTAAACTACTTTTAATTACCCCATCTGCTCTATTGTGCATGAGAGTAAAATGGCTTGCAAATCTCAATATGTGCTGGCTATTACAAAATAGGAAATATGATTAACGCTGCACCATTTTATTCATTACAAATGAGGTCGCGACTTTATTCACTTCAAGAAATACAAAATAATCTAAACAATTAAATTCTTCATCAAAAAATGCCTGTTTCGATAGTTTAGACTGCATGCTCAAATACATTTGAAATAGTTTTGGCATACGTTCATCTTGTGGAAAACTAAACTCTGGATATTCAGGTTCATAGATTTTTTTAGAACGAATATCAATTGTTTTGCTTTCAGATAATTGTTGAATCTGGCGATGTGTGTAATACGCTCTAGCTAAATTATCTTGCAAATGAATACTGACACAGCCCATTAAATATTTAGCGCGCATTGACCAGAGCACTTTCGGTGCAAGGTTTAACCATAACATTGACAATGCCTTACCATTACGAAAGCGAGGATGTACACAAGTACGGCCTATTTCTAACACATTTGGAAGATGGGATAACTGAGGAACAATATCAAACTCATGGGCACTGTAGCTTTGTGCTATTTCGTGGCCTTGAAATAGCTTTAAACGAGTATACGCTACAATTTCTCCAGTCCATTTTTCACGCAAGACCGCATGTTCACAACCAAAATCGTAAATATCTTGGTCTAAATTATCTTCAAACTTGATTCCGAATTGTTGGCTAAATTGTTGTGCACGAAACCGTTGTACATCTTGTAATTCTTTTAAATTATCAACCCATTCAAAACGAAATTGCGTCTGATTTATTGCTTTATGACGATTTAAAGGTAAAGTCCAGGTTTGGCGATATTGATTAAATTTTTCCAGCATAATGAACGCTCCTAGTGACACCCCCTACACTAGTCAAAGCTCATGACAAAAAAATGACCAAATTAAAATGGTATAAAAAAAGACCACCTAGAGTGATCTTTTTATTAAGAATAATGGATTTTTAAGATGTTTTAGTGCGGTTAGAAATCAGTGTTCCCACGCCATGATCAGTGAAGATTTCAAGTAAAGATGCATGTGGCACACGACCATCAACAATATGCGCACTCACAACACCGCCTTTAACAGCATCAAGCGCACAGCCTACTTTAGGAATCATACCGCCATAGATCACACCTGTTTCAATGAGGCGATCAACTTCTTGCGTCGTAAGGCCGGTTAACAGATTTTTATTTTCATCAAGCACACCACTAATATTAGTAAGCAAAATTAATTTTTCAGCGCCTAGTGCTTCTGCAACCTTACCTGCAACTAAATCAGCATTAATATTATAAGTATTGCCTTCTTCATCTACACCTAGGGGTGCAATAACTGGAATAAAGTCACTTTGAGTGAACATTTCCAATACATCTGTTTTCACACCAGTGACTTCACCTACCATACCCAAATCGATATGTTTGATAGAACCGTCTTCTTCTTGCTTTTCCATAAGCAATTTACGGGCACGAAGCAAATTACCATCTTTACCCGTTAAACCAATCGCACGGCCACCATGTTTATTAATCAGGTTAACAATCGATTTATTTACACTACCACCTAATACCATTTCAACCACTTCCATGGTTGCAGCATCAGTTACACGCATACCGTCAATACGGTCAGACTCACGGCCTAATTGCTTTAAAAATGAATCTACTTGTGGCCCACCACCGTGAACAACAATCGGATTTAACCCTACAGTTTTAAGTAAAACGATGTCTCGGGCAAATGAACTTTCGAGCTCCGGATCAGTCATCGCGTTGCCACCATATTTCACCACCAGCGTTTTACCAGTAAAACGTTGAATATACGGCAAAGCTTCAATCAAGATTTTTGCTTTGTCGACACCGATATGCTGATGTTGTGGCATTACGCCTCTCCTTAGTTAGGCCTCTGAAAGTTCTTGTGCAATTTGCGGATAATGTTCTTGCAACATATCTACAAATTTTTGCTGGATTTCCTTTAATCGTAAAGGATTATCCGCATCAAATCTTACTGTAAAGTATTCACCAGTATTTGATGCTCGAATAATGCCAAAACCATCATCAAAATCAAGACGTACGCCATCGATTTTACTAATACGTGCCCCTAAACGATGACTTAAAATCTCAATATCTTGTAATACATACTTTGGATCGGACTGATACGTACCAATATAAGTATCTTCTGTACAACATCTTTCTGGATATGAGGCAAATAATTCAGAAATTGTTGTAGCACTTGATTGGGTAAAATATTCCATTACACGTAATGCAGCATACAAACCATCGTCGTAGCCAAAACCACGGCCATCATTAAACACATAATGACCTGCATATTCTCCACCAAAAATGGCACGTCCACCCGACTGAGACAAATAAGCGCGCAGGAAACTACTTCCCGTACGGATCATTTTTGCTTTTCCACCGAGTTTTTCGACAGTCTCTTGAACCATACGTGAACATTTCACATCAAAAACAATTTCTTGCTCTGGATGCTGTTCAAGGCACATTTGCGCGAAAAGCGACAATAAGCGGTCTGCTGTCAATATTTGGGCTTTTTCATCGACTAAAACAACACGGTCTCCATCACCATCCAAAGCAATACCAATATCAGCCTGTTGCTCAACTACAGCTTTTCGCAAGCTCGTTAAATGAGCTGCATGTGACGGATCTGGTGCATGATCTGGAAATTCTCCATTTGGATCGGTACGTAAAGCAATGACTTCACAACCCATTTTTTCCAAGATTAGCTTTGAACAATGCCCAGCTGAACCATGTAAACCATCTAAAACAACTTTTAAAGGGCGTTTTAAATGAATATCTTTAAAAATAGCTTGTTGGTATTTTTGGCAAAATTCAGCTTTAAATTGAGGTAAGGTTAGCTCAAGTACAGAAATTGAATGGTTGGGTACATAAGTTTGGGCTTCTTCACCCACCTGCTGAATCATTTCTGGAGACGGCGGTTCGCCTTTTAAAATCCACTTAATACCATTATCCGATTTTGGATTATGACTTGCCGTCACCATAATACCGTTGCCACCAAAATCTCTAGCAATGTAGTACATCATAGGTGATGAGCAGCAGCCGATATTGGTAACGTTTAAGCCTTGTTCTATTAAAATTTCTTCAATTAAGTGCGCATAAGCCGGGCTAGTGAGACGGGCATCATAGCCAATTACTAATTGAGTTTGTTTTGCTTGTTTGTATTGCTGTGCCAATCCGTAGGCAATTGAACGGACAACGTCCGTGGTTAAATAAGAAAGTTTGCCTCTAATATCGTAAGCACGAAAAATACTTTTAGGAAATGAGTGTCTTACATTCATAGCGTATCTTCTATTTAAAGATCAATTCGATCTATCGCAAAAACATAGATTATTCAAAATTTTTGAAAGGTTTGTTTGCTAAAAAAGTTAAAAGAATATTAGTAAAGCGTGTTGTAATATAATCTATTGTAACATTCAAGATGCAAAAAGAAACGCCTGACCAGCAGGCGTTTGATTTTCGTTAATATTCTCAAAAAACTTATTGTTTACCTGTGTGACCAAAGCCACCAGCACCACGTAAAGTTTCTTCAAATTCTTCTACTTGTTCAAATTCAGCTTGTACGACTGGCACTAAAACATACTGTGCCAAGCGCTCACCAGGTTCTAAACGGAATGTTGTTTGGCCTCGGTTCCAAACTGAAACCATCAATTCACCTTGATAATCCGAATCAATCAAACCAACCAAGTTACCAAGCACGATACCGTGTTTATGACCTAGACCTGAACGCGGTAAAATTAAACCAGCAAAATTGACATCATGAATATAAATTGCCATACCTGTTTTAACTAAAACAGTTTGTCCTGGTTCAATATCAATTGCTTCATCTAAACAGGCACGTAAATCTAAACCCGCTGAACCTGCTGTAGCATATGAAGGTAAAGGCCATTCTTTACCTAAACGCGGATCGAGCAATTTCACTTGAACTTTCATGGGATTTCCTAAAAATTAAAAAAATTAACGCTTTAATAAAGCTTTTAAATTTGCCAGATATTGTTGAGCCTGTTCTTTAGGATCAACATTAGCCGCAATTTTCTTTTTACGCCCTAACCACTCGAGCTCATCTTGCGGAAGTTCATCAAGGAAACGACTAGGCGTCATCTGTTTCATCTGCCCGCCATTTTTACGCTGCTCAGCTAAGGTTAATGTTAAACCTTGGCGTGCACGGGTAATTCCCACGTACATGAGACGGCGCTCTTCCTCAATGGTTTCTGCTGCAATCGAGTTTTTATGCGGCAAAAGCTCTTCTTCAAGACCCATAATATAAACATATGGGAATTCCAGACCTTTTGCTGCATGCAAAGTTAGTAGGTTAACTTTGTCTGTATCTTCTTCTTCCTGCTGTTGTTCTAACAGATCAAGTAAAACCAGTTTGCGAATAACGCTTTCAATGTTCTTTTCATCAACATCTTCTGCACGGTTAATGAGGTTTTGAATACTGGTAAATAAGTTCTCGATGTTATCGAGTTTACTTTTCTCTTGTGCAGGGGTAGCGGACTGTTCACGAACGTAATCCATATAACCCGCTTCGTTCATCATTTGACGAACTTTAGGCACAGGTTCGTCATCTTCCAAGAGTTCACGAGTAAATGTCGCAATAAAATCGGCAAACTCATGAAGTTGTGTTTCCGCCTTTTTAGGCAGCACCATGCTTAAACGCTGGTCAGCAGAAGCACCGAGTAAAGACAAATTATTTTCTTGTGAGAATAAACCTAACTTCTCAAGAGTAACTGGTCCAATTGCACGTTTAGGCGTATTAATAATACGTAAGAAAGCACTATCATCTTCTGGATTAATAATAAGACGTAAATAACTCATCACATCTTTAATTTCTGCACGCGCGAAGAACGATGTACCGCCAGAAAGTTTATATGGAATTTGCATTTGGCGAAGTTGGGTTTCTAGTACACGAGCCTGAAAGTTCCCGCGATACAACACAGCATAATCTTTCCAGTTCTTACCGTTCATCAGTTTATGAGTCAGTAGGTCTTTAACCACGCGCTCTGCTTCATCGTCATCATTACGACATGTAATGATTCGGATGACTTCACCATGTCCTTTATCACTCCACAATTTCTTATCAAAAATATGTGGGTTATTTTGAATCACACAGTTCGCTGCTTTTAAAATACGACTGGTCGATCGATAATTTTGTTCTAATTTAATGATATGTAGATTAGGGAAATCCTGTTTAAGCAAAGCCATATTTTCAGGCTTAGCACCACGCCATGCGTAGATCGATTGGTCATCGTCACCCACCGCGGTGAACTGCCCCATTACCCCAACTAACAGTTTGACCAGAATATACTGAGCCGTGTTGGTATCTTGATATTCATCGACCAATAAATAGCGTACACGGTTTTGCCATTTATCACGTACTTCAGCGTTTTCTTGCAATAAGCGTGTTGGCATAACAATCAAGTCATCAAAATCAACGGCATTGTATGCGCGTAAATTACGTTCATAAAGTTGATAGAGATGTGCAAACTGTACGTCTTCTGGTGTTTCACAAGTTGAGTGTGCTTGTTCTGGCAAAATCAGATCATTTTTCCAATCTGAAATTTTCTTCATTGCCTTGGCAATTAATTCTTTACTCTCTGCACCCGATAAATTATCGCGATGCATCAAATCCATCAAAATACGTTTACAGTCATCTGCATCCAAAATCGAAAAATTAGCTTTTAAAGGTAAGTTTTTAAGTTCTAAACGCAAAAGGTTTAAACCGAAAGTATGGAAGGTTGAGACGGATAAACCTTTTGCTTCTTCACGCGACAAAAGCTTGGTCACACGCTCTTTCATTTCACGTGCAGCTTTGTTTGTGAAGGTCATCGCAGTTATACGATGCGCTGGAATACGGCAATGTTGCACCAAATAAGCAATTTTACGGGTAATTACCGATGTTTTACCTGAACCAGCGCCAGCAAGCACCAATAAAGGGCCTTGAGTATATTTCATGGCTTCTTCTTGCTTGTTGTTCAATTGACTGGCAGATGACATCGTATATTACCTCTTAATTTTTCGAGCATGATTATAGTCATCTCTGTTTTAGAAACCCAATAGTAAATCTACGGATATGTATAAATGATGTCTAATAATGCAAATTGTGCGCCGCAGAATGTCGTGATTATTTCTTGTACTGCACCCATAAAAAAACCACCCGAAGGTGGTTTTTAACACAATAATTTAAATCTTATTGTTTAGCATAAATGCTGATTTCTACACGGCGGTTTTGTTCACGGCCAGATGCAGTTGAGTTGTCTGCGATCGGGTTAGAAGAACCATAACCTTGTGCATCGATACGGCTAGATGGAACGCCGCGGCCAGCTAAATAGTTTTTAACTGATTGTGCACGTGATTGAGATAATGGAATGTTGATAGAGTCATTACCAGTATTATCTGTATAACCCGTTACCAAAATCGCGCTCTTGTTATCTTCAGCCAATGTTTGAGCTACTTTGTCTAAAGTTGCATAGAAGTTTGGCTTGATGTTTGATTTGTTTGTATCAAAAGTGATGCTACCAGGCATGATCAATTGAACAGAACCATCTGGGTTACGGCCAACGTCTACACCAGTACCCGCCATTTGTTGACGTAGTTTTTTCTCTTTTTGATCAAGATATACACCACCAGCCGCACCAAGAACTGCACCAATTGCTGCAGCACGGTTATTTTGACGGCTAGAGTTTGCATTTGATTTAGAAATACCATAACCAGCTGCTGCACCAATTAAAGTACCTAATGCAGCTTTATCGTATTCAATGCCACCAAGATTATTACCAGTTGTTTGACAACCAGAAAGTACTACTGCTGCCCCTACCACTGTTGAAATAACTAATGCACGCATTGCATGCCTCCTCACTTTGTGTGTTTTGTTGTCTGAATGAATAATGAAACAAAAAGGGAGTATAAAACATTGATATTTTGTTAATAATAAACAGTTTAGTTATTTTTTTGTAATATTTTGATGCACTTTCAGATGCCAGCTCATCACAATTTCTTCATTGTTGTCTAAGATGTCGTTGTATTTCATATTACGATAGTTATAGTTAAACAACTTTTCTATGGATTTTAGACATTCGGGGTCATTTATATGTCAACTGCACCCAATAAGCAATCTGCGCTAAAAAAAATTACACGTGGACTCACTGTAGGTACAGTCATTACAGGAAGTACTTTTTTTCATGGCCCACCTGTTCTTGCACTAGGTCTAACCAAGCTATTAAAAAAGTCATCAAAAGTAGATGAAACTAATATTCAAATTACAAATAGCTGGTTAGGGGTAAATAACTGGCTCATTGATCATGTTTTACCAAATCTAAAATGGGACATTACCATTGATGAGGGACTTGACCTGAATATGCAAGGTCGTTATCTAATGACCTGCAATCATCAAAGTTGGGTAGACACGACTGTAAACCAATATTTTGGTTTAACCCGTATGCCTCTCACCCGTTTCTTTACCAAATGGGAACTCATCTTTATTCCTTTTGTTGGGCAAGCATTTAAAATTTTAGGCTTCCCGATGATGAAGCGTCACACCAAAGAACAAATTGCCAAAAATCCTGAACTTAAAGATCGTGACATGATGGAAGCACGTAAAGCTTGCGAACAGCTTTTAAGTCAGCCATTTACATTATTAAATTATTTGGAAGGTACGCGCTTTACCCAAGAAAAACACGACCAACAAAAATCGCCATATAAACATTTGCTTAAACCCAAAGCAGGTGGCTTAGCACTTGCCTTAAATATTTTGGGTGACAAAATTGATGCCTTGGTTGATATGACTATTGTCTATCCTGATGGCGTACCGGGATATAGCGATTTCTGGCTCGGGGACGTTTCAAAAATTGCGGTCAACTTACGTAAAATTGAAATTCCGGAATGGGTGCTTGGTGGCAACTACGAAGATGACGCAGCTTATCGTGAACGTTTCCAGCAATGGGTTCATGAAATTTGGACCGAAAAAGATCAACTTATTGAGCAAATGAAATCTCAATATACCACTGCAAATATTTAAGAAAGCATTCGTTATTATGCAAAACAGTTCTGGGAAAAAAACCAAATACCATCATGTAGACCCAAGCAGCCTGTCCTTTAAGCTGTTTTTGGTCTATGACATCTTTATGGTGTTTATTATCATTTTTAACCTGTTCTGTCTTGCTAGTAATTTCTTTTTAATGAGCAGCATTGGGGCATGGTTCTTTGAACATATTCACTTGCCCCAAGTACTCAGCTTTTATCGTACTTCACTCCATCCGTGGGTGATCACATCAGAAGCGTGGTTTATTGGTTTTTTAATTGTTGAGTTGCTTGTCCGCTGGGCCATTGCGATCATCAATAAACACCATAAGCGTTGGTTCTTTTTCCCGTTTATTCACTGGTATGAAATTTTAGCCATTATTCCTCAGCTCCGTTTTTTACGTTTATTCCGTGCTGGGATTATTGCCTATCGCTTACATGAGTTAGGTTATCCGGTTGTTCCGGAAAGCTGGCGAAAAACTGGTTTATTTTACTATCGCGTTGTAATGGAAGAGTTGTCCGACCGTGTTGTAATTACCGTGATTGATGGTATTAGATATGAACTTGAAACCAGTTCTAGCCATAAACAGATTATTCACGACTTAGTTAATCATCATCGTGAGCAATTTACTGCTACCCTAACAGCATTATTACAAGAATCTTTAGCAACTGCTTTAAAAGAACAAAAGCCTGCCATTACAAAAGGCGTTGGGAAAATTGTAGATCAGGCCATAGTAGATACGCCCGAGCTAACTCAATTATTACGCTTAATTCCTTTAGTGGGCGGTCGCATTGAACAGCAAATCCAAAGCATTGGTCAAAGATTGGGTGAGAATATTAGCGCAGGTCTAATTGAGCCTTTAATTGAGGGATCACCAAATAATCCGAACCCTACTTATCAATTAATTTCTCAAAGAGTAAGTGAGATAAATATTAATAATCGTCAGCTTGAGCAATTGGTTGAATCTGTCGTGTTCGAGACACTGGAGTCTGTACGAAAACAAGTCAAGGTCAAACAGTGGCAACAAACGCTTGCGGAGTATGATCGAATCAAAGAATAAGCATTTATTTAATTTTTTATGAATCACGCTAGAGAATTGGCACAAATTGTTCTAGCATTTGCCCTATTTACAATAAACTTAACGATATTACAGCTCGTTTAACGCCTTGAAGGAAGACTTATGGCTGATATACGGATTACCGGCAGAATGGTTAACTTTAGCAGGATAACCTTCGATACCAATGATCATGATGTGATCCGCCAGCAATTATCAAATATTTTAAATGAAGGTTCCTATCAGGGAACTTTAGTGATTATTGACAGTACAGTTGAGCAAGAATTAATTGCATTAATTCAACTTCTGGTGAGCTTAGGTTTACAACCAATGGCGGTAATCGACGGTATTTTAGGAGATGAAGCTCGCGCTATTCAATTCCCTGTTTTACCGGCAGATCAACCCTTACAGCGCATTAAAGCGACAGCTGAACAAGTTGCTATTGTGGAAAAACCTGCTACCGCCCCTGCCTCGTCTTCAGCAGAAACAAAAAAACCACTAAACAAGATAGCGGTCGCTCATATTACCTCTTATCATGATGAAATTTTGCGTACAGGCCAATCCCTTGTACAAGATAACGGCGATATTATTTTAAAGGCTGGCATGAATAGTGGTTCCGAGGTGATTGCATCAGGAAATATACATATTTATGGCACAGTTCGTGGTAGAGTCATTGCTGGTGCGGGCGGGCACGCAGCTGCACGCATTTTTTGCCAATCTTTAGAGGCTGAGCTCGTTTCCATTGCCGGAACGTATTGCGTCGCAGATGATATCCCTAAACATGTGGTAAAAAAGCCAGTACATATTTATTTAAATGAAAAGCAAGAGCTTGAATTTGAAGCTCTAGAACTTTAATTTATTAAGCAAATCACCAAAAAACAGCCCTTTTAAGGGTGTATGACCATAATAGGAGTGGATTCGGTGGCCAAAATTGTTGTCGTAACATCAGGCAAAGGTGGTGTAGGTAAAACTACAACGAGCGCATCTTTTGCAACAGGTTTAGCCCTTCGTGGTCATAAAACTGTTGTGATTGATTTTGATGTAGGCTTACGTAACCTTGATTTGATTATGGGTTGTGAGCGTCGTGTTGTATATGATTTCGTTAATGTTATTAATAATGAAGCACGTCTGCAACAAGCCCTTATTCGCGATAAAGATATCGAAAACCTTTATATTTTACCGGCTTCACAAACACGTGATAAAGATGCGTTGAGCGACGATGGTGTTGCTCGTGTTATTGATGAGCTATCTCAAGAATTTGATTACATTATTTGTGATTCCCCTGCGGGGATCGAACGTGGTGCGATTTTAGCCATGTATCATGCAGATGAAGCAATCATTGTAACAAACCCTGAAATCTCTTCAGTACGTGACTCTGACCGTATTATTGGTATGTTAGATAGCAAAACCAAGAAAGTTGAACACAACGAAGGGCGTATACGTAAACATTTATGTATTACACGTTTTAACCCGGAACGTGCTGACCGTCAGGAAATGCTGACAATTGATGATATTTCTAAAGATATTTTACGCGTACCGACATTAGGTGTTATTCCAGAATGTCCAAGTGTATTACAAGCATCAAACGAGGGGAAGCCAGTTATTCTGTATTCAGAAACTAAAGCTGGTCAGGGGTATGATGATTTGGTTGCACGCTTCCTTGGCGAAGACCGTCCTTATCGACACATCACAGCTCAACCTAAAGGCTGGTTAGCACGACTATTTGGAGCGTAGATATGGCAGGATTCTGGAGTAAATTATTTAGCAGTGAAGAAAAACCATCAAGTGCTCAAACTGCCAAAGATCGTTTGAAAGTTATTGTTGCTTCTGAACAAGGTTTAGGCCGTCGTTTAAGCCAAGACAAGATTGATCAGATGAAAAAAGAAATCATGCAAGTGGTTAGTCGTTATGTTAGCGGTGTAGGTGAACAGCATATCCAAATGCAGGTTCGCTCTGAAGCTAATATTGAAATGTTAGAAATGAATATCAATTTACCTGAAGAACGATAATTCTATTTCTGACTATTCAATAAATCAGAATCAAGGCAAAATAACGCAAGTTATTTTGCCTTTTTTAAAATGAGGAGATTGTCATGGCATTATCACAGCCAGCAACTTTCAATGAAGAATGGTCCGATGAGCGTGTTTATGCCTACCTCAACCAACTTCCTCCAAGTGGTGTGAATGCAGATTTTCATGTGCTCTACCATGCTTTCAAACATATGCGTCCAACAGACTATGAGCGTCTATTAACGCAATTTATTGCAGACGGACGTGATATTAATGCCAAAGACCCTGAAGGCCAACGCATCCATGACGTAATTGCTAAGTTTCCGCGTCAATCGGCACCATTTTTAGAAGTTCTGGCAAAGTTTGCTTAGTTTTTCTACTGAATAAAACTGCATAATTTATTTTAGTAAAATTTAAGAAATAGATTATGTGGTTTATTCAATTACCTAAATTATTTACATTTATTACAAATAATCTTAAAGTCATCAACACCATTTAATTCTAAATATAAATTTATGAACCCAGAATCTGTTAATTTAAAACAAACTCAACCCATCCAATCAAATCATATAGAAAATTTAAAAATTATTAGTGTTAATAAGTTTATCTTTCTATCCATAATTTCCTTTGGCTTATACCCAATTTGGTGGATGTTTAAAGCATGGCGATTTTTTCTAATCAAAGATAATTTAAATATTATGCCCGCTGCTCGTGCAATTTTTTCTATATTCTTTTTATATTCACTATTTAATCACATAAAGATCTATGCAAAAGAACAAGGGTATACTAATAATTTCTCTTCAGGTTGGATGTTTTTAGCATATCTAATTACATCCTTATTAGTTAGCCTACCTGATCCTTACTGGCTCATTTCTCTCTGCAGTATTATATTTTTAATACCAGCATTTAAAGCGCTTAACTATGCACAAAAACAATTAGAAATGACAATTGAACAAGAAAAATACAATACACCTCAAATTATTCTAATTATTATAGGATCTATCATGTGGCTGCTGTTTCTTTTTAGTTTTACTATATTATTTCTATATAAGTGATCTTAAATTTAGATTATTACCATTTTAACAATACTCAAATCTAACAATTAAAAAAGCCTCTAAAAGAGGCTTTTTTCTTATCTAGACTTATCGATTACCGATCAGGAAAATACCAAATACGGTGAAAATACCACCTGAAATACCATCAATCCATTTTGAAAAATTACGATAAGCTGCTCTAAAACTCGGTAACGAGAAAATAAAAGTCACAAAGCAGAACCATAAAATTGTTTCGACTGTAACGATAATAAAGAGTAGCCAGTGAACCTGATCAAGTTGAGGATTGGCTAAAAATAAAGAGAAAACACTACCGAAATAAATAACAGCTTTCGGATTTGAGAGATTGGTTATCAAACCTTTAATAAAAAATAAGTAAGGTGCTTTGGGAAGTTCAACAGCAACATTACCCTCTTGCTGATTTTTTGAAAAAGCTGACCGTAGCATCTGATAACCCAACCAACACAGATATAAACCACCAGCAAGCAGCAAACCTTGCTTTAACCAAGCCATTTTCTCAAATATAAGATTTAATCCCATTAGTGCCAAACAAGCCCAAAACATCACACCTGCTGTTATACCGGCAACAACCAGCATAGCGTCTTTACGAGACCGGCTAATGGCAGTTTGAGATACAAGGAAAAAATCAGGCCCGGGAGTAATAAGTGCGCAAAAGTGAATAAAGGCTAAAGTAATCAGAGCTAATAACATGTCTTTCTCCTGATTTAATTCATTGTTCTTTATTTAGGGAAAATACATTAGCACTTTTTACTAGACGATAAAATCTTTAAGTCATTTATAAAATAGGTTCTCTTTTATTTTGATTATAAAAAAGCCTCCGAAGAGGCTTAAATTATACGTATTAAACTAGAATATCTCGCTTACCATTAGGGCCCATTGAACTCACAATGCCGTTCTCTTCCATTTGATCAATGATACGAGCAGCACGGTTATAACCAAGGCTAAATTTACGCTGTAGCGAAGATGTAGAAGCTTTCCGAGTTTCTAATACGAATGACACACATTGGTCATAGAGAGCATCTCGGTCAGGACCACCCTCACCCTCTTCAAAACCACGTGACGCTGGCTCTTCATCAAATGGAGTCAAAATTTCATCAATATAATCAGGCTCGCCACGCTCACGCCAAGCATCACAAATACGGTTTACTTCATCATCACTAATGAATGCACCATGTACACGTTCTGGCTCAATTTTACCTGGTCCTAAGAACAACATATCACCGTGACCTAACAAGTCTTCTGCACCACCAGCATCCAAAATAGTACGCGAGTCAATTTTACTGTTTACACGTAATGCGACACGCGTTGGAATATTGGCTTTAATCAAACCGGTAATAACATCAACAGAGGGACGTTGAGTTGCAAGCAATAGATGAATACCAGCAGCACGTGATTTTTGCGCCAAACGGGTAATCATTTCTTCTGCTTTTTTACCCACCTGCATAATCATATCGGCGAACTCATCCGCAACAATCACAATAGATGGTAATGGCGTTAAACGAGGTGCGCGTTCTTGTGTCGCCGAGTCACTCGGTTTCCAAGTCGGATCAATTAAGTCTTCACCATTCGCAATCGCTTCTTCAACTTTACGGTTGTAGTCACTTAATTTACGAATTTTTAAGAACGACATAAGCTTATAACGACGTTCCATTTCATTCACACACCAGTTCAAAGCACTTACCGCATCTTTCATGTCAGTAACGACTGGAGTTAATAAATGTGGAATATCATTATAGTTTGCAAGTTCCAACTGTTTCGGATCGATTAAAATTAAACGTAATTGGTCAGGCGTATATTTAAGTAACATCGATAAAATCATCGAGTTTACTGCAACCGATTTACCAGAACCTGTCGTACCAGCAACCAACATA
This sequence comes from Acinetobacter sp. WU_MDCI_Abxe161, assembly GCF_025514355.1. Lineage (NCBI taxonomy): Bacteria > Pseudomonadati > Pseudomonadota > Gammaproteobacteria > Moraxellales > Moraxellaceae > Acinetobacter > Acinetobacter sp. WU_MDCI_Abxe161. Next base: position 387,210 of record NZ_JAHPTU010000002.1, read on the forward strand.
TGTGGTGCTTTCGCCAAATCTGTTAGTACTGGATTACCTGAAATATCTTTACCCATTGCCATACTAATTAATGCACTTGGGTCGCGATATGTTGGTGTTTCTAATAACTCAATCAAACGTACCATTTCACGGGCACTGTTTGGCACTTCAATACCAATATATGGTTTACCAGGAATGACTTCCACCACACGAACAGAAGCCATCGACATTGAACGCGCTAAGTCACGTGAGATATTCGTTACCTTAGAGGCTTTTACGCCCGGTGCTAAATCTAACTCAAAGCGAGTAACAACTGGTCCTGGTTGAGCCTCTACCACCTGAGCTTTAACGTTAAATTCTTGCAATTTAATTTCAAGTAACTCAGACAAACGTGAAAGTTGCTCTTCAGTAAAATTGACTTTCTTATTTGGGTCAACCTTATCGAGTAAATCAAGTCCAGGTAACGTTGGCAAATCCAAACGCTTTTTGGCAACTTGCATTGCACGAGACATTGGTCGGCCTGATGCATCTGTTAATGGTGCATCAAAATCGAAATCGTCTTCATCAAAATCAGAATTTTCCTGCGGTTTTCCAGCAGTCTCTTGCCAAGCCTCAATAAACTCTTCTTTTGAAAGTTTGTCAGCCTGAATAGTCGTTTGAATAGGAGCTTTTACAAATGCTGAAGACTGGGCATAACTACTTGCTCTTACAGGCTCTGCTGGAGCAATGTCTTCATCTATTAATAAATCATCAAAATCTTCAAAAACTTGTTCGTTTGCTAAATTTTTAGGTGACTGATTTAAATTGGAAATAGGTGAAGACGTTTCACTCGCATTATTAAATGATTGAGAAGTTGATTCTACTTCTACATGTTGATCTTGAACAAACGGTGTATGCACATCTGTTGCAGTTTTACTGTTTGGAACAGCAGCAAGCAATTCATCAAAAATCTCATCATCATTCCAATCAAGACCATGTAAGTCTTGTTTAGGTGTAGGCTGATTCTGATTCACTTGAGAAATGGTTTGCTGGAATTGCTCACGAGCAGGCACTTGCTCTGTTGAGTCGTCAGCTGCTCTTAAAAGCGCATCAATTTCTTGCTTATGACTTGCATCGTCACGTTGTAAAGCACGCCATACTTCGCCAGTCGCAACTAAACGTTGACTATCTTTTTCAAGTTTATGGGCTTGCTCAAGCGTATGCTCAAAGTTTTGAGTATTAACAACTGGCGCCTCTGCTACAGGTTCAGGGCGGCTCTGCTCTTTCGCTAACACATCTGCAAATAAACGCTCAGCAACAGCATCATGTCGTGTTGTTGCTTGAGGTTGAGCTGTTTCAGATGGAGCTGATATCTCTTTCTCATCTGAAGCATTAGCATTTGTCTCTGCATTTTGTGCAACTTTAACAGCTGCTGCTTTGTTGGCAGGTTGAGTTGTTAAGTCATAATCCGACTCACTCGGAGATACATTCTTATAAAATAAATCTTGTAAATAACTTGGTGTCGCTTTGAGCGTAACCCATGTTTTACTCCATTGCACCCCAAATGCAAGCGTAAACAAGACTACCCCGAAAACCAGTAAAAAGAAGGTCGCACCGTAAATTGTTAACAATTGAGATAGGCTTTGACCTAGCTCGTAACCAATAATTCCTCCAGCTGCATTATCTAAAGTATCTGCCGGCACATTCCAGTGTAAATAAAGCAGGCTAGACACAACTAGAATTAAGAAGAATTGTGCAGCATAACGAAATGGGCGGTTTAAGAAACTACGTGGCCACCAAACCTGAATTGCTTCAATGAAAAGGAAAATTGGAATAAGCAAACTTGCCCATCCTAAAAAACCAAACAGCAAATCTGCAATCCATGCGCCAGCAATACCGCTTGCATTGGATACTTGCTGAGTATCACTGGAAATATGCATCCAGCCCGGATCAAATGGTGTATAGGTTACTGTTGCCAGAAACATATAAATACCAAAAGAAACCAAGAATAATGTCATCAATAAGCGCTGTGCATAAACACTTGACACCGCAGTCATATACTGTCCTGTAACCCATTTAATTATTGGTTTAGAGATGTGAAGAACTACATTTTAGATCTTCAACGAATGAACTTTATATTATGCACTTGTTCTTACAAAAAAGGTGCATGATTCTTTACAGTTGTTGTTAACATAAGGCACTTCTATATTGTTATATAACTTAATTCGATTGTCCTGATCAATATTATCCACATTGATTTCACGCTATTGGTCAGTAAATTCACGTATAATTTTCAAAATTCTCGAAATAAATAAGGATACCCTCAATGAGTGTTCGTCATTCTCGGTTAATTATTCTCGGTTCTGGCCCTGCGGGCTATAGTGCAGCTGTATATGCAGCACGTGCAAACCTTAAACCTACTTTAATTGCAGGTTTACAACTAGGTGGGCAACTTACAACAACAACCGAAGTTGACAACTGGCCGGGCGATCCTGAAGGTTTAACAGGTCCTGCATTAATGGATCGTATGCAAGCACATGCTGAACGCTTTGGTACAGAACTCGTCTATGACCATATTAACGAAGTGGACCTAAATGTACGTCCTTTTGTTTTAAAAGGTGACATGGAAGAGTACACATGTGACGCTTTAATTATTGCAACTGGTGCTACAGCTCAATATCTTGGCCTAGAGTCTGAACAAAAATTTATGGGCCAAGGTGTAAGCGCATGTGCAACATGTGATGGTTTCTTCTACAAAAACCAAAAAGTAATGGTTGTTGGTGGTGGTAATACTGCTGTTGAAGAAGCACTTTATCTATCAAATATTGCTTCACATGTAACACTAGTACATCGCCGTGATACTTTACGTTCTGAAAAGATTTTGCAAGATCACTTATTTGCCAAAGAAAAAGAAGGCAAAATCAGCATTATCTGGAATCACGAAGTTGAAGAAGTATTGGGTGACAATACTGGCGTAACAAGTGTTCGCCTTAAATCAACTCAAGATGACTCTAAGCAAGACGTAGAAGTTCATGGTCTATTCGTTGCAATTGGCCACAAACCAAATACTGGAATGTTTGATGGTCAATTAAACTTACGTGATGGCTATATCCAAGTACAAAGTGGTACTTCGGGTAATGCAACAGCAACTTCTGTAGCTGGTGTTTTTGCTGCAGGTGATGTCGCGGATAGTATTTACCGTCAAGCGATTACTTCTGCTGGGTCAGGCTGTATGGCTGCTCTAGATGCAGAAAAATATCTAGATAATCTTTAAATCATAGATTTCTAGAATTTAAAAAACAGCCGTTCCTATAACGGCTGTTTTTTTAGAATAATGACTAGCTGACATATATTTAATTTTTATAGCATAACCTTAAAGCTGATCTTATTTTGTTTTATGAATACACTTCCACTTTCCCAATTCATTTTTCCTGACCCTATTGAAGCCGATCCAGATGGGCATGGTTTAATTTGTATTGGAGCTGATCTCTCCCCTTCTACGCTATATGAAGCTTATACGCATGGTCTTTTTCCATGGTTTAATGAAGATGAACCCATTTGTTGGTGGAGCCCAGAACCTCGTTGCGTGATCTACCCTCAAAACTATAAACCAAGTAAATCACTCATTCGGAACATGAAAAAGTACGATTACACCATTACGGTAAATCATGCCTTTGAACAAGTAATTCGCTCTTGCTCTCTACCAAGAAGTTATGCAGATGAAACATGGATTAGCGAAGATATTATTCAAGGTTACTGCGAGATGTTTAACGCGGGCTACGGTTACAGTATTGAAGTCTGGCAAGAAAAGGAACTTGTAGGAGGTTTATACGGTGTTACGATTGGTAAAGGATGTTTCGGTGAGTCAATGTTTAGCAATGAAACCGATGTTTCAAAAATGGCTTTTTATGCGTTAATGCTCATAGGACAAGAAAATCAGCTACCATGGATAGACTGCCAACTCGTCAATAGTCACCTAATTAGTCTGGGAGCCAGTACACTTTCTCGTCAAGACTACTTAAAATCGTTACAAGATGTAATTATTCACCCCTCTATCAATTGGAAAAAGTATCAAGAACGTGTATTTTCAAGTAAAACAATAGCATTAGATGCAAAATTAATGGAATGATAACAGGAGGGACCAATCATGAAATCATATCACCCGAAGTCCCTTTTAAATGATCTGCAGTATTATATTACTCCGCCTCATGATTGCAGCTACTTAGAAAATAAATCTGCACGCATGGTGTTTTTAGACCCCATCCATCGAATTGATGTGGTCACTCTTTCAGAACTTTCTCGTTTAGGCTTTCGCCGTAGTGGCGACTTTGTTTATCGCCCTGAATGTCACTTATGTCGACAATGTTTGTCTTGTCGTGTTCCTGTGGCCGATTTCCAAATGAACAGCATGCAAAAAAAAGCATGGAAACGGAATCAAGATCTCACCATGACTGTTCTGCCTACGCGACAGGCAGCACAAATTCATTATGATTTATACGAACGCTACATTAATGAACGCCATGCAGATGGCGATATGTTTCCACCTAGCTTAGATCAGTTTGAAAAGTTTTTAGTACATAGCTGTACAGATAGTTTTTTTCTTGAGCTTTGGAAAGACAATCGTCTCATTAGCGTTTCTACTTGCGATTTAATGGATGATGGATTATCGGCTGTCTATACGTTTTTTGATCCAGACGAGCATCGCAGATCACTTGGTGTGTATTCTATTCTTAACCAAATTGAATATGTTAAATCGCTCGGTTTAGAGTACCTTTATTTAGGCTATTGGGTACCGCATTCAGCCAAAATGAACTATAAGTCGCAATATACACCTTTAGAACTTCTACTTGATGGACAATGGCGTCGTTTAAACCGATCATTGTCACCAGAAGAAATTCAACAGCTAGGTACTTCTCTTATGACAACGTTACCTTCTGAATGGAACAATTTAATCATTAAATAAAGATGCGAAATCATCTGTACAGGTTTTTACCATAATGACTGCGTGTTCCCGCCCGCCTTCTTGAGTAGGATAATAATTGCGGCGCAGGTCAATTTGGTGAAAGCCTGTTTTTTCATATAACCCGATAGCAGCTTTGTTACTTTCCCGAACTTCTAAAAAGATTTGCACTGGGCAATTTTCTAATTTTTCAATCGATTCATTTAATAATTTATATCCTAAACCCTGCCCTTGCATTTTAGGATCAATTGCCATGAGTAATAAATTCGCTTCATCTAAAACAGGCTGTAAAATACAAAAACCCACCACTCTGTTTTGTGACTCAATTACTGTGCATTGATAAGAATTCAAAGATTCAATAAATTGCTGCTTTGACCACGGATGTGTCTGAACTGATTTTTCAATTTGAACAACAATATCAACATCAGTATTTTGCATAATACGAATCATGAGTCTCAACGCAATGAAGATTCTAAAGTAGTGCGTATTATAAAAACTTCCCAAGAAAAAACGAGCAAAAAAAAGGACAATTGATTTGTCCTTTTTTTAAAGTAATTTTAAAGACCTAATTTTTCACGCCACGTTGCCAACAATGCTGTGGTATCCGAATCATTTGGATGAAATTTTGGTCTTAAAAAATCAAGTAGTTCGGGAATTTGACGAGTCATAAAACCTTTACGACCATACATGAACTTAAGCATGTACTTCGTATCTTTCCAAGTTAATTTATCATCAGTTTTAAGTAACTTCGCAGTAAAATAAGATTGAGTTGCGAAGATTAATGCCATTGCAATAATCAAGGCTGTTGAACGCATAAAATAAGCTTTCGGACCTTGCCCATACATGCTTGTATACACATCAAATGCCACAGCTTTATGTTCATTTTCTTCAACTGCATGCCACATCCACAAATGATACATAGTGTCATCTTGGAACATAGCCTGAATTTCAGGGTTTTGCAAAAGTTCAGCGGCAATCGTCGATGTAAAATGCTCTAGCGCACATGTTCCTGTCAAATCAATCATTTCTTTGGTATAGCCAAAAGGTTTCATTAATTTGGTTACAACAGCTGTACCCATCTTAATGACTTTTCCAGTTTGCTTTTCCATATGACGCACATCATAACCATAAGCCTGTGCAGAAGCATTAAATGCTAAATGCTCTTTCGAATGCATCGCTTCTTGACCAATAAAAGCACTAATTTCTTTTTGAAGATCTGGATCTGCAAGCTTTGGATCATTTCGAACAGCACGCGTACTATTTACAAAGAACTGCTCACCCTCAGGAAAAAGGGCTGATAATGCTGTCATGAAATGTGTTAATGCTGCATCATAATTCGCCCAATAGCGTGGGACCTGAGCAAATTCAAAGTCCATACGACGCACCGGGAAACTAGCACCAGCACGATTGGAAATATTTACCTTAGCATTCATCTCAGACTCCTTTTAAGTGAATAGCTAATTCACATATAACTTTATTTATTTTCTTAATATTTATAATCATACGTCTTTCGATGTACCAATTAAGTGCAGATGAGGACAGAGAAATATCAGATGAGGTCATTCATAGACGTATAAAGGTGCAAAATCTAAGATGTCTCTCGTTGAACTCGGCATAGAAAATAAAAAAGGACCAATATTGGCCCTTTATAAATCATGAATTGAAACTATAAACCTAATTTTGCCTTCCAGTTTTTCAATAGGCTCACGGTATCTAGATCATTTGGATGAAAACCAGGTTTAAAGTAAACCAACATTTCCTTAGCCATACCACTAATAATGCCTTTAGATGGGCTATATCCATATTTATAAATTACTGATAGTTCAGCTAAATTTAACTTGTTGTCTTGCTTTAATAAACGAAGCACAAAAGATGACTGGATCAAAAAGATTAAAGTCATAGCAAACACTAAAGAACTGGTTCGTAAAGCATAAGCTTTTACACCTTTACCAAATACACCTTCGTATACATCAAAAGCTACGGCTTTATGTTCATTTTCTTCAATAGCATGCCAATACCACATGGTAGACATCGTCTCATCTGTCATAAGCTCTTGAATGTGCTTATTGACTAATAATTGAGAAGCAATAGTAGCGGTAAAATGTTCAAGAGCCGTCGTAGCAGTCAGGTCAACCATTTCTTTCGTCATACCGAAAGGTTTAACAATTTTTACGAAAGCTTTAATTGCTGTTTGAATCGCCGTATCGGTAAACTTCTCTAATGTTTCTATATCGTGACCAAACTTTTGAGCAGAAGCATTAAAGTTCACATGCTCTTGAGTATGCATTGCTTCTTGTCCGATAAAAGCACTAATTTCTTTTTGTAGTGCTTCATCATCTTTAATCGCTGGGTGATAACGTACTGCTCGTACACTATCTATAAAGAATTTCTCACCAGCTGGAAACAATGCTGACAATGCAGTCATAAAATGTGTGAGTCCAGCAGAACCATTCATCCAATATTCTGGTACATCATTAAAGTCAAAATTCATACGACGTACTGGAAAGCTTGCACCGGCACGATTCGTAATATTCACTTTAGCATTCATACCCAAAGCTCCTTGATAAGTAACCTTAGTTACTCAAACTTTATTGTTCGTTTTCTTGATTCTTATCATACAAAGTTAATAAAAAGGATTAAGGGTAAATAAGGACATTGAAATATCAGTTAAGGCCAGCTTTTATAGTGATTGTAAGACAATTAAGTATAAAAAAAGCGCTCTAAAAAGAGCGCTTTTTTTCACTGAAAGTGATTATGCAGTTACTTTCGCAACAACACCAGCACCTACAGTACGACCACCTTCACGGATCGCAAAACGTAGACCTGGGT